>NZ_JBSGDA010000022.1:0-136398 GCF_053602135.1 Nocardia sp. NPDC004573
AGCGGCCGCCGCGTCCGCGACGCAGTCGCCAGCGGCGGTCGCTCGGACGCGAGCCATGAGGGGGCCGCGAACACCCAGCGCCGCAGGCGCTGGAAAACAAACACAGTAGGATTGCCAGGTGTCTCCGGCCGATCGTGCGAACAGTCGACGCCGCCAGCCTCGGCGCCGCGGTTCGGCCACCAATGCCGCGAAGCCGCGGATGCGCACGGTGCGAGAGACCTCGGCGGGTGGGCTGGTCGTCGACGGCTTGGACGGCCCCCCGGAATCGCGGAGCGCGGCGCTCATCGGGCGCACCGATCGCCGCGGGCGGTTACTGTGGTCGCTGCCCAAAGGACATATCGAAGAAGGTGAGACCGCCGAGCAGACCGCGATCCGCGAGGTCGCCGAGGAGACCGGCATCAACGGTGTCGTGGTCGCCGAACTCGGCAGCATCGATTACTGGTTCGTGACCGATGGTCGGCGGGTACACAAAACGGTGCATCATTATCTGCTGCGGTCGGTCGGTGGCGAACTGTCCGACGCCGACGTGGAAGTGACCCAGGTCGCCTGGGTTCCGTTGAGTGAACTGGATTCTCGGCTGGCCTACGCCGACGAGCGGCGGCTGGCGGAGATGGCGAACAAGCTGATCGACCGGATGGAGACCGGCAAGCGATGACGCGTGGACTGTTCCGGATCTTCGTGGCGGTCCTGACCATCCTCGGCCCGGTGACGACGCTGCCACTGCTCGATTCCGCGTCGGCCGTAGCCCAACCCGCAGGATCCGGCACTTCGACGAATCCCAAATTTCTGAAACTGTCGCTCGATTCGGTGACGCCGACCACAGTGACCACCAGCAGCGACTCCCAGCTCACGGTGGCGGGGACGGTCACCAATATCGGCGATCGTGTGGTGGACGACGTCAGCATCCGCGTCCAGCGGGCGGCGGCGATCACCGCGCCGGCCGGGTTGCGCACCACGTTGCGCCTCGATGAGGTCAATTACGACGTGAACGGCGAGTTCGAGGACATCGCGCAGCGGCTCACCCCGGGGCAGCGCAAACAGTTCACGCTGAGCATCCCGTTACGCTCGGAGAGCGGCGCCACGTCCTTGCGCATCACGGAACCGGGCGTCTACCCGCTGCTGCTGAACGTGAACGGCGAACCGGCTTACGGCACGCAGGCCCGGCTCGACGACGCCAGGTTCCTGCTCCCGGTGCTCGGTGTGCCACCCGCCCCTGGCGACGAGGCTCCGCCGGTGTCCGCGCCCACCGACGCGCCCGTGGCGACGACGTTGCTGTGGCCGCTGGCCGACCGGCCGAGGCAGGTCGGTGGTCGTCCGGGCAGCGTGGACGGCAAGGTGGAACTCACCGACGACGAGTTGGCCGCTTCGCTCGGCAAGGGCGGCCGTCTCGATCAACTGCTCGCCGCGCTGGAGGGGACGATGAACCCCGGCGCGGGCCGCGGCAACGCCGATCTGGCCTCGGCCGTATGCCTGGCCGTCGACCCCGACCTGCTGCTCACCGTTCGCGCGATGACCAAGGGTTATCGGGTGCTGGCCAGCCCGTCCGATCCCGACGGCGCGACCAGGGCGGGCGCCGGCGCCGAACAGGCGCAGACCTGGCTGGACCGGTTGCGCGCGCTGGCCGGCTCGATGTGCACCGTCGCGCTGCCGTTCGCGCAGGTGGACCTCACCGCGCTGGCCGCGGTCAACGATCCGGCGCTGTCGGCGCGCGCCGTCAACGAACCGGCCGAGATCGTCGACTCGATCCTCGCCACCCGGTCGGTGCGCGGGGTCAGCCTGCCGGATTCCGGCAGTATCGACCACGGCGCGGGCGTCCTGTTGCGCAGTCACGGTTTCGGCACCGCTGTGCTCGCCTCGACGGCGGCGGTTCCCCAGGGCAGCGTGGATTGGGCCCAATCGAGTAGTGACAGCGGCCAGGCCACGACCGGCGCGAACGAGGTCGCCTCCACCACGGAACCGGCGATCCCGGAGGTGGTGCGGCTGCCCGAGATCACCGCGAGTCAGCCGACCGCACCGGCACCCGCACCACAGGTCACGGGTAATCCGGCGCCGCCCGTCGCGGGTTCGCCCACACCCGCCGCCGACCCCGCCCTGCACGCGGTGACGTTCGACATCTGGTCGGCCACCGCGCTCGCCGCGGTGGGCTCGAACCCGCCCACCCCGCCGTTCACCCCGTCCCGGGTGCGTTACGACGTCACCAACGACTCGCGCGCGGCACGCTTGCAGGACGCTCTCGGGGCGATCTCCTGGAGCGCACTGCATCCGGGGGCGAACCGGTCGCGGTCGCTGTTGCTGGTCCCCCCGCAGCAGTGGGGTGCGAACCGGGATGAAGCGACCGCACTGCTGCGCCAAGTCGACCAGCTGCTGCGTGGCAACCTGGCCACCGCGCGTCCGTTCCACGATCTGGTGGCGCTGCCGCCGGACCCGCAGCCCTACGAGCTGGACTATCTGCCGCAGGCGGCGCAGGACGCGGTGCCGGACCGGTTCCTGCCGCCCGTGCGCGAACAAAGCCGTCGGATCACCGAGATGATGCGCGCCCTGGTGGACGTGCCCGAGGCCGAACCGACGCCCCACGATTTCCTGACACCGCTGCGCGACGACCTGCTGCGCGTGCTCAGCCTCTCCGATCGGCGCGCGGGCGATGCCGCGCCGCCGGATACGTTCGCCCAGCGGCGGCTGGACCAGAACACGCGGACGATGGACAAGCTCTATCGCTCGGTCACGGTGCTTCCACCGGGCGGTGTGTACACCCTCGCGTCCGAACAGAGCCCCCTGCTGCTGGTCGCCCGCAACGATCTGCCGGTCGCGATCCGGGTCAGATTCCGGATCGAGGCGCCGACCGCGACGCAGATCACCGATCCCGGCGAGCAGCAGCTCCCGGCGAACGGGTCGCGGTCCTTCCAGATTCCGACGGAGGTCAGCGACAGCCGGAATCTGGTCATTCCGATCTCGCTCACCACGCCGGAGGGCGTCGCGCTCGGCAATCCGACCCAGGTCTCGGTGCGTTCGAATGCCTACGGCAAAGCGTTGGCGATAATTACGGGATGCGCCGCACTCCTGCTGCTCCTGTTGGCCGGTCGCCGTTTGTGGCGCCGGTTCCGCGGGCAGCCCGACCCGGCCGACGAGGGCTTCGATCCGGGAACCAGGCGGCGGGTCAACCGGTACCGGCGTGCGCGCCTGCGCGTCCTGCGCGCCCAGGAACGAGAGCGCGAGCAGGAGCAGCTGCAGGAGACGCGGTGACGGATCCCGCTTCGACGGGGCCCCGCGAACAGCTACTACCTGCGCCGATGTGGGGTACCGGGCTGTCGTGTGGCACGGTGGAGGACAATCACAGAGTTCCCGAGCCGGTCCGGTCCGGAGGGGGACCACTGACAGAATGTTCGCCGACCACGGCGGACCGTTGCGGCGAGTCGCGGCTCACCGCACCGATGGGGTGCGGACATCCCGGCTGGTACAGGAGGCATGATGAGCGACGATGACATATCGGCTCATCGCCCTCGACCAAACGACCGCCTCGACGGGCCACCGGTTCGTCGAGCGCCGGTCGCTCCTTGGGAACGCGGCCCTGCTCCCTCCGAAGCCGAGCCGCCCGGCGTGAACGGCGGCCCCTATCCCGAGGGCCAGCCGCCGCGGGTGCCGCAGGTCAGTCGTCCGCCGGCCACGCCGCAGCGGCCCGACCAGCGTATGGCTCCGCCGCCTCCCCCCGCGCGGCCCATGCCGCCTGCACCACCGCGGCCCGGGCCGAACCCACGGCCGTATCCCGCTCCGCCGCCTCCGGCCGGTCCGGGACAACCGCGACCGGTTCCGCCGGTGCCCGCTCGTCCGGGCCACGCGCCCGCCGGTCCGCCGCCAGGCTCCGCCCGGCAGGCGCCGCCACCTATCGCACCGCGCGGTCCGCAGTCCGGCGCGATACCTGCCGCCCCGCGTCCACCCCGGTCCGGCGCGATACCTGCCGTGCCGCGTCCTCCGCAGTCGGGCCCGATCCCCGCCGCGCCGCGTCCACCCCGGTCCGGGCCGATGCCGGCCGTCGCGCCGGAATCCGAACGGGTGCCACCGCCGCGCTACGCTCCGCCACAGCCGCAGCAGTTCCCGCCGCCGCGTCAACGGCCGGCCGCCCCGGTCCGGCACGAACCCGCGGCACCGGAACGCCCACGGACGAGGGAGTGGCCTGCCGCCACCGGCGCCGCGGAGCCGCCGAAGACGGACGATTCGAAGCAGAACGCGAGTTCCCGGTTGCTCAGCGACTCGGGATCGATCGCGTTCGCGACGCTGATCAGCCGGATCACCGGCTTCGGCAAACAACTGCTGCTGCTGACCGTCCTCGGCCCGGCCATCGCCAGCGCGTTCACCGTCGCCAGCCAGATTCCCAACATGATCGCGGAACTGGTGCTCGGTGCGGTGCTCACCGCCATCGTGGTACCCACGCTGGTGCGCGCGGAGCAGGAGGATCCGGATCGCGGAGCGGCGTTCGTCCGCCGCCTGGTGACCGCCGCTTTCGTGGTCCTGGCGACGGCCGCCCTGCTGGCGACCGCCGCGGCGCCGGTGCTCACCACGCACGTTTTCCTCTCCGACGACGGCAAGGTCAACACGGCGCTCACCACGGCGCTGGCTTTCCTGCTGTTGCCCGCGATCCTCTTCTACGGCATGTCGGCGCTGCTCACGGCGATCCTCAACACCCGGCAGATGTTCAAGCCCGGCGCGTGGGCGCCGGTGCTGAACAACCTGGTCGTGCTCACCGTGCTCGGCTTGTACGTGCTGATGCCCGGGGAGATCACGCTGGACCCGGTCCGCATGAGCGACCCGAAGCTGCTGGTGCTCGGCGTCGGCGTCACGGTGGGTGTGGTGGTGCAGGCGGTCAGCCTGCTTCCTGCGATCCGGAGGTCGGGCATCGACCTGCGCCCGCTGTGGGGCGTCGACGATCGCCTCAAGCAGTTCGGCGGCATGGGCGCGGCGATCATCCTGTACGTGCTGATCAGCCAGGCGGGTTTCGTCTTCGCCACGCGGATCTCCTCGCATGCGGACGCGGCGGGGCCTGCCATCTACAACAACGCCTGGCTGCTGCTGCAGTTGCCCTACGGCGTGCTCGGGGTCACGGTGCTCACCGCGATCATGCCGCGGCTGAGCCGCAACGCCGCCGCCGACGACACGCCGGCGGTGGTCGACGACCTCTCCGCCGCCACCCGGTTGACCATGATCGCGCTGGTCCCCGTGGTCACCTTCCTCACGCTGGCCGGTCCGCAGGTCGGGCAGGCGCTCTACGGCTACGGCAATTTCGGTTCGGACGCCGAACGGCTCGGGCTCGCGGTCAGTTGGTCGGCGTTCGCGCTGATCCCGTACTCGCTGGTGTTGATCCACCTGCGCGTGTTCTACGCCAGGGAGCAGGCGTGGATTCCGACCTGGATCATCCTCGGCATCACCGCAGCCAAGATCGTCTTCTCCGCGCTGGCTCCGGTCATCACCGATGCCGAGCATGTGGTGATCGCGCTCGGCGTCGCGAACGGCCTCGGCTTCGCGGTCGGCGCCGTGGTGGGCGGTTTCCTGCTGCACCGCAGTCTCGGGGATCTCCGGATGGCCAATGTCGGCCGCACAGTGACTCGTGTCGTGCTTGCGTCACTCGCGGGCGGCGCGGTGATGTGGATCGTGGACCGGGTACTCGGTCTGGATCGGCTGACCGCGTCCTTCGGCGGCCCGGGTTCGCTGATCCGGGTGGCGATCACCGCGATCGTCATGTTCGCGGTTGCCTTCGGCCTGATGCGACTCGCCGGTATCCCGGAGATCGTCGCCATCACCGTGGCCATCTCGCGGCGCCTGGGCTGGACGCCGCCCGCGCCGGATCTCGATCTGGAGAGCCCGGCCGAGGATCCGTACGTGACGCAGGTCCTGCGCAGGCCCGATCCCTACCTGGCATACCCGCGGTTCGATCCGTACATGGATGCCCAGACCATGGTGCTGCCGGTAATCAGACCCGATGCCGTTGACCGCACCGGCGTGGGGGAGTTCCCGTACCCTGTTCGGCAGAGAAGCACAAGTGGCGAATTCGCCGGAACCTCGACATACCAGGGCGAAGGAGGACCGAGGGTGAGCGACGACGCGGTGGGCGGCGTCCCGGCCGCCGATTCTTCTGCGACCACGCCCGGCGGATTGTCCACCGATGTACCGCCGACCGCGGGGGAGCAGTCGGATCCCGCGTACGCGAACAAGCAGCCGGGGACGGCCGCACCGGGTCAGGACGCGCCGAGATCGCAGGAGAATCAGCTGCCGCCGCGAGACCCGATGTACGACACCGGGATGATCCCCATCGGCTCGCCGGAGATGCCGCCGATGGGCGGGGAGAATCTGGGCGCCCGGCGTATCCCGCGCGGCCCCAAGCTCATCCCTGGCGCTTCGGTGGCGGGCGGCCGGTACCGTCTGCTGGCCAGCCACGGCGGCGCCCGCGGCTTGAAGTTCTGGCAGGCGCTGGACATCAAACTGGATCGCGAGGTCGCGCTGACCTTCGTCGACGCCGACCAGAAGGCGACGGAGAACTCCGGGCAGGACGGCCCGCAGGCGATCCTGTCCCGGACGCTGCGCCTCGGCCGGATCAACTCGCCCGGCCTGGCCCGCGTCTTGGACGTGGTGCGCGGCAGCTCCGGCGGCATCGTGGTGGCCGAGTGGACGCCGGGCCGTTCGCTGCGCGAGATGGCCGAGACGGTGCCATCGCCGATCGGCGCGGCCCGCGCCATCCGCGCCCTCGCCTCGGCGGCCGAGCTGGCGCACCGCGGCGGTGGATCGCTGTCCATCGACCATCCCGACCGGGTGCGCATCAGCGCCTCGGGCGATGCGGTGCTCGCGTTCCCCGGCACACTGTCGGACTCGGATGCGCAATCCGATGTGCGTGGTCTGGGTGCGATGCTCTACGCGCTCATCACCGCCCGCTGGCCGATCCGCTCGGGCGGTGTCACCGGCACCGCCGCGACGGTCGGCGGACTTCGGCTGGCGGACTTCGGCCCGGACGGCACTCCGGTGGAGCCGCGCCAGATCCGCCCCGAGGTGCCATTCGAGATCTCCGCGGTCGCCGTGCGCTCGCTGGAGTCGAACAAGGGCGTGCGGACGGCGGCGACGGTCCAGCACGTGCTGGAGCAGGCGTCCGTCGTCGATCAGAAGACCGATTTCATCCCCGTGCTGCGCCTCGGCCAGCGCGCGCCCGCGAATATGGACGACTCGCTCGCCGATCCGGAGCTGCTCGCGGCCGAACGCGAACGCTCACAGCGGATGATGTGGATCATGGTCGGCCTCGGCATTCTCGCCGCGCTGGTGGTCGGCATCGTGATCTGGTGGATGGTCAGCGTGTTCGCGCCGACCGCTTCGGAGGCGCCGCTCAACGAGCAGCGCAATATCGGCCTGACGACGAACAACCAGCCGGCGCCGACGCCCGCCGCCGCGGGCCCGAACCTGACCTCGACCGGTGCGCCGGTCCCGGTGACCGGTGTTTCGGTGTTCTCGCCGGAAGGCACGGCCGACGGCGTCGCCAACGTCCAGGCGGTGCTGGACAACGATCCGGGCACCCAGTGGCGCACCGATCAGTACTTCCAGCAGTTCCCGGCGCTCAAGAAGGGCGTCGGGCTGCTGGCGACGCTGCCTGCCCCGGCCAAGCTCACGAACGTCTCGATCAACTCGCCCAGCGCGGGCACGTCGGTGGAGATCCGCACCTCGCCGACCGGGTCGCCGACGCTGGATCAGACCCAGCTGATCGGTTCCGCCCGGCTGGACGACGGCGTCACCGACATCCCGGTACGCGCCGACCAAGCCGCCCGCTACGTGCTCGTCTGGATCACCGGACTGGGTAACTCCGGAGGACAGTTCCAGACCGCCATTTCCGACATCCGTTTCGACGTCGCGCCGTAGCCGGCATTCCCGCCGCGCCCTCCGTTCGCGCGGAGCGTTCGTAGCGCACGTCGCGCGTCGCATTCCTCCGTACCCGGCCCGAGATTCGGTTGCTGCCAAAACGTTACGGACGATATGATCTTCGGGCGCTCTCGGCAGGGGAGCTTCCCAGGTTCCGGCGTTTTCGTTCCTGGATGCTGCGAAGTCTCGGTAATGGTCGATCGGGCCCGTTGCCGCCGTGAGGGCCGTCCAAGGGGTTGGCATTGTCGTCCGAAGTGAACGAGGAGCTCGGCAGGGGGGCGTCGCGACAGGTGATGTGTCACGAGCGTTCCCTGGTACTCGGTGAAGCCACCGATGTGGAGTTGTTGCGGGCGCATGTGCGTGGTCAGCGTCACGCGTTCGCCGAGTTGCTGCGCAGGCACAACGATCATCTGTGGCAGACCGCGTTGCGGACGTCCTACACGCGCGAGGACGCGGCCGATTCGCTGCAGGACGCGCTTTTGTCGGCGCATCGCACGGCTGCCTCGTTCCGTGCGGAGGCGGAAGTGCGCAGCTGGCTGCATGCGATCGTGGTGAACGCTTGCCTGGATCGGATCCGCCGCAACAAGACCAGACGCGCGGTATCGCTGGCGCCGGAGTCGCTGCCCGAGCCCAAGGACGACCGCGACGAGATGGCCCAGGTGGAGATGTCCATGGACATCGATCGCGCGCTGTTCTCCTTGCCACCGGATCAGCGGACCGCGCTCGTCGCGGTCGACGTGGAGGGGTATAGCGTGGCCGAGGCGGCCGCATTGCTCGGTGTGCCCGAGGGAACGATCAAGAGCCGGTGCGCTCGCGCGCGGCAGCGGTTGAAAGAGCGATTGGATTATCTGCGTGATCCGGGGAACCGGAGGTAGTTGGGATGCGTCATTAATAGTGACGAACCCCTGAACGATTCAGAGGCAGGCCCCGTCGGCGAGGGGATCCCCGCGATGTCAGATGCGAACAACGGAGGTGCGATGGCTACCCAGTCCGTGCCGCAGCCCCCGTTCACTTCCGAATTGCTGGCTGACTTGCATGCCGACAACGTGACGCCGGAGCAGCGTGCGCAATTGTGGCCTGCGGTCTCGCGTGATCAAGAGGCCATGCGGTTCCTGCGCGGTTTGGACGACGTCACCGCCGAGCTGCGTGCCCTCGCCCGGGATGAGCGCATCGTTCACCCGATGCCGGACGACGTGGCGGCTCGGCTCGCTCTGTTCGTCGGCGAACTCGAACCCTCGCAGGACGCGCCCGACGCTGCGGTTCATGAGCTTCCGCGCGCATGGGCAGGCGAATCCGTCGGCGAAGCCGAGGTTTCGCAGTCCCCACCGGTGGCTCTGGACGAGCGACGCCATGGCAGATTGCGCTGGTTCGCCGCGGCGGCCGCGGCGATCGTCACTGTGGCGGGTGCGGGGGTGTGGGTCTCGACGTTGCGCGGCGGTGACGCTCCCGCGCCCAGCGCGCGACCGACCACGGGTAACGACGAATGGGGCGATGATCTCACCGCCACCATGGCCCTCAGCGCGCTCGGCCGGCACACCGTCACCGGCTCCCTGTCCGGCCCGGGAGCACTGGAGCGCTGTGTGCGGGCGAACGGTCTCGACCGCACGGTCCTCGGATCGACAGACATCCGATTCCAGGGCGGGAACGCGGTGCTCATCCTGCTCAACGGCCCGCAGCCGCCCAAGATCACCGCCCTGGTGGTCGGAACCGGGTGCGGTGCGGGTGATCCCCAGCGCAAGGCGCTGCAGGACATCGGCTGACCATGCGATCTGGACCACCCGGGCGGCGTGAGCCCGTCGACGCGGGAACAACAGCCATTACCCTGTTGTTGACCGACACGTCCGATCGAATCTTCCCGGAAGGGCCCCATGAGCGAGCGTAGCGAGCAAGCAAGCGACCCCGGCACGCCAGTTCGCGATCTGATCATCATCGGCTCCGGACCTGCCGGCTACACGGCCGCCATCTACGCCGGCCGCGCCGAGCTCCAGCCGCTGCAGTTCGAGGGGACCCAGTTCGGCGGTGCGTTGATGACCACCACCGAGGTCGAGAACTTTCCCGGCTTCCGCGGCGGCATCATGGGCCCGGATCTCATGGAGGAGATGCGCGAGCAGGCGAAACGTTTCGGCGCGGACATCCGCACCGAGGACGTGGAGGCCGTCGACTTGACCGGCCCGATCAAGAAGGTCGTCGTCGGCGGCGAGACGTTCCAGGCCTACGCCGTCATCCTCGCCATGGGCTCGGCCGCGCGCTACCTGAACGTCCCGGGCGAACAGCGGTTGCTCGGCCGCGGCGTCAGCGCCTGCGCCACCTGTGACGGCTTCTTCTTCAAGGGCCAGGACATCGTGGTGGTCGGCGGCGGGGACTCCGCGATGGAAGAGGCGACCTTCCTGACCAAGTTCGCCTCCAGCGTGACCATCGTGCACCGTCGCGAGGAGTTCCGCGCCTCCCGCATCATGCTCGAGCGTGCGAAGGCGAACGAGAAGATCAAGTTCGTGCTCAATGCCGAAGTGGTCGAGGTGCACGGTGAGAACAGCGTCACCCACCTGACCGTGCGGGACACCCGGACCGGCGACACCTTTGAGCTGCCCGCCACCGGCCTGTTCGTCGCGATCGGCCACGACCCGCGCAGCGAACTCGTCCGAGGCCAGGTCGCCTTGGACGACGAGGGATACGTGCTGGTCCAGGAGCCGACGACCGCCACCGACATCCCCGGCGTCTTCGCCGCGGGCGATCTGGTCGACCACACTTACCGCCAGGCGATCACCGCCGCGGGCACGGGCTGCCGGGCGGCCATCGATGCCGAACGCTGGTTGGCCGAGCAGGGCGACATCACCTCGAACACTCTCGCCCACGCGGGCGAGTCGGTGGCAGTCCCCGCTACCTGAGTTCGCACCGGACCAGCCACACACCTTTCGTTTCGCTGTATCGCTAGGAGAACACCCATGTCCAAGTCCGCCAACACGGTTGTCGTCACCGACGCGACCTTCGCCGACGACGTGCTGCTGAGTGAGAAGCCCGTCCTCGTCGATTTCTGGGCCGACTGGTGCGGGCCGTGCAAGATGGTCGCGCCCGTGCTGGAGGAGATCGCCGGTGCGCATGCGGACAAGCTGACCATCGCGAAGCTGGACGTGGATGCCAACCCGAGCACCGCCCGCGATTATCAGATCCTCTCGCTGCCCACTATGATGCTGTTCCGCGGCGGTAAGCCGGTCAAACAGATCGTCGGGGCGAAGGGCAAGGCGGCTCTTCTGCGCGAACTCGAAGACGTCATCTGACGACGCGATCCGACGACGCGCCGTAGGATGCCCTGGACCCGGGGTTGTCGAAACCTGGTCCGGGTCTGAGACAATCGACCGACGCTCCTGTCGTGCGAAGGTGTATCCCATCGCATGAGTGGGTACCCGCGGGTTGACGGAAGGAAAGGGCTCTCACGCATGCACCGACTTCGTCACGGCGATTCCGGTCCAGCCGTAGCAGAGGTTCGGAGCACCCTGGCAAGCCTCGGGTTCCTACACGCGCACGTCGGTACCGATCAGGCGGACGCGCGCGAATACTGGAAGGACACGGAGGTGTCCTTCGACCACCACCTCGACTCCGCGGTTCGCGCGTTCCAGCAGCATCGCGGTCTGCTGGTCGACGGGGTGGTCGGCCCGGCGACCTACCGGGCACTCAAGGAAGCGTCCTACCGGCTCGGCGCGCGCACGCTGATCTATCAGCTGTCCGCGCCGCTCTACGGCGACGACGTGGCCACGCTCCAGCGCAGGCTGCAGGATCTCGGCTTCTACGTGCACCGGGTCGACGGCTACTTCGGTCCGCACACCCATGACGCGCTGACCGCCTTCCAGCGGGAGATCGGGCTGTCGGCCGACGGGATCTGTGGTCCCGACACGCTGCGCTCGCTGGACCTGCTCGGTGCCAGGGTGACCGGAGGCAATCCGCACCGGATCGCCGAGGAAGAAGTGGTGCACCGGGCGGGGCCGCAGCTGACGGGCAAGCGAATCGTCATCGATCCGGGCCTCGGCGGGCCGGACAAGGGATGCGCCGTACCCACCGAGTACGGCGACGTCTACGAGTCGGAGATCCTGTGGGACTTGGCCAGCCGTCTCGAAGGACGGATGGCGGCCACGGGTATGGAGACCTTCTTGTCGCGGCCGTGGGGCGCCAACCCCACCGACGCCGAGCGTGCGGACACGTCCAACGCCTTCGACGCGGATCTGATGATCTCCCTGCGCTGTGCCGCCAACCCGAGCCCACTGGCCAACGGCGTGGCCGGGTTCTACTTCGGCAACTCGCACGGCTCGGTGTCCATGATCGGCCAGGTGCTGGCCGGCTTCATCCAGCGTGAGGTCGTCGCCCGAACCTCGCTGCAGGACTGCCGTACCCATGCGCGCACCTGGGATCTGTTGCGCCTCACCAAGATGCCGACGGTCCAGGTGGACATCGGTTATCTGACCAACGAATACGATGCCTCGGTTCTCACCAACCCGCGCATGCGCGACGTGATCGCCGAGGCCATTCTGATCTCGGTGAAGCGGCTGTATCTGCTGGGCCAGGACGACCAGCCGACCGGTACGTACACTTTCGCGGAACTGCTGGCTGAGGAGCTGGCCGCCGCAGACCGGATGTAGCTTCGCCTTCCATCCTTCGAAGCGCCCCCTGACCTTTCGAATCGGCCAGGGGGCGTTTCGTTGTCTGCCTCAGCGCGCCCCGATGCGAGTCGGCGCGGTCATCGACGCCGCGGCGAGCAGCTGATCCAACGCTCGTTCGACGTCTTCCTTCCAGCCGTGGTCGGAGTCGAGTTCCAACCGCAACCGTGGGAACCGGTGATGCGGGGCCACCACCTCGAAGCCGACATCTTCCAGGAAGTCGGCATCGATCATGCAGCTCTCCGGTGAGCACTCGGTAGTGGCGCTCGCACTCTTGATCGGGGCCACGATCCGCTCGAGCAGCGTCATCGAGCCGGACCGCTCCGACAGTGCCTGCGTCGCCGGGTGGCTGCGGATGCCGAATGCCTCCAGAGCTCGCACGCCACGGCGCACCAGGTCCGCCACCACAGCCTGGATGAGGTGGTGGGCGACATCGGCATCCCGGTAGGGAAATTCGGCCCGCAGCGTGGTCAGCAGGACCGCGTCCGGGCTCACCGGGGAGGTGGGGAAGAGGCCGGCCCTGGGCACCGCGCTGGGCGGTGCGTAGAAGGCGCAGCCGGCGACGTTGCCGTCGACGTTCGCCACCTGCCCGCACGAACCCCACTCCAGCATGACCGTGGACAGCCAGGCTTCCTTCTCGAACACCGGATCGCTGAAGTTGCGCGAGTCCTCGGCCACCGCGGGGTCCATCTCCCAGAAGACACAGCGCCGCGCATGCGCGGGAAGCTTCTCCAGTCCGCCGAGGGTTAGTGCTGTGACGCTGGTCGACACCGCTCTGCTCAGCCTCCAGCTGTCCGATTCATCCACGCTCACGTCGCATCAACGTTTGCTCGCCAGCAAGAATAAGCGATCAAGGGGAACCCGCCTCATTCCATGTCGCTGTGCTGTTGGTCAGAAGAACTTGTGTTGCTTCGCCGGGAGCGATGTGCGCTCCACGGCCCGCGTGAATCCCTGCCGTCACAGTGACGTTTCGGCCCGGAACCCGCACCTATGTAAACCACAAGTTGAATTTCGTCACTTCTGTCACACGGTAGGTGCGTTCTGCTCCATCAGGGCGACGATCCGCTCGAGGTCTTCCACCGACCCGAACTCGACGACGATCTTGCCTTTGCGCTTGCCCATGCTCACCAGGACCCGAGTGTCGAAGGAGCCGGACAACCGATCGGCCACGGCTTGGAGGCCGGGCATCTCGATCGGCTTGCGACGGACGACAGGAGAGGGCGCGGCCGCGTCCTGCTCTCGGTTCGCCAGCGTGACGGCTTCCTCGGTAGCCCGGACCGAGAGTCCCTCGGCAACGATTCGGGCGGCGAGCACCTCTTGAGCGTCCGCACCCGCTTCGAGACCGAGCAGTGCTCGCGCGTGTCCGGCGGACAGTACGCCCGCCGCGACCCGGCGCTGCACCGGGATAGGCAACTTCAGTAGACGGATCATATTCGTCACAACCGGGCGAGAGCGGCCGATTCGGGCAGCCAATTCCTCGTGGGTGACGTCGAATTCCTCCAGCAGCTGCTGGTAGGCCGCCGCCTCTTCGAGCGGATTCAGCTGCACCCGGTGGATGTTCTCCAACAGGGCGTCACGCAGCATCGACTCGTCCGCGGTCTCCCGCACGATCGCGGGAATGGCGGCCAGCCCCGCCTCTTGGCACGCCCGCCAGCGCCGCTCGCCCATGACCAGCTGATAGCGATCCACGCCCGGCTCGGTCCGGCGCACCACGATCGGCTGCATCAGACCGAACTCACGGATCGAGTGCACCAGCTCGGCCAGCGCGTCCTCTTCGAACACCGTCCGCGGCTGCTTCGGGTTCGGTTCGATCTGGTCCGGCGGGATCTCGCGGTAGACAGCGCCACCGGCCTCGAGTTCGGCGTTGTCGGCGGGATCAGGTACCCGATGCAGGTAGGTAGCGGGCGGCTGCGGCCCCACCGGATCCAGACCGATGACACTCGCAGCCGCGCTGCTGAGGCCCGGTGCTGTCGTCGGTGTCGTCGGGATCAGCGCGGCGAGACCGCGCCCGAGCCCACCCTTCTTCGCCTGACTCATCGGTCTACCGACCCCTTCCTCGTTCCGCTACCAAACCGGACTGTGCCGAGCGTCGACACCACTGGCCGAATCACTCCGCCGACTTCGTCGCGGCGACGCGCGGAGCCACCGCGCGGGCCGCCATCTCGCGTCCGGCATCCAGGTAGCTCATCGCGCCCCGGGAGCCTGGATCATAATCGAGCACCGTCATGCCGTAACCGGGTGCCTCCGACACCTTCACACTGCGCGGGATCACCGACCGCAGCACCACATCGCCGAAGTGTCCGCGGACCTCTTCGGCGACCTGGTCGGCCAATTTGGTGCGTCCGTCGTACATCGTGAGGATCACGGTGGAGACGTGGAGTTCGGGATTCAAGTGCGCCTGCACCAAGCCGATATTGCGCAGCAACTGGCCGACGCCTTCCAGCGCGTAGTACTCGCACTGGATCGGGATCAGGACCTCCTTCGCCGCGACGAGCGCGTTGACCGTCAGCAGCCCCAAGGAAGGCGGGCAGTCGATCATCACATAATCGATGTCGTATCCGGCGATATTCGCTTCTTGGATTGCGGCTTTCAGCCTGCCCTCCCTGGCCACCATCGACACGAGTTCGATTTCGGCACCCGCCAGGTCGATAGTCGCGGGAATACACAGGAGACGCTCGCTGTGCGGGCTCGTCTGGATGGCGTCCCTGACCGAAACCTCGCCGATGAGCAACTCGTAACTGGAGGGGACACCCGAATGATGCTCGATGCCCAAGGCGGTGCTCGCGTTGCCCTGAGGGTCGAGATCGATCACGAGAACCGTCATCCCTTGGTGCGCCAGGGCGGCCGCCAGATTCACCGCGGTGGTCGTCTTCCCGACCCCGCCTTTCTGATTGGCGATAGTGATGATCCGTTGCTCGTGCGGTTTCGGCACAGTCACCTTTCCTGGATGGAGGATTTGACTTGCACGTTGCGCTTCGGCGGCTATCGGGGTCTCGCTAGGGGAGATGTGCCCGAACGGTGTACTTCCGAATGCCTCCGCGTCGAAATTGCTGGAGTCCAGCATCCCCGGCACGCGCGACGTTGTTTCCCGTGAAACATTCGCCGGACCGCTCGACATAGACAGCTCCTAACCCGAGAAACTTCAGAACACGTACGCGCGACGGGACAGATCGGCGCCGTGTCTGCAACAGCCTTTGTCGGATCGAACACGATGCACAACCGGGTTCGCGGCGCCCGATCGACCGAGCGGAGCTCCTCGTCGTTGTGACAACCAGATCCCTCCGTGGCACCTACGCTCACGCCCGACGCCCACTAGCTTGCCAGCACTGAGCGGTTTAAGAAAGCTGAATCGCGGCGAGGCGCAGAGCGACACGCTGAAACCGCACGAATTCAGCGCCCCGCGCCCGCTGTTTCACATGAAACATTGCCGTGGACCGCGCGTCCCACAGTGGGGTGGTAGCTGGTGCCAGGTTCCGACGCAACTATCCGCCGCTATTGGAAGCCCACTCTCGCAGTGGCGGTTTGACCGTGCTCGGCCCGGGAGTCCTCTCGACCCGTTCGGCGATGTACTCCCTATTGCTTCGAGTTGGCTCACGCCAGACCCCAAGGGGGAGGAGAGGCGTCGCGCGGACTGTACGCTGCGGTGACCGAGCGGCGGTGCGCGTCAACGGATCTGTCCGTCAGCAGCTGCCGCGTCGCCGCCGCCCCGCGGCAGATCACGTCTGTTGTCTGTGGCTGCGCGTTGGCGCTTCGCTGTCGAGCGGGTCTGTCTTCCAGCGGACCCGGCACTGCTCGTTGCCGTAGACACGCATCGTTGGGCGCTTTCCGTCATCCGGCGCGCTCTTCGTCAGGTGAGATGGTGAAGCGGGATCGGCTCGTCCGGCGCCAACCTTTCGGTGTCGAATTCGCGGTGCACCACTTCGACTGTGCGCCACGAGCGCGAACGGATAGCGGACCCGGGCGGTGCGCCATAGCCACCGGTGAACGAGAAAGCCCAGGAGGAGGCGAGCGAAGTCTTACGTGGCGGCGGTGTCGTGCCTAGTTCGGTTCACGCCGAGTACACGCTTTCTACGAGCGCTAGGCCGTTCCAGGAACCCGCATACGGCGCATGATTCACGTGAAACATGCGGCGACGCCACCTAGACGCTGTTCTGGGCGTACGAAGCCGAAGGGTCAGTGAATCGAAGCCCGGATTCACGTGAAACATGCGACCGTCAGCGACGCGCAAGGGACGGGTACTGCAACCTCATACCTCGGCGACATGGCACGCGCTCGCGGGGGTTGGGCAGCTTCGATAGGCCGCGCCACACCTCTCGGACGTGCGCGCCACAGATCAGGCCCGAAGCGGTGACACGCACACCTTGCGGGTACGCCCCACTATCCCGCGCGCACCGCGTGACCACGATCAGATCACCCATTCCGTCAGGGTGACGAAACGGCCGGTGGTCCCAGTTCGAACCGGAAGCCTTCGCGATCGAAGCTGCTACTCGGCCTTGCGTGCGGCACGCTTGCGCGCCCGCTCTGTCGCCGCCTTGCGAACCGTCTTGCCTTCGCGTTCGACCGCACGTTCCGCGCGCCGCCGTGACGTACGTTCGGCGCGAGGAAGCCGCTCCGCGCTGATCACCACGGTGGGTGTGTCCACGAGACCGACGCCGCATTCCAACACGATGGCATTGCCGGCTCCGGCTTTCGCCAGCGCCTCGCCGTCGCGTTCGAGTTCCTCTGCCGCGCTGGCGCCCTTGAGGGCGAGCATGTGTCCGTGGTCGCGGAGCAGGGGGAGAGACCACTGAGCGAGTTTCCCCAGTGGAGCCACCGCGCGGGACGTGACAACGTCCGCGCCACCCGCCTCCTTCATCACGCCGGACTGTTCGGCGCGCCCACGTACGACGGTCACGTCCAGTCCGGCCATTTCGATGAACTCGCTCAGGAAGAGGGTTCGGCGCAGCAGGGGCTCGACCAAGGTGATCCGGAGATCCGGTCGAGCGATCGCGAGGGGGATGCCGGGCAGGCCCGCGCCGCTGCCGATGTCGACCACGGAGGCGCCCTCGGCGATCAACTCCCCGAGCACCGCGCAGTTGAGCAGGTGGCGATCCCACAGGCGGGGCACCTCGCGTGGGCCGATCAACCCGCGCTCCACTCCCGCGGTGGCGAGCGCTGTGCAATATCGACGCGCGAGATCGAGTCGGTCGCCGAAGACGGTGGCCGCCGACGCGGGTGGTTCCAACTCCGCGGGTACCGCGGTGGTGCCACCGAGATCTCGTTCCACGTGAAACATCCTTCCGAACTCGGGTCGATCTACGAGCGAGCAATCGGGCTCCGGACACGAACAAGGCCCCCGGTCCGAAGACCAGAGGCCCTATCCAACCACTACCCGTCCGGGCCGCGAAACATGCCGCCGGCTTCGGAGATGCCGCGGCTCAGCCGGGAACGACCACCACGTGCCGGTTCGGCTCGACGCCCTCGCTCTCGCTGCTGACCCCATCGACAGCCGCCACCGCGTCGTGCACGATCTTGCGCTCGAACGGAGTCATGGGAGCAAGCGATTCCGGCTCGCCGGAGTCCAGCACCCGCTGCGCCGCGGCCGCGCCGAGCTCACTCAGCTCGGACCGCCGCTTGGCCCGCCAGCCCGCCACGTCCAGCATCAGCCGACTGCGCACTCCGGTCGCCTGCTGGACAGCGAGACGAGTCAGTTCCTGCAACGCGTCGAGCACCTCGCCGTTGCGTCCCACGAGCTTGGTCAGATCGCGGCCACCGTCGATGCTCACCACGGCGCGGTCGCCTTCCACATCGAGATCGATGTCGCCGTCGAAGTCCAGCACGTCGAGCAACTGCTCGAGGTAGTCACCCGCGATCTCGCCTTCTTCGATCAGCGCTTCCTCGGCATCGTTCACGACATCGCCGGTGTCCGCTCCGGCGCTCGCCGTCGTCGTCGCCACGGTGGCGTCCCCTCCGTCGGTCTCAACAGTCATTTGATTTCCTTCATCTGCTCATCGCGCGCGCCGGGCAATCGCCGCCGGGCGGTATTCGCGATCAAGGGGTTGCTCAGCGATAAAGAGAGGTGGGCGGCTCGGCCCACCGATTGGGTATCAGCGCCTGCGCTTCTGATTCGCCCTGCCGCGGTTACCGGGCCGTTTCTGGCCGGCCGGGCGGCGTTGGCCCGCGGACTGCTTCGACGGCTTCGCGGTACCGTTCGACGACGCGACCGGAGTGTCCTCGTCCGTGGCGGTATCGGCAGCGGCGGTGGGCGCGGGCTTCTTCTTCACGTTGACCGGTTTGGCGCCGGGCTTCGGCGCGTTCTGCGCGCGCTGCTCCAGCTTCGCCTGCTTCTTGGCTTCCTCTTCTTTCGCCATGCGACCGAACACAAGGTGCTGCTGCCCGTAGGTCCAGATGTTGTTGGAGACCCAGTACAGCAGGATGGCGATCGGCAGGAAGGGGCCACCGACGAGCACGCCGAGCGGGAACACCCACAGCGCGAGTTTGTTCATCATCGCGGCCTGAGGATTGGCCGCCGCTTCCGGCGTCTGCCGCGCGACCGACGCGCGCGCGTTGAAGTGGGTCGCCAGACCGGCGATGACCATCAGGGGGATGGCGACGAGCGCGATGCTCAACTTGCTCGGCACACCGCCGTAATCGGCGAACGCCTGCAACTCGTTGACCGGCGTCGTGATGAACGCGGAGATCGGCGCCCCGAAGATGCGAGCACTGAGGAAGGACTGGACGTCGGCTGCATTGAAGACGTAGTTCGCGGTGTTCGCGTTCTGCTCGGGCGTCATGCCGAGCTGGCCGAAGCCGTGACCGGTCCGGTTGAACGACCGCAGCACATGGAACAGGCCCAGGAACACCGGCACCTGAGCGAGGATCGGCAGGCAACCCATCAGCGGGTTGAAGCCGTTCTCCTTCTGCAGCTTCTGCATCTCGAGCGCCATCTTCTGGCGGTCGTTCTTGTACTTCTTCTGCAGCTCTTTGATCTGCGGCTGCAGTTCCTGCATCTGCTTGGTGGTGCGCACCTGTTTGACGAACGGCTTGTAGAGCACCAGGCGCAGGGTGAACACCAGGAACACCACGGCCAGCGCCCAGGTGAGACCGTTGTCCGCGCCGAACGCGAACCCGAAGACCCGATGCCAGAACCAGAGGATCCAGGACACCGGGTAATAAATGAAGTCGAGCACGGCTCTATGCACTCCCGTCGTTCGTGTCGCCGATCACCGCGTGCGGCGATCCTTTACAAGCCTTCGGCTCCGACCGCGGTCCGGCGGGCAGGCTCGATTCCTGCGTCGCCGCCTCGGTCGCTGCCCCATCCGCCGGCTCGGTGCGGAGTCCGCTCCGCTTCCGCTCCGGGACGGGGTCCCACCCACCAGGGTGCCAGGGCGCACATTTGGCCAAGCGCACGACCGTCAGTACGAGCCCGATGAACAGGCCCCGGGTGCGCAATGCGGTGACCGCGTACTCGCTGCAGGTCGGGGTGAATCGGCACACCGGCATGCGGGTGGGGGAGACATAGGTCCGATACAGCTCGATCGAGAAGATCAGCACATTCGCGGGCAGTCTGGCGATCGTCGCCCAGAGACTCATACGGTGCCGCCCGTCGACACGCCCGGTACGGCGCCGATGCCGAGCTTGCGCAGCGCGGTGCGCAGCTGGCGCAGCAAGTCCTCCGACGACGCCGTAGCGGCGCCCGGGAGCGCACGAATCACGACATCGGTCCCGGGCGGCAATTCGTCGACCACCTGGGCGCACATATGACGCAGGCGGCGGGCGACGCGATGTCGAATCACCGCGTTGCCCACCGCCTTGCTGACGATCAACCCGAAGCGCGGTCCGCCTACACGGGCCAGCGCATCGTCCGGGATCTGATCTGGTCGTCCATTCGCGCCCACGCTTCCGTCATACCCGTGTGCGAGCGCATGCACGACCAGATCACGCCTCCCGATTCGCTGGCCGCGGCGCACCGTCCGGGAGAAGTCGGCACGATGATGCAACCGATACGGCTCAGGCAACACCCGAGCGTCCGAGAGCGAGGGTCAGGCAGTGAGGGAAGCGCGGCCCTTACGGCGACGCGCCGAGACGATGGCGCGGCCCGCACGGGTGCGCATCCGGAGGCGGAAGCCGTGAACCCGCGCCCGACGACGGTTGTTCGGCTGGAACGTCCGCTTGCCCTTGGCCACGGTCAACACTCCTCGAGTAGGCGGGCACCAGGTAGTGCCCGAAGCTTGTCGGTGATACGTATATTGCGCGAATGAATCGCAGGTCTGGTCATCATCGGCGCGCGTCGGTCCTGGCGCACAGTCGGTCGATCACGACCTAAACGCGGTCAGCACAAGACCGCCACCGCACCAAGGGGTGACTGTACGAGGGTACTGATCGTCCAGGAACGGGTCAAACTCGCCCCCTATGTGCGCACGGGCGCGGCGACCAGGCACAATCGGCTCCCTGGAGTCAGGCCTTCTGGCAATGACCGTGAGTTCGTCCACACCCCTAGTCGGCACCCGTCGCGGGCCGCTAAGGTACGTAGCCAGTCGATTGCTGTAGAACCGCAGGTCGCAGCCTCGCCCTCCCCGCGCGTGCGCGCGTTCCATAGTTCCCCAGGGTTCTCCACATCTGTGGATAATTGTGTGGAAAGACCCCTGGAGTGGCATATTCGTAGGGCCGACGGTGCCACGCCGCTGTCCAGATGGGGGACCCGGACAGCGTCCGAACCGGTTACGGACGTACGCAGAGGATACCGGGACCACCCCCGAGCAGCACACTCCACGCGTGCCCCGGCCGTCTGCTCCTATCGACCTACTCCGGGGAGGAAACTGCATGGACGACGAGCAGAATGTGCTGGCCAGGGTGTGGCCCGAGGTTGTCACCGAGCTCACCACCGGGTCACCGGACGGCGCTATTCCTCCGGTCACCCGAGCACAGCAGGCGTGGCTGAAGCTGGTCAAGCCGCTGACGGTCGCACAGGGGTTCGCCCTGCTCTCCGTGCCTTCGTCGCTGGCTCAGGAGGCCATCGAACGCGACCTGCGCGAACCCATCCTCCGGTCCCTCGGCCGCAGGCTCGGTCCCCAAGTGGAAGGACTCGGCGTCCGCATCGCCGCCCCGACCACCCCTACCGTCGACCGGCAGAGCAATACCCCCCGGCACGCGCGGATGACGAGCAGGCCCGAACGGAGCCGAGAGGGCCGGGCTCCCGCCGCCTACCCCGGCTCGGAATTTCCCGGCCGCGACGCCTACCCCGGGCCGCGTTATGCACAGCCGGCCGAATTCCCGGCAGCGTCTCCGTACAACGACGGCTCCGACTACCCCGGCCCGGAATACGGGCAGGACTTCGCCCCGCCGGAGGAGTACCGCCAGTCGGAGTACGCCGACTATCCGCCACGCGGCGAGTATTCCGCGACCGGCGAGCTGCCCCTGATGCCCGGGGCGGACGTCGCGCCCCGTCGCGAACCCGGCCTGCCGCCCCGCAGGGAGCCTGCCATCCCGCCGGGACAGGAGTCACTGTTCACTCCGGAACCGTCGTCGCCGGGCGGTGCGCGCGGCCCGCTCCGTGCTCCGCTGCGCGAGACCGCCGACGACGACACGGGCCTGGCACGCGATCCGGTCCGGGAACCGGTCGGCGACCATCCGCGCGGTGATCACGACGACGAGCCCGTGGTGAACGTCCGCAACTCCTGGCCCACCTACTTCGCCAAGTCCCAGGAATCCCCCGCGCCTGCGACGTCCTCGGCCAGCCTGAACGCGAAGTACACCTTCGAAACCTTCGTCATCGGCGCGTCCAACCGGTTCGCGCACGCCGCGGCGGTCGCCATCGCCGAAGCGCCGGCTCGCGCCTACAACCCGTTGTTCGTCTGGGGAGCTTCGGGCCTGGGCAAGACACACCTGCTGCACGCGGCGGGTCATTACGCACAGCGGCTCTTCCCGGGCATGCGAGTCAAGTACGTGTCGACCGAAGAGTTCACCAACGACTTCATCAACAGCCTGCGCGACGACCGCAAGGTCGCGTTCAAGCGCCGCTACCGCGAGACCGACATCCTGCTGGTCGACGACATCCAGTTCATCGAGGGCAAGGAAGGCATCCAGGAGGAGTTCTTCCACACCTTCAACACCCTGCACAACGCGAACAAACAGATCGTCGTCTCCTCGGATCGCCCGCCCAAGCAACTGGCGACGCTGGAAGAGCGGCTGCGCACCCGATTCGAATGGGGCCTGATCACCGACGTGCAGCCGCCGGAGCTGGAGACGCGCATCGCGATCCTGCGCAAGAAAGCGCGGATGGACCGGCTCGACGTGCCGCACGACGTGCTGGAGCTGATCGCCAGCCGGGTGGAGCGCAACATCCGGGAACTGGAGGGCGCGCTGATCCGGGTGACCGCGTTCGCGTCGCTGAACGGCCAGCCGCTGGATCTTCCGCTGGCCGAGGTGGTGCTGCGCGACCTGATGCCCGACACCGCGGCGTTGGAGATCAACGCGGCCACGATCATGGCCGTCACCGCGGAGTACTTCAACACGACGTTGGAAGAGCTCACCGGTCCCGGCAAGGCGCGGCCGCTGGCTCAGGCCAGACAGATCGCCATGTATCTGTGCCGCGAACTGACCGACCTGTCCCTGCCGAAGATCGGCCAGGCATTCGGCCGCGACCACACCACGGTGATGTACGCGGAGAAGAAGGTACGCAAGGAGATGACCGAGCGGCGCCGGGTCTACGACCAGGTGCAGGAACTCACAGCCCGGATCAAGCAACGCTCGCGCTGAGCGGCATCCACAGCTGAGCACCGCCCCTGACCTGGGGCGGTGCTTTTTTGTGGGCTGTGGATTCCTCGAGGAATCCTTGTGGAGTCCTCGAGGAATCCCCCGGTTTGTCCACCGATCCGTGCACAGGTCGGGGTAGGCGCCTGCGCGAGTTCCCTCACAGGGCGAATTACACAGTTTCCCCAGGCATGGTTGCGCACAGCCGTTGACCAGCGCGGTGTCCGGATCAGGCGTTGTGGAATCCTCGAGGAGTCCTTGTGGAGTCCTCGAGGATTCCTCGAGCTGTCCACGATTTCGTGCACATGTGTGGACAACCGGGTGAATCCAGTGGAACAACTCGAGGAGCGCTCGAGGATGAATCGGGGACAACCGGAGAGCCTCCACAGACGCCGGGTGTTCATCCTCGAGACACCCCCTGGCCATCCCCACGGCACCACGCCCCCTGAACAGCGGATTCGGCCGCAGTCCACAGAATCCACAGCGCCTACTACTACTTCAGTTCTTCTCATTAGAGATCTCTCTTCAAAACAGGGTGTGTGGAAAGTCGGCACGGCAGCGTCCCCTTTGCAGCCGCTCCCGTTCGCAGCAAGTACGACAGAGGGATCACGGGTCCCCATCGCGAATCGGCGCAAGCAGTCCGCGGTTCATCCCGCATCGCCCCGGCCCCGGCCGTGCTTCCATCCGAGGGCGGTCATCTGTGCTGCCGGAGGGTCGGGCTAGGTGCACGTCCCCTCCGCGGGTACGGTTCTATGTCGGTCGCCTGTGCCAGACTGCGAAGGCGGCCGATTCGGCAGGATCCTTTCGAGCACCGACACTGACGAGCCGACAACAGATCACGGAACCGGGAGAGGACAGATCGGGCGATGGAGCTTGCAAGCATGAAGTTTCGGGTCGCCCGTGAGGATTTCGCCGAGTCCGTCGCCTGGGTGGCGCGCAGTCTTCCCTCCCGGCCTCCGGTACCGGTGCTAGGCGGCGTGCTGCTGGTCGCCGACGAAGACGGGCTGACCGTCTCCGGCTTCGACTACGAGGTCTCCGCGCAGGTTCGGGTCGCGGCCGAGGTCGCTGGGCCCGGTCAGGTGCTCGTCTCCGGTCGCCTGCTGGCCGATATCACCAAGGCGCTGTCGAACAAGCCGGTCGACGTCTCGGTGGACGGCACCCGCGTGCTGATCACCTGTGGCAGCGCGAAGTTCTCCCTGCCGACCATGCCGGTCGAGGACTATCCCCAGCTGCCCGAGGTGCCGCAGCAGACCGGTGAATTGAGTGTGGATGTCTTCGCGGAGGCCGTCGGCCAGGTCGCCGTCGCCGCGGGCCGCGACGACACGCTGCCCATGCTCACCGGTATCCGGGTGGAGATCGAGGGATCCCAGGTCGTCCTCGCGGCGACCGACCGGTTCCGCCTCGCCGTCCGGCACATCGAATGGCAGCCCGCGCGCGCCGATATCGAGACATCGGTGCTCATCCCGGCCAGGACGCTGTCCGAGGCCGCCAAGACGCTCGGACCCTCCGACGCGCCCGTCCAGTTGTCCCTCGGCTCCGGTGGGGGGTCGGACGGCCTGCTCGGCATCGTGAACGCCGGCCGCCGGACCACCACGCGCCTGCTCGACGCGGAATTCCCCAAGTTCCGTCAATTGCTCCCCAAGGAGCACACCTCGATCGCCACTCTCGCCGTCGCCGCGCTGACCGACGCGATCAAGCGCGTCGCGTTGGTCGCCGAGCGAGGCGCGCAGGTGCGGCTGGAGTTCTCCGCAGACGGCCTGCTGCTGTCCGCGGGCGGCGACGACGCGGGCCGCGCCGAGGAATGGCTGGAGGCCGATTTCCGGGGCGAATCGCTCACCATCGCGTTCAACCCGGGATATCTCATCGACGGCTTGTCCGCCCTGCACGCCGATCGGGTCACCTTCGGCTTCACCACGCCCAGCAGGCCCGCCGTGCTGCTCCCTGCGTCCGAGGAGGAGCCCGAAGTGCTGGACTCCGGGACGTTCGCCGCACTGTCGAGCCCGTACATCTATCTGTTGATGCCGGTCCGGCTTCCGGGCTGATCGCCTGTGCATGACCTGATGTCGAACGGATCCGCGCCGCGTGATCCAGTGCGGCCGAGCGGTGACGCTGCTGGAAACTCCCCAGCGACGTCGGAGAAACCGGTACCGCAGCGCCCAGGGCCCTGGTTTATCCACAGGTCTTCCACAGGGGTGCGGCGGACCGCGCAGCGCCTGTTCGCCGCTGTGGTGGGGCATCGATCGGCAGGAATGTCCGCTTCGGCCCAGGCAGGGGCACGGTAGCGGATGTTCGTCCGTGCCCTGTCGCTGCGCGACTTCCGCTCGTGGGAGCATGCGGAAGTCGAATTATCCCCAGGTCGAACCGTTTTCTTGGGATCGAACGGCAACGGCAAGACAAATCTGCTGGAAGCGATCGGCTACTTGGCCACGCTCGGGTCACATCGGGTCGCCACGGACGCCCCATTGATCCGGACCGGGACCGAGCGAGCCCGGATCGGCGCCACGGTGGTCAACACCGGGCGTGAGTTGCGCATCGATGTCGAGTTGAACCAGGGCAGCGCGAATCGCGCACAGATCAACCGCTCACCGGTCCGCCGCCCTCGGGAGATCCTGGGGATCCTGCAGACGGTGTTGTTCGCCCCGGAAGACCTCGCGTTGGTGCGCGGCGATCCCGGGGAGCGTCGCCGCTTCATGGACGAGTTGTGCACAACTCGCCTCCCCAGGCTGGCCGCGGTCCGCAGCGACTACGACCGGGTGCTGCGCCAGCGCTCGGCGCTGCTGAAAACCGCCGGGCGGCAAGCCAGGTCGAAGACCGATCTGAGCACCCTCGACGTGTGGGACGGGCACCTCGCCGCACATGCGTCCGTCCTGCTCGCGCAGCGGCTGCGTCTGGTGCACGATCTCGGGCCGTATCTGGCGCAGTCCTACGCGTCGATCGCCCCGGAATCGCGGCCCGCGTCGATCGTCTACCGCAGCTCCGCGCTACCCCCGAAGTTCCTGGATCCGGCCAGATCGCCGCTCCCGGAGGACGCGGCGGAACTGGAGGCGCTCTTGCTGGCCGAACTCGCCTCCGCCCGACCGAAGGAACTCGAGCGCGGGGTGTGCCTGGTGGGTCCGCACCGCGACGACCTGGACCTCGTGCTGGGAGATTCGCCCGCCAAGGGCTTCGCCAGCCACGGCGAGTCGTGGTCGTTCGCATTGGCTTTGCGGTTGGGGGCGTTCGAACTGCTGCGCACCACCGGCGCCGAACCGGTGCTGCTGCTCGATGACGTGTTCGCCGAACTCGATCGCCGCCGCCGTGCCGCGCTGGCGGCCGTCGCCGCGGACGCGGAGCAAGTGCTGATCACCGCGGCCGTGCCGGAGGACGTGCCCGCCGAACTCGCCGCCGTGCCGCTGCGAGTGGAAACCGCCGGCGGCCCCGGCGGCCGCGTTTCCCGGATCGCCGCCGAAGACCGGTTCTAGAGTGGAGGTTTCGGCGGCGAACGACGAGACGACGACGCCACCCACTCGGCGACCGAGAGCGAACGTGACCCGGTCACCGGGTCGACGGAGTCACGGACGCCCTAGCCATCCACGGGTGGAATGCACCGGAGTCCCGGCCTCGCCATCAGCCGTTCCGGTCCACTACAGTGACCAGTCGTCGGGAACGACGATCGAGTTCTCAACAGCAGGCACCGATTCGCCAACACCTGTGGAAAACTCGCTCGGTCATGGGTGACCGCTCCCGTGAAAATCGCCGCAGCAACAGCTGAGCAAGCGGCTGACCTGGCCGACGAATCCGGCGTTCTGGGCGGCAAACAGGGTGTTCCACCAGCCAGCTCGGTATGCGGCGTGCGTGATTCCCGGTGCTGGCAACCGTGGGCGGAGGCTGGGGACAACTTGATCGAAACTGGGGACAGACCACGGGACGCGGAGGGAGAAGGGCGATGAGTGATCGGCCCACGGAGCCCGAATCCGCAGGACCGGAACCCGAATTGCGCGGGATCGATCTGGCCCGGCGAGCCTTGGAGGAAGCGCGCGCCGCGGCACGGGCGAGTGGCAAGTCCGTCGGTCAGGGGCGTTCCTCGCCACAGCGCAGGCTGCGGACCGGAGCGCGCAGGCGCACCGGATGGTCGGGCGCGGGTCCGGACGATCGCGATCCACAGCTGTTGTCGAAGTTGGCCGGCTCCCTCGCCAAGAATCGAGGGTGGTCGGCCAAGGTGGCCGAGGGCATGGTCTTCGGCCGTTGGGCGGGGGTGGTCGGCGAGGACATCGCCGCGCATGCCACGCCGGTCACCTTGAAGGACGGCGTGCTGAGCATCTCGGCGGAATCGACCGCCTGGGCAACCCAGTTGCGGATGCTGCAAGGCCAGATCCTCGCAAAGATCAACGCCGCGGTCGGTCAGGGTGTGGTGACCTCGCTGAAGATCTCCGGACCTGCCGCACCGAGTTGGCGCAAGGGCGAGCGCCATATCAAAGGTCGTGGACCGCGCGATACGTACGGATGACCAGACCGAGCAATATCTGATACTTGATGTTACGTTTATTCAGAAGCGGCGTTTCACGTGGAACGCCCCGGTTCGACGTCCGCACCGGAAGCCTGCGACGTCGGATCGGAACCGTCCGGGCAGAAGGAACCTCGATGACGATCACCACGGCGGTGGGTCCGTTTCCGGTGACCGCGACCCGGACGGTTCTTCGAGACGGCGTCGAGCTCGCGGTCTACGAATGCGGCAACCCCGAGGGTGTGCCGGTACTGCTGATCCACGGGTGGCCCGATACCCATCTGCTGTGGAGCCGGGTGGCGGCTCTGCTCGGCGGTCGCCATCGTGTGATCGCCTTCGACAACCAGGGCGCGGGCAGTAGTTCCGCGCCGGCCGCGGTCGAGGCCTATCGGATCGAGGAGCTCGCGGCCGACGTGCGTGCGGTCATCGCCGCGGTCTCGCCCGGCGAGCGGGTGCACGTCCTCGGACACGACTGGGGGTCGGTGATCGGATGGGAGGCGGTCGCGGCCGAGGACGCCGGATCGGTGATCGCGTCCTTCACTTCGGTGTCCGGTCCGAACCTGGACTACCTCGGCGCCTATCTGCGTGGGCCGCTCACTCCCGCGCGGCTGCGTGGCGCGCTGGCCCAGGCCGTCGCTTCGGCCTATACCGTCGCCTTTCAGATCCCCGGGTTGCCGGACCCGGTGCTGCGGATTCTTTCCGGCCGGTGGCCGCGATTCCTCGCCTTCTTCGACGGGCTCGACCCCGCATTGGTGGAGACAGCGCCGACACTGCGCACCGATATGCTGAACAGCCTGAAGCTCTACCGGGCGAACATTCGTTCCCATCTGCGTCGTCCGCGGCCCCGTCCGATCGAGGTACCCGTTCAGCTGATCGTCGCCACGCGGGATCGCGCCGTGCGGCCCGCGGCGAACGCCGAGGCGGATCGGTGGGTGCCGCGCCTGACCCGGGTGGAGATCCCGGCGCGACACTGGTCGCCGATCTCACACCCAGCGGAGCTGGCGCGTCATACCGCCGCCTTCGTCGCCCGGATCGACGGCGCTGCGCGCGAGTGCGATCGGGCAACGCATCTCTGAGCCCACTTCTGCTGGATCAAAACCGCCGTCAGGCGCAACGGAGTCGGCGGAATTCGATTTCTCGCATCCACGGCGCTGTGAGGGGTGTCGGAGGTGGGTTGTAAGTTGGGTGTACCAGTAGGATGGTTACGTAACTAGCGGCGATACCTTCGGCGCGTTCCACGCAGTCCACGGCCGGACCCTAATTCTCGAGCCAGACGTGAACCAGGGCCTCACGTGTGCTGTCCGATCGCTCTATGCCGGGATCAGCAAGTAAGGAGAGCTACCGACCAGTGGCTGCCAAAGACTCCAACGCATCGGGTTCGACCAAAGCGACCGGGAAGCAGGACTACGGTGCCTCCTCCATCACGGTTCTCGAAGGACTCGAGGCGGTTCGCAAGCGTCCGGGCATGTACATCGGCTCCACCGGTGAACGCGGTCTGCACCACCTGATCTGGGAGGTCGTCGACAACTCCGTCGATGAGGCGATGGCCGGATACGCGACGAAGGTCGAGGTCACCCTGCTGGCCGACGGCGGCGTCGAAGTAATCGACGACGGCCGGGGCATCCCCGTGGAGATGCACGCGCAGGGCATCCCGACCATCGAGGTCGTCATGACCCAGCTGCACGCGGGCGGCAAGTTCGACTCCGAGTCCTATGCGGTGTCCGGTGGTCTGCACGGCGTCGGCATCTCCGTGGTCAACGCGCTGTCGACGCGGCTGCAAGCCGAGATCGACACCGGCGGCTATCACTGGACCCAGGAGTACAAGGACGCGAAGCCCGGCAAGCTCATCCAGGGCGACCCGACGAAGCGGACCGGCACCACCATCCGGTTCTGGCCGGATCCGGACATCTTCGAGACCACCACCTTCAACTTCGAGACCGTCGCGCGCCGGTTGCAGGAGATGGCGTTCCTGAACAAGGGCCTGACCATCGTCCTCAACGACGAGCGCGTCAGCGACACCGAGATCACCGACGAGGTGGTCAGCGAGACGGCCGAGGCGCCCAAGCACGCCGAAGAAGGCGCCGCGCCTGCCGAGCACAAGGTGAAGTCGCGGACCTACCACTACCCCGGTGGCCTGGAGGATTTCGTCCGCCACATCAACCGGACCAAGCAACCGATCCACAACTCGGTCGTCGCGTTCACCGGCAAGGGCACCGGCCACGAACTCGAGGTCGCGATGCAGTGGAACTCCGGCTACTCGGAGTCGGTGCACACCTTCGCCAACACCATCAACACCCATGAGGGTGGCACGCACGAAGAGGGCTTCCGCGCGGCGCTGACCACGGTGGTCAACAAGTACGCGAAGGACAAGAAGCTCATCAAGGAGAAGGACGGCAACCTCACCGGTGACGACATCCGGGAGGGCCTGGCCGCCATCGTGAGCGTCAAGGTCGGCGAGCCGCAGTTCGAGGGCCAGACCAAGACCAAGCTCGGCAACACCGAGGTGAAGTCGTTCGTGCAGCGCACCTGCAACGAGCACCTCACCCACTGGTTCGAGGCCAACCCGGCCGACGCGAAGACCATCGTCAACAAGGCGGTCTCCTCGGCGCAGGCCCGTGTCGCCGCGCGCAAGGCGCGCGAGCTGGTACGGCGCAAGTCCGCCACCGACCTGGGCGGCCTGCCGGGCAAGCTGGCCGATTGCCGGTCCAAGGATCCGAGCAAGTCCGAGATCTACATCGTGGAGGGTGACTCCGCCGGCGGCTCCGCCAAGTCCGGGCGGGACTCGATGTACCAGGCGATCCTCCCGCTGCGCGGCAAGATCATCAACGTCGAGAAGGCGCGCATCGACAGGGTCCTCAAGAACAACGAGGTCCAGTCGATCATCACCGCGTTCGGCACCGGTATCCACGACGAGTTCGACATCAGCAAGCTGCGCTATCACAAGATCGTGCTGATGGCCGACGCCGACGTCGACGGCCAGCACATCTCCACGCTGCTGCTGACCTTGCTGTTCCGGTTCATGCGCCCGCTGGTCGAGCACGGGCACGTCTACCTGGCGCAGCCGCCGCTGTACAAGCTGAAGTGGCAGCGCAGTGAGCCGGAGTTCGCCTACTCCGATCGAGAGCGCGACGGCCTGCTCGAGCGTGGCCTTGCCGCGGGCAAGAAGATCAACAAGGACGACGGCATCCAGCGCTACAAAGGTCTGGGCGAGATGAATCCCAAGGAGCTCTGGGAGACCACGATGGATCCCAGTGTCCGGGTGCTTCGTCAAGTGACGCTGGACGACGCGGCCGCGGCCGACGAGCTGTTCAGCGTGCTGATGGGTGAGGACGTGGAGGCCCGCCGCAGCTTCATCACCCGCAACGCCAAGGACGTCCGCTTCCTCGACGTGTGATCCGCCCGAGGCGCCGCCGTTCCCGGTGGCGCCCGGCAGTCTGCGCACGTCAGCCCGTTAAGGAGACTTCTTCATGACCGACATCACCCTGCCGCCGGACGGGGCGGGCGACCGCGTCGAACCGGTCGACATCCAGCTGGAGATGCAGAACAGCTACATCGATTACGCCATGAGCGTGATCGTCGGCCGCGCACTGCCCGAAGTGCGCGACGGCCTCAAGCCGGTGCATCGCCGCATCCTCTACGCCATGTACGACAACGGGTACCGGCCCGATCGCGGCTATGTGAAGTCCGCACGCCCGGTCTCGGACACGATGGGCAACTACCACCCGCACGGCGACTCGGCGATCTACGACACGTTGGTGCGCATGGCCCAGCCGTGGGCGATGCGCTACCCGCTGGTCGACGGCCAGGGCAACTTCGGCAGCCGCGGTAACGACGGCGCCGCGGCCATGCGCTACACCGAGTGCCGCCTCACGCCGCTGGCGATGGAGATGCTGCGCGAGATCGACCACGAGACGGTCGATTTCATCCCCAACTACGACGGCAAGACGCAGGAACCGGTGGTCCTGCCGAGCCGCGTGCCGAACATGCTGATGAACGGCAGCAACGGCATCGCGGTCGGGATGGCGACCAACATCCCGCCGCACAACCTGACCGAGCTGGCCAACGCGATCTACTGGGCGCTGGACAACCACGACGCCGACGAGGAGACCACCCTCGCCGCGTGCATGGAGCGGATCAAGGGCCCCGACTTCCCGACCGCGGGTCTGATCGTCGGCACCCAGGGCATCCACGACGCGTACACCACCGGACGCGGCTCCATCAAGATGCGCGGCGTCGTCGAGATCGAAGAGGACAATCGCGGCCGCACCACGATTGTCATCACCGAGCTGCCCTACCAGGTCAACACCGACAACTTCATCAACGCGATCGCCGAGCAGGTCAAGGACGGCAAGATCGCGGGCATCGCCGACATCCACGACGAGTCCTCCGACCGCGTGGGCCTGCGCATCGTGGTGACGGTCAAGCGGGACGCCGTGGCCAAGGTCGTGCTGAACAATCTGTACAAGCACACCCAGCTGCAGACCAGCTTCGGCGCCAACATGCTGTCCATCGTCGACGGCGTGCCGCGCACGTTGCGGCTGGACCAGATGATCCGGTTCTACGTCAACCACCAGTTGGACGTCATCATCCGGCGTACCCGGTACCTGCTGCGCAAGGCCGAGGAGCGGGCCCACATCCTGCGCGGCCTGGTCAAGGCGCTCGACGCGCTCGACGAGGTCATCGCGCTGATCCGCCGCTCGGCCAACACCGACACCGCGCGCACCGGTCTGATGCAGCTGCTCGACATCGACGAGATCCAGGCGACCGCGATCCTGGACATGCAGCTGCGCAGGCTCTCGGCGCTGGAGCGGCAGCGGATCATCGACGATCTGACCAAGATCGAAGCCGAAATCGCCGACTACAAGGACATTCTCGACAAGCCGGAGCGTCAGCGCACGATCGTGCGTGACGAGCTGGCCGAGATCGTGGACAAGTACGGCGACGACCGGCGCACCCAGATCGTCTCCGCGGACGGCGACGTGGCCGACGAGGATCTGATCGCCCGCGAGGACGTGGTCGTCACGATCACCGAGACCGGCTACGCCAAGCGCACCAAGACCGACCTCTACCGCAGCCAGAAGCGCGGCGGCAAGGGCGTGCAGGGCGCGGGTCTCAAGCAGGACGACATCGTCAAGCACTTCTTCATCAGCTCGACGCACGACTGGCTGCTGTTCTTCACGAACAAGGGACGGGTCTACCGGGCGAAGGCCTACGAGCTGCCCGAGGCCAACCGCACCGCGCGCGGCCAGCACGTGGCGAACCTGCTGGCCTTCCAGCCGGACGAGAAGATCGCCCAGATCATCCAGATCAAGTCCTACGACGACGCGCCGTATCTGGTGCTCGCCACCAAGAACGGCCTGGTGAAGAAGTCGAAGCTGACCGATTTCGACTCCAACCGCAGCGGCGGCATCGTCGCGGTGAATCTGCGCGACGAGGACGAATTGGTCGGCGCCGTGCTCTGCTCGTCCGACGACGACCTGCTGTTGGTTTCCGCGCTCGGCCAGTCGATTCGCTTCTCGGCCACCGACGAGGCGCTGCGCCCGATGGGACGCGCCACCTCCGGCGTACAGGGCATGCGGTTCAACGACAGCGATGAACTCCTGTCCCTCAATGTGGTTCGCGCCGGCACATATCTGCTGGTCGCCACGTCCGGCGGCTACGCGAAGCGCACCGCGATCGAGGAGTACACCCCGCAGGGCCGCGGGGGTAAAGGCGTATTGACCATCCAGTTCGACGCGAAACGTGGCACCCTGGTCGGGGCGCTCATCGTCGATGACGACGACGAGTTGTACGCGATCACCTCCGGTGGCGGCGTCATCCGGACGGCGGCGAAGCAGGTTCGCAAGGCCGGACGACAGACCAAGGGTGTGCGATTGATGAACCTGGCGGAGGGCGATACCTTGCTTGCGATCGCGCGCAACGCCGACGAGCCCGATCCCGATCAGGTCTCCGGTGGCGGCGACACCGGCTCCTAGCAGTAATCCAATAGCGGCGGCAACGAACGGACCCAAGGATTCCCATTGACCACTCCGAATCAGCCGAATGACGAGCGGCACCAGACGAACGGCGTGACCGAGCGGATCGCACCGTCACCGATCCCGCCGCGGCCGATCCCACGGCCGGTCTCCTCGGCCGAGAACGGTCAGCCCGGCGGCGGCCAGCAGAGCGGCGGTCAGCCGGGCGGTCACCCTGGCGGCGGTCACCCTGGTGGCGGTCACCCTGGTGGCGGTCACCCTGGTGGCGGTCACCCTGGTGGCGGTCAGCCCGGTGGCGCGCAGCCGGGTGGTCACCAGGGCCAGCCGAACGGGCCGCAGTCCGGCGGACATCCGGGTGGGCCGCCGGCGAACCAGCCGGGCGGCAACCAGCCGAATGCTCAGCCGCACGAGATCCGCGATCAGCAGGGCGATTTCGCTCCGCAGCAGGGCGCGCCGGACCAGGCGCCCGGCGGCGACGGCCACGACCGCTTCGATCAGAAGACGACGCGGATCAACAGCCAGGCCCCGCAGTCCGCGCCCGAAAACGAGGACAAGCAACCGGTCGGGGCCGCCGCTAACGGCGGTCCGCAGTCGCCGTACCAAGACGGGTGGGCACAGCTGCCGCAGCGGGAGCCGCAGTCGAACCTGTACCGCCCCGGGCAGGCGCCGGTCACCGGACGCCCGACCTCGGGCGGTGGCGGCGGTCTCGGCGGCGGCACGTCCAATGCCCGCACCACCGCCGACCTGGCGGCCAAGGCGGCCCGGAAGGAAGCGGCCATGGTGAAGTCGGTCGGCATCGACGGGCCCACCCGCAGCATCGCACGGCCGGAGCTGATCAAGGACATGCCCGACCTGTCCGAGATCCGCCATCCGCTGCCGCCCACCGAAGCCGCCGCCCCGCAGTCCGGGCCGGTGTCGCCCGCGGTCCCGGTCGCGGTGGCAGCGGTGGCCTCCGGAGAGCCGCTGCGGGCCACCGTGCAGATCCGTCGCATCGATCCCTGGTCGACGCTGAAGATCTCGCTGGTGATCAGCGTGGCGATGTTCTTCGTGTGGATGCTCGCGGTCGGTCTGCTGTACATCGTGCTCGAGGGCATGGGTGTGTGGGAGCGGTTGAACAACACGTTCACCGACATGGTGTCGCAGGACAGCGGCTCGGTGGGTTTGATCGACGCGGGCACCGTGTTCGGCTACGCCGGCGTGATCGGCCTGATCAACGTCGTGCTGTTCACCGCACTCGGCACGGTCGGCACGTTCATCTACAACCAGTGCTGCGACCTCGTCGGCGGCATCCAGGTCACCCTGGCCGACCCCGACTAGTCATCCAGCGTTCCGAACGGCCGGTACTCGCCACCGCAGGGTGGGGGTACCGGCCGTTCTCGTTGGTGCTACCCGGCCTGGAGGGCGGGTCACGCTGTCGGTGCGGATGCCGCTCTTGTCGTGAATGAGGCTCCGTAGGGTCTCTACCAGCCGTTTTGGTTCAGTAGATCAGTGTTGTGTAGTCTCTACACGTTGTTGTTACCGCGAACAACACGACTACGGGCCTATAGCTCAGGCGGTTAGAGCGCTTCGCTGATAACGAAGAGGTCGGAGGTTCAAGTCCTCCTAGGCCCACTCCCTTCCTCTCATTCGGTCGCCGACCCATTCGAATCCCTGGCATTGCTGATCCAGCGGTCGCGGTTGTTCTCGGCGGAAAGCAGAACTCTCGGTCGATGCGGGACGTTCGCTGCGCGAACACTGACCTCGTGGACCTGCCGCGGCACCTACCCGGACAACGCTCACCCAACTCGGAGCACGAGGTCCGGGGCGAAGCCCGCCCGGCGGGGTCGCGTGCCACAGAACCCGCGAAACGACAAAGGCTCATGCTCGCTATGAGCATGAGCCTCCGAGGAGTGGAGCCTAGGGGAATCGAACCCCTAACCCCTGCCTTGCAAAGGCAGTGCTCTGCCAATTGAGCTAAGGCCCCGTCACCGTGTGGCACGGCTTGCGCGTACAGACGCCTGGAAAACGGTACCTTCTCGCCGTTGACGTGGTCAAAACGGCAGGTTGTCGTCGAGAAATCCGAGCGCCGTCGTCGGCAGCGCGAGCGGGTGACGCCCTCAGACCGGCGCGGTCAGGCGGCGTCGCCGCGCTCGAGCACGTCGTCGAGGGACGGCAGGGGACGCGAGCAGATGTCGCGCGCCTCGTCGGCGGAGAGTCCGAACATCCGGAGCAGGTCCTCGGTGATCTGATCGGTGGCGGCCGCGTCGTCGCGGTCGGGATGATCGTGCAGCAGTTGGCCCAGGCACAGGGCGGCGCCGGCCACGATGGTCATGGAGAGTTCCGCATCGCTCGTCCGGAACCGGCCCGCGCGAGCGGCGGCCTCGATATCGCGACGAGCGCGCGGGGCAAGTCCCTTCTCGGATCCGGTCAAGATCAGCCCGTTGTTCAGCAGCACCTTGCTCAATGTGGGGGTTCTCCGGTGCAGACGGCCGGTCAATCGAAAACTCTGCGCGAAGACTTCGGCGGGGTCCTCGATGCCTTCGGTCAAGGTGTCGAGCACGGCGCCGTGCATCTCGAGCGCTTCTTCCACTGCCGCCCGGAGCAGGTCCTCCCGGCTCTGAAAGTGGTTGTAGAACGACCCCATGCCCACGTCGGCGGCCTGGGTGATCTCCAGGATCGGTGCGTTCGATCTGCCGGTCGCGATGAACGCCTGGGCCGCGGTTATCAGGGCGGCGCGGGTACGGGCCTTGCGGCGCTCCAAGCGGTTGGGTTCCGCCGTCCCGGTTCGATCGGTCATGCGCGCTCCTCTCCCTGTCGGTGCATCGACCATCGTAGCTGCCAGCGCTCAGTTATGACGAATTCATCAAGGGTGTCTTGACTGAATATCGTGTCGTATGTGACGATATCGTCAGAAAATGGAGGGAGTGGTCGATGTCCGACCAGCACGACCCGCATACCGGATTGCACAGCGAGTACGGTGCGCAGGCGGGCGAGCATCCGGGGCGGGCTCGCGATCCGATCGTGAAGGTGCACGATCTGGCGTGGCTGGAGTTCGAGAAGCCGGACCTCGAGCGCGCCGAGGTCTTCGCGCACGCGTTCGGGTTCGTCACCTCGTTGCGCACGGCCGATGAGCTGTACTTGCGGGGCACCGACCCCCAGTCGCCGTGCGTGTTGATCCGCCGAGGCGTGCGTTCGCGGTTCGCCGGTCCGGCCTTTCGTGCGGCGGATACTGCGGACTTGCTCCGGCTGGCCGACGCCGCGGGCGGCGCGGTGGCTGCCCTGCCTGACACTTTGGGCGGATCCACCGTCGATCTGACCGACCCGAGTGGATTACGGGTGCGGGTGGTCGCCGACACCGACCAGCTCCCGGCTCTGCCGGCGCAGTCGCCGCTTACGCTCAACGTCGGGCACGAAGTCGCGCGGGTGAACCGGACGCAGCGGCCGCCTCGCTCGCCTGCGCTGGTTCAGCGGCTGGGGCATGTGGTGGTGCAGACCACCAAGTACCGCGAAACGCTGGATTGGTATCTGCGGCACCTGGGGCTGATCGTCAGCGACTTCCTCTACTACCCGGGACAACGCGAACGCGGTCCGGTGATGAGCTTCATCCGCTGTGATCGCGGCCGGACACCCGCCGATCACCACACGCTGGCGTTGGTGCTCGGTCCGGCGAACCGATACGTGCACTCGGCCTATCAGGTCGCCGACCTCGACGCGCTGGCCGCCGGTGGCGAGTATCTGCGCGATCACGGTTACTACCGGTCGTGGGGGATCGGCAGGCACATCCAGGGCAGCCAGATCTTCGACTACTGGCGCGACCCGGACGGATTTCTCGTCGAGCATTTCAGCGACGGCGACATGTTCGACTGCACGCTCGAACCCGGTTGGGCGCCGTTCACCGCCTCCGGGCTGGCGCAGTGGGGGCCGCCGGCCAGCGGAGATTTCCTCGGCCTCAAACCGGGCCGGGAATCCCTTCGCGAGCTGGCGGCGGTGGTCGACGCGCTGCGCGAGGACAACGAATTCGACCTCCGCCGCCTGCGCGGCCTGTGGAAAGTAGCCCGCTCATGAGCATTTCTGTTCTCCGTACCTTCGACGCCTGGTGGGTAAGCACACGTGCGGGCGCCGCCCGGATCGATACCGCCGCGACCACCACCGGGCAACTGTTGGCCGACCGGCAGGCGATTCGCGCGGCGAGCGCGAGTACCGAGGTGGTGCCGTTGGAAAGCCTGGCGCTGGTGTCTCCGGTGACCGCGCCGTGCCGGGTGGTGGCACAGATGACGAACTTCGCCTCGCACGTGCGGGACTCCGGCGGTGACCCGGCCACCGTGCCGCTGACGTTCTTCCGCAAGGCATCGGGGTCGATCAGCGGCCCGCACGCTGACGTCATCCGGCCCCCGCACGTGCGGTTGCTGGATTACGAGGTGGAGATCGGGCTGGTGTTCGGTCGCGAAATGCCGGTCGGCTCCGAGATCACGAGCGACAACGTCGCCGACTATATCGCCGGTCTGGTCGTCACCAACGATATCTCCGCCCGCGATGTCCAATTGCCGAAAACCCAGTTCTACGAAGCGAAGTCGTATCCGACCTTCACCCCGGTCGGGCCCGCGCTGGTGCTGCTGGAGGACGACGAGCTGAAACGGTTCACCGATCTGCGGCTGCGGTTGTGGGTCAACGGCGAACTGCGTCAGGACATGACCGTCGCGGACATGATCTACCAGCCGGCGGAGACCCTGCGCGTGTTGACCGGTTTCCAGCGTATGGACGCCGGTGACCTGCTGCTCACCGGAACCCCCGTCGGCACCGCGATCAGTGCCCCGCCCAAACCGGTCGAGATCATCGGCTCGCTGCTGCCGCCCGCGGTGAAATGGAAACTGTTCTTCAAAGGCCAGGCGAAGAACCCGAAGTACCTGCGCGACGGTGACGTCGTCGAGGCAACGGTGTCCACCGACGACGGCGCCATCGATCTGGGCCGTCAGCGCACCACGGTGAGGTACCGGTGACCGAGCACCCGCTGTGGCCCCGCTACGCCGAACCAGCCGACCTGCCCGATATCGAATCCGTGCCCTTGGCCGAGCGCGCCCTGCCGGAATCGACCTACGCCCTGCTGGCGCGGGCGGCGCGATCGTGGCCGGAACGCACCGCGGTGACGGTGCTGCCGGAAGCGGGGCGTTGGCGGGAACCGCTGCGGCGCAACAGCGCTCAGCTTCTCGCGGACGTGCACCGATACGCGAACCTGCGGTATGACATCGGTGTGCGCCGGGACGACGCGGTGGCGTTGCTCGCCCCCAACTGCGCCGAGCTCATCCCGGCGACCTTGGCCGCCCAGCTCGCCGGGTCGCCGCCCCGATCAACGGTGAGTTGTCCGAGCGGCACATCGCCGAACTGCTGCGGCGCACCGGAGCACGCGTGCTCGTCACGGCCGGACCCACGCGCCGCCGCCACACGTCGCGAATCGCTCGACGCGCTCGCCCGGACCGTGGGAGTGCGCGACATCGCCGCCGCTGCCCAGGACGGTGCGATCGTGGCCACCGTCGTACTCGACCACACCGGCGACGAGAGCGCGGTCGCGGCGACCCTGGGCCGGCACGCGATCGAGTGGAAGGTCGAGGCGTGCCGATGAATGCCCCGATCGTGATCGTCGGCGCCGGCCCGACCGGTCTCACCGCGGCGTTGCTACTGGCCCGCTACGGCGTCGAGTCGCTGGTTCTGGAGCGGTGGGAAGGCGTCTACCCGCAACCGCGCGCGGTGCACATGGACGGTGAGATCCGCCGGATCGTGGCGAGGCTGGGCATCGGCGACGAATTCGACGCCATCTCCCGTCCCGCGCTCGGGCTGCGCCTGCTCGACCGGGATCTGCGGATACTCGCCGAATTCCGGCGCGATCCGGCGGGCGGCCGCAACGGATACCCGGACGCGAACATGTTCGACCAGCCGGAGTTGGAAGGGATTTTGCGTGCCGCGGTGCGGCGCCAGGCGCGAGTGACGCTGCGCGGGGACGCCGAAGTCACCGCGGTGGTCCAGGAAACCGGCGGCGTCAGGGTCGACTTCACCGATCGGACCTCCGGCGCCCCCGAGTCGGTTCGTGCGGCGTACGTGCTGGGTTGCGACGGCGCGAACAGTTCGGTTCGCACCGCCATCGGCGCCAGAATGCGTGAGTTGAACTTCGAGCAGCGGTGGCTGGTCGTCGACGTGGATACGACGGCGGAACCAGGGGAGTGGGAGGGCGTGCATCAGGTTTGCGACCCCGTCCGCGCCGCGACCTACATGCGCATCGGAAAGTCACGGTACCGCTGGGAATTCCGGCTGGCTTCCGGTGCGGCAGCGGCCGACTACGACGACATCGGCCGGGTGTACGCACTGATCAGCCCCTGGACCGGTGACATCCCGGTCGAGGACATCCAACTGCGCCGGGTGGCCGAATACACTTTCCGCGCCCAACTCGCCGACCGCTGGCGGGCGGGCCGGGTCTTCCTGCTCGGCGACGCGGCGCATCTCACGCCGCCGTTCATCGGTCAGGGCATGGGCGCCGGCCTGCGCGATGCGGCCAACCTCACCTGGAAACTGGCAGGCGTGCTCGCCGGAGACCTGCCCGAGCGGGTCCTGGACTCCTACGAGACCGAACGAAAGCCGCACGCGCGGAGCATGATTCGGCTGGCGAAGCTTACCGGGATGGTGATGACCGAGGGCGGTGAGCTCGGCAATCTCTTGCGCGGCGGGCTCGCTCCCCACCTTGGTCGCCTGCCCGGTTTGCACGCGCTGGTCACCAGTGGCGAGACACCGCCCCTGCGTCGATCCGAGCTGGTCATGCGGTCGCGCCTCGGTGGTGGACGGGCGGGTCGTCTGGTTCCCAATGCCCTCCTGGCCGACGGCCGTCGTTACGACGACGTCGTCGCGGGCCGGTACGCCATCGTCACCACGATCGAGCCCGCGTCGGCGGAGCACGCCCGGATCAGGGAGCATGGGGCAGAGCTGGTGATGGCAGCTCCCGGGAGCGAACTGCGGCGCTGGCTGACCCGGCGCGGCGCCCGCGCCGCCCTGGTCCGGCCCGACGGCGTTGTGCAGCGCACCGCCCGGGACCTGCCCGTGCTCTGTGCGGCGATGCCCTATTTCCTGGCCGGTCAGGAGGCCGGTGGTGCCGGTGCACCGGACTCGGCTGGTTCTGGGCGGCGTCCCGGTGGCGCAGTAGGGTGGAAGCCATGAAACTTCTCTGCACCGCCGGTGTCGTGGTCCTGGTTCTGTTCGGCATCTCCAAGTTGCGCCGGCGCAGCGAGGCGGACATGTGGCACGAGGTCACCAGCCGCTGATCTCCGGGGGCCTTAGCTCAATTGGCAGAGCACTGCCTTTGCAAGGCAGGGGTTAGGGGTTCGATTCCCCTAGGCTCCACAGAATAAGCATCCTGTACGCCCGTCGTGCTGTGTCCAATTGGACACAGCGGCGGTGGCGGCACAGCCGGAGCAAGGCGCCGCAATCAGGCGGTATTCGCGCGTACTGTGCCAGACTGGCCACGCACAGTAATGCACTCCTCATCCTCGGAGGACCGTCTATGACGAATTCTGTTGCGCCACTCGAATTGCCCGAACCTCTGGTCATCACGCTGGGGAATCTCAAGGGCGGTGTCGGCAAAACGACATCAGCGTTCTTCTTGGCGAGTTACTTCGCTTCGGTTCACGAACTGCGGGTGCTGGTGATCGACGCCGACCCGCTCAGCCAGACCGGATACTCCTGGTACCGGCGGCTGGTCAAGGGGGGCATCGATGTGCCGTTCGAACTGGTCGCGTTCCCGTCGCGGCATGTCGGCGACTGCATCACCGACAATTCCGCCGATTTCGACGTCATCATCGTGGACGCCGGGGGCGAGTCGGCCGACATCTTCAAGGCCGCCGTTCCCGAGAGCGACGAGCTCCTGCTGTTGACCAGTGTGAGCCCGTCGGAAGTCAAACGTGTGCCGAGTACCTTCAAAGCCGCCGAGGAAGCGGCGGCCGATACCGACCGGGAAATCCGGGTGCGGGTGCTGATGACCAAAGTGCCGGTGATCATGAAGAAAGGCGTCAACGTCTCGACCGAATACCGCGCTCAGCGCGGCCATTTGGAAAGCGCGGGGTACGACGTATTCGATTCCTATCTGAGCGCCTGGAAATGGTATCGGGAGGCGGCCGACGGGGAGGTCGGGGAGGGCGCCGAGAACCCGATCGAGGATTTGGGCGAGTACCGCCGGGTGGGCGACGAGCTGGTGAACTCGTACCGGGCGCTGATGGAGGTGCCGGCCTGATGCCTCCGCAACGCAGGAAGGGTTCGATCGGTGGCGGCAATCCGCTATCCGACGGCGCCGAACACACACCGCCGGTGTCACCGCTGCGCGATGCCGAGTGGCGGCGGCCGAAGGCGGCCGTCAGCCCGAATGTCTTGACCATGCCGGTGCCGGATGCCGGCGACGGTCCGCTGAGCGATCGGGAACGGGCGCAGTTGACGGCGTGCGAGTCGTCGATCGACACGTTGCGCATCGCGTTCTGGGCGGCCGGGCGCGCCCTGCAGATCGTCCGGGACGGCCGGCTCTACCGCGACAGCCACGAGACGTTCGACGAGTATGTGGAGCAGCGGTGGGATATGCAACGGTCCTACGCGCACAAGCTCATCCGGGCTTGGCCGCTCGCCGCGCGGTTGCACCCGATGGCGCCCGCGATCAACGAGGGCCAGGTGCGTGAACTGTTGCCGGTGGTGGCCGAATACGGCGAAGACGCCGCGATAACCGTGTACACCACCGTGGCGGCGGGCGCGGGGGTGAAGGTGACCGCGGGGAAACTCCGGCAAGCGGTGGCGTTGCTGCCCGAACGCTACGACGAAGAAGTAGTGGTCGAGCGTCTGCAAGCGTGGCTGCGCGGCGAACTGCCGGACGACCCGAACGATCGCGCCGCCGACATCTTCACCGCCATGGAGTCCCGGCTCGCCGCGCTGACCAAACGCGTCGTCAAAGGTTCGAACGATGACCCGCGCGCGGCCCGCGAATTCGCGGCGAAGCTCCGGACGATCGCGAAACAGATCGAAGAGCAGATCACCGCGTGACGCACGGGACCGGCATTGCGCCCCGCAGCGGAAATGTTTCCCTGCGGGGTGCTTTGTGTCCCGGAGGATTGCATTTCGTGGCGCGAAATATATATTGCCGGACCCCGCGCGGAACGAGTTATTGTTTTGTTACGCAAATAAACGCGTGTTGTGCTTTACGTCGTGCACTCTATGCCGAAAGGTGAACGCTCGGATCGGATCCGCTGGACTGACGAAGCACCGTGATGGTTTTCGAATCAATTCGAGGTCTCAGGCGAGGTCCCTCGCGCCGTGAACTACGGCGGATGGCCCACCGAAGGCCGGCGATATGAGCATCGGAGGACCGCATCATGGCATCATCGACCGACGTCCGATATACCCGCTACCTGCGACGTGCGCTGCTGTGGGCGTTCGCCGCCGGAGCGGCCGCCCTCCTGGGCATGTGGTGCAACACCGGGGAGGCATCGGCCCAGCCGGTGACCATCCCGGGCGTGGGAACGTTCGAGATCTCCGACGATATTCCGCTTCCCGACTCGCCGGAGAAGCTTTTCCGGAACAACGCCATACTTCCCGTCACCGAGTCGCCCGTCACCGGTGAATTCACGGAAATCGAGGACATCGCAGGAGCCTCGGTGCCGCAAATCGAAATCGCGCCGGCCACGCTCGGCCCGGCGATCGAGTTCCCGATTTCGGTGCCCGTCCCCGTGATCGAGCTGCCGGTGCCGACGATCGTTCCGGCCATCGACATCCCGCTGCTCGGCCTGCTTCCTGAGATCGAGCTCCCCTTCCTGGGCGACATCCCGCAGATCATGCCGCGGGCGCCCACCCCGCCCGCGGCAGTGATACCGCAGAAGTCCGCAGGCGAAATGGCGGTCGACGCGGCCCGGACCAAGATCGGATCCGATTACAGCTACGGCGCGGTCGGCCCCGACACCTTCGATTGCTCCGGACTGGTGCAGTGGTCCTATGAGCAGGCCGGCGTCGAACTGCCCCGCACCAGCTACGACCAGCTCGCCGCCGGAACGCCGATACCGCTCGACGACCTGCGCCCCGGCGACATGGTGTCGTTCTACGGCGGAAGTCATTCCGCCCTCTACGCGGGCGACGGCAAAGTCATCCATGCCTCGACGTACGGCACGGGAGTGATCACTTCCCCGCTCTCCTCGATGCCGGTGACCGGCGCCCGCCGCTTCTGACTTCCGCCGCGAAATCCGCGCCGACCGTTCCCGGTCAGACAGAGACTGCCGCAGCTTCCAGCCTCGCCAGCGTCTCGGTATCCGGCCAGTGGCGAATCTCGTAGCGACGAGGTGCGAGATCGGGGACCGGGTCGATGCCGGTCAGCGCGACGACAGCCTCGAACGGAACCTCGAACAGCCGCTCCAGCTCACCTCGGTCGTCCCGGCAGAAGGCGACGTAGTCGGCCTCCGGCAGGAGGTAGTCGACACCCTCGCCCCAGACGGTGATCGTGTAGGGACCGTTGTCGCCATGGCCGTACATGACGGAACCGACGTAGGCGGGCTCGATGGCGTACGGCGTGAATTCCATATCGCTCTCCACGATCTCGTTGAGAATCCGAGCCTGCGCGTCGTATTCGGTGACCGCCAGACCGCACCGGGCACGCTGCACGGCGGGCAGGTGGCGATGAGCCGGCGAACGATCGAGCGGGATCACCGCCCCGCTGTCGTCCACGAGATATCCCTGCGGCGAGATCGGGCGAGGCGCGTCACGGTACTGCTCTTCCACCGCTTCGAAAATAGGATCGAGATCGCTGACGCCGGAGGCGACGATCAGTGTGTCGACATCGGGCATGAACGCGACGGATGACGTCCCGGTACCGGCGAGCCGGCCGGGTAGCAGCGGCCAGGAAGAGCAGTAGCCGTTGCCGTCGTCGACGAAATGCAGGATGCCGTCTTCTTCGATACCGGCGAAATTCATGATCTCGCCCAGATTCTCGCGCGCGACACCGAATACCTCGTCCGGGCTCACGCCCCACTCCCGCAACGACGCGTAGGTGACGATGGATCGGGTATGGGGCATGTCGATGGCGACCATCTCGTCCACGAAGGGAAAGGCGGGGCGCGCGACCGGTCGCGACTCGGGTTCGATGCCTACGCCGAAACTGTTGGGACGCAATACCGGCCGCAGCATGGACCGAACCGTCGGCCAATCCGGGGCGGGGGTGCGTAGCTCGCTCAGGGCGTCGCAGTGTTGTGCCACCCGGGCCTCGCGTTCCGCGGGATCGAGCTCACGGGTTTCGTGAAAGATGTTGTGCAGATCGAGAATCAGATCGCCCGCGCGTATCGCGAAATCGTCGGGCTGGTATTCGACGTCGGTCTCGCCCAGCGTGGACAGCTGTCGCATCACGAGCGCGGCGAACGCGGTGGCTTCGTCTTCGATGTTCTGCACGCGGCCACCGTAGTCGTGATCGCCGACCGACGTCCGTCGGCGGCTTACTCGCTGAGGGGACCGTGCCGGTCCAGGTGTAGATAAGTGAATCCGGTGACGAGCAGGCACACCACGGTCGCGGTGATCAGCATCGCCCAGCCCGCGACCAGCAGGCTCAGCAGGCCGCCGAGCAGCGCGCCGAGCCCGAAACCGGCGTAGAGCAGGAAATACCCGAGCCAGTCCGCGTAGTCGCCACCGCTGAGATGGCGTTCGATGCCCTGCCCCATCTTGACCAGCGTCCCGGTGACGTAGCTGAGCGGCACCGACACCTCGCCGTTCTGCACGAACGACGTGTTCAACGCGCCGACGCCGAAGGCGACGAACATGATCGGCAGCAGGCCGATCGGCTCATCGGAAGTCTGGTACTCGAGGATGTCGACGGCCGAGGCCACGGCCAAGCAGACGGTGGTGAGCAGGGTGGGTCCGTGCGGATGTCCGGACCAGTAGCGCCTGCGGCACCACGAAGCCACCACGACCCCCGACAGGAACGACGCGAGCAACCCGGCGGCGGCCAAACCCATGTCCGGCTCGTCGTGGAAGTACCCGAGGACGGCTCGTTCGGTATTGCCCGTCATGAAGGTGACGAAATAACCGGCCGTATGCATGAAGGCTGCCGCGCCGATAAGACCGGCGAGCGCGGCGAGCACCCAGGACAGTCTGGCCTCGCTGTCGAAAAGCGCCTTCTTGCGACTTTCTTCCAGCTCCGGCACGGTCCGAACTCCTTCCGATACGAGGCGACACCCCAGTGAAGCAGGCTTCTCGGTGGAATTCGTCCACGCAGCACCGACGATTGCCATTTGGTTGCCAGAACCGGCAGGCTCCTGCAGGGGCGTAGCGAGCCGTCCGCGTGGCCGCTCGGTTACCGTGCTGAGGTGGATACACTGCTCGACTTCCTGCTGACCGAGCCGGTGGCGGCCGCGCCGCTGGACGATGTCGCCGCGGCCTGGACGCGACATCGGGTGGCCGCGAACCGATTCGGTCAACCGGTCGAGGTCGCGATCGCAGGCGGCTTCGGCGCCGACCGGCTCGGTTTCGCCTTCCTGTCCGGCTATCAGGAGGCGCTGCGGACGCTGATTCCCGATCTGCCGGACGACGAGCTGGTCGCGATGTGCGCCACCGAGGAGGGCGGCGGTCACCCCTCGGCGATCCGCACCGGGCTCACCGAGCGAGACGGGGTCTGGCGGGTCGACGGTGCGAAGTCCTTCGCGACCATGGGCTCTTTCGCGCGGCAACTGCTCGTGATCGCCAGCGTCGGCACGGCCGCGGACGGACGGAATCGCCTGCGCGCATGCTTGATCCGGGCCGGCGAAGCCGGGGTGCGCCTGACCGATCATCCCCCGCTCGCGTTCGCGCCCGAGGTTCCCCACGCCTCGGTCGTGCTGACCGACGTGCCCGCGCTGGTGCTCCCGGGTGATGGGTATCTCGACTACCTGAAGCCGTTTCGGACGATCGAGGACATTCACGTGCTGGCCGCCACGCTCGGCTGGCTGGTGCGGGTGGCGCGGGCGTCGGCCTGGCCGCGCGAGAGCCTGCAACGGCTGCTGACCCTGGTGGCCGCCGTGCGTGGCCTGGACATCGATGCGCCGACTTCTCCGGGCGTGCACATCGCCCTCGGCGGCGTCTTCGCGTCCTTCGCTGCGCTGTCGACCGAGCTGGAGCTGTTGTGGCAGACCGCGGACCCGGTGATCCGGCAGCGGTGGGAGCGGGACCGTCCGTTGCTCGCGACCGCCGGGCGGGCGCGTGAGCAGCGGCTCATCGCGGCGTGGCGAGCGGTGGAAGCAGAAGGAGATCGGGCGGAATAGGCGCTCACTGTCCCGGAAATGGGGAGCGGGCCTCGGCGAAGGGGGGGAGTTAGCCGAGGCCCGCGTAGGGTCGGCCCGGGGGGGAGGGGCCGACGAGAACGATGCTACTCGATGATCTGCGATTGTGTGCGCGTGGGGACGGCCACGTTCCAAGTTTTTTCGGGTCGGCTTACTCGAGGCCGACCGGGGGCGGTCGCGGTGAGCCGACCGGTGGTCCGCGCTGCGGGGCGGCTGTTGTCTTGTTGTTTGCCAAAACCCTTGTCGACCAACCTTTTCCGTGCAGTTCTACCCCTTTGACCTGCTAAAGAGTGGGGCGGCGTGGAACATGCCGACCAGTCGCCGCGCAACGACTCGACAATGCTTCCGGGCGTGTCGGCACGCCGATCACGGATGCCCCCCCATATCGCCGGTCTCCGTGCGACGACCGAACTGTGTCGTACCCCGATGCGAACATGTGTTCGTGTCCATCGACTCGATCGTTCGCGCCGAGCTGATCCGCTCGTCGCGAGAGCCCGCGTTCGAATCCTCGCGGTCCGAGTACGGGCTCCGCTCGATTCGGGTAGTGCGCTACGCGCGCTCGGCTGCCCGTCCCACGAGATCATCGAACCGGTCGCATTCCGATCCGGTACCCCCGAGCACCACTGGATCGGAATGCGGCCTTCTCGCGTGGCCCGAGCCGTCCGGTCGGGGCGGAAACAATTCGGATGAATTTGTCGGCGGCCCGGACAATACTGGCTCGGTATCGGCCGGTCACCCGATCCGACGCATCGATCGGCGCTCGGCGGCGCACCCAAGCGCATCGAACGCAGCAACCTCAGGAGAATCATGCCCGACGCAATAGTCGCCGACGGGTTGGTCAAGAGATACGGCCGGCTGGTGGCCCTCGACGGACTCGACCTGCGAGTCCCGGAAGGCACCGTCACCGCACTGCTCGGACCCAACGGCGCAGGTAAGACCACCACCGTCCGAGTGCTCACCACCCTGCTCGTACCGGATGCCGGGCACGCGACGGTCGCGGGAATCGACGTGCTGCGTGATCCGCAGACACTACGATCCCGCATCGGGGCGTCGGGGCAATATGCCGCAGTCGACGAATATCTCACCGGTTTCGAGAATCTGGAAATGGTGGGACGTCTTTATCACATGGGCGTGCAACGGAGTAAGGCACGCGCGCGCGAATTGCTCGAGCGATTCCGGCTCACCGAAGCCGCGGACCGTCCGGTCAAGGGCTACTCCGGCGGTATGCGCCGTCGCCTCGACCTGGCGGGTGCGCTGGTCGCCAATCCACCCGTCCTGTTCCTCGACGAGCCGACCACCGGGCTGGATCCCCGTGCCCGCCTCGACCTGTGGGACGTCATCGAGGAACTGGTCGCGAGCGGGACCACGTTGCTGCTCACCACGCAGTACATGGAGGAGGCGGATCGGCTCGCCGATTCCATCGCGGTGATCGACCGTGGCAAGGTGATCGCCAAGGGCACCGCGGACGAACTCAAGACCATGGTGGGCGGCGATCGCATCGAGCTGACCGTCGACCGCGCCGACAATCTCGCGACGGCCGAGGCCGCACTGAAGAGCCTGGCCGACGGCGAGATCCATCTCGAACCGGGGCTGCGCCGGATCATCGTTCCGGTCGCCGACGGATCCCAAGCCTTGGTGGAGGCGGTCGGGCGGCTGGCCGACCACAGCGTGCAGATCCACGATGTCGGTCTGCGCCGTCCGTCCCTTGACGACGTTTTCCTCACTCTCACCGGCCACGAAGCGGAGACGATCGCCGCCGACGGCTCGTCGCAGGCCCAGTCGGAAGCTACGGAAGGAACGACCCGATGACCGCGACGGCTTCGGTCCCGGCACGGCCCTCGCTGGGCGCGCGACTGTCCATAGTGGTCAGCGACAGCGTGACCATCGCGAAACGCAACGTCATCAAGATCAAACGGGTGCCCGACGTGCTGATCTTCTCCACGTTGTCGCCGATCATGTTCGTGCTGCTGTTCGCTTACGTCTTCGGCGCGGCCATCGATGTGCCCGGTCTGTCCGGCGGATACCGCGAGTTCCTCATCGCGGGCATCTTCGCGCAGACCGTGGTGTTCGGCGCGACCTTCACCGGGGCGGGTTTGGCCGAGGACATGCAGAAGGGCATCATCGACCGATTCCGCTCCCTGCCGATGGCCTCGTCGGCGGTACTGGTCGGCCGCACGGTCAGCGACGTGGTGATCAACGTGGTCAGCCTGACGGTCATGTCATTGACCGGTCTGCTCGTCGGCTGGCGGATTCGCGGCTCGTTCCTGGACGCGGTGTTGGCCTACATCCTGTTGCTGCTGTTCGCCTACGCGGTGTCCTGGATCATGGCCGTGGTGGGCCTGCTGGTACGGGCGCCGGAGGTGTTCAACAACGCGAGTTTCATGGTGATCTTCCCGCTCACCTTCATCGCCAACACCTTCGTCCCCAGCGACAAGCTGCCCACCGCCCTGCGCGTGATCGCGGAATGGAACCCCGTTTCCGCGCTCACTCAGGCGACGCGTGACCTGTTCGGCAACACCAGTCCGCTCGCGCCGACATCGGACGCCTGGTCGCTGCGGCACCCGGTGATCACCTCCCTGGCCTGGGTGGTGGTGATCCTGGTGGTATTCGTGCCGCTGGCCCTGCGTCAGTACAAGAAGACCGTCAGTCGCTGATCTGCCGGGTGCGGGTCAGTGCTCGTGCTCCGCGCCGGCTCCCGCCACCGGGGTCGGTGCGGAGCCGTTGCGGGAGTATCCGATGCGCGGCGGCGCGGGGGCGGGTTCCGGCTGCTGCGGCCGCCGGGTGCGGACCAGATAGGCCACACCACCCGTCAGCGCGACGGCGGCCGCGAGGATGAGCCGGTTACGTGAACGCGAAGAGACATGCAGGCGCCCCGAGGTCATGGGACCACTGTATGCACAGGGCGGCGATTCGCGCAGGAGGCCCAGCTCACAAGCCGGTCCGGCCCAGTTCCGCGGCCCTGTCGCGGACCGTGGCACGATGGGCGGCGTGACCTCACCGAATCAGACATCCGTGGCAACGCTGCACACGAATCACGGCGATATCAAGCTTTCGCTCTTCGGTAACCACGCGCCCAAGACGGTCCGCAATTTCCTAGGTCTCGCCGACGGTTCGGCGCGGTACACCACCGCGAACGCGAGTGGAGGCAACACCGGCCCGTTCTACGACGGTGCCCTGTTCCATCGCGTGATGGCCGGCTTCATGATCCAGGGTGGTGATCCCACCGGCACCGGGCGCGGCGGCCCCGGCTACGAATTCGGTGACGAGTTCCACCCCGAACTGCGCTTCGACCAGGGCTACCTGCTGGCGATGGCCAACGCGGGGCCGGGCACCAACGGCTCGCAGTTCTTCATCACCGTCGGCCCGCAGCCGCACCTCAACCGCAAGCACACGATCTTCGGTGAGGTGGTGGACCCGGATTCCCGGAAGGTCGTCGACACGATCGCCGCCACCAGGACCGACCGCAACGACCGGCCGCTGGAGCCCGTCGTCATCACCAAGATCACGATCGAATGAGACTATGAATCCCCAGCCGCCCGCACCCACATGCGTCCGCCATCCGAATCGCCCTACCGGCCTGGCCTGCACGCGGTGCGGGCGGCCGTCCTGTGCGGAGTGCCTGCACCCCGCGGCCGTCGGCCAGCACTGTGTCGACTGTCTGCGTGCGGATCAGCGCAGCGCCGCGCCGGTGCGGACAGTCTCGGGCGCGGCGGCTCGAGCGTCCGCTCCCTATGTCACCTACGCGCTGATCGCGATCAACGTAGTGATCTACGCGATCACCGCGGCCCAGGCCAAGAGCTTGATGGACAACCAGCTGGGCTCCGCACTGTTCATCGACTGGGTCTTGTACGCACCGGCGGTCGCGGACGGTGAATGGTGGCGGGTGCTCGGTTCCGGATTCCTGCACTACGGCCCCATCCATCTGCTGCTCAATATGTTCGCCCTGTACGTGGTGGGCCGAGACGCCGAGCTGGTGCTCGGGCGATCGCGCTACCTGGCGGTGTACCTGGTCTCGCTGCTCGGCGGGTCGGCCGGAGTCATGCTGTTCGCGCAGAACAGCCTCACGGCGGGTGCGTCCGGTGCGGTGTACGGCATGTTCGGTGCGATCACGGTCATTCTGATCCGTCTGCGACAGAACCCGAATCAGATGCTCATCATCATCGGCATCAATGTGTTCATCAGTCTGTCGCTGCCCGGCATCTCGCTCTGGGGTCACCTGGGCGGACTGGCCGCGGGCACGCTCGCGACCCTGGGCATCCTGTTCCTGCCGGGCTGGCTGCGCGTGCGGACTCCGCAAGCGGCGCGGACCGTCGGCTGGGTGGCGGTGGCTCTGGTCGCGGTCGCGGCATTGGCCGCAGTGACTGTGAGCGCTATCACTTCGACTGTCTGACAGGGGGATTGGCTTCACGTGAAACATTCGGTCGGCAGAGTCACCGGATGTCTCGTCAGCGGGTCTTGTCCTCGGTGAGCCGCAGTGCTCCGACCAGTTGTTGGTAGACGAGCTCCGGGTTGGCGCCCAGATCCCAGCGGCCGAAGATCAGCAGCCGCTCCGCGCCGTCGTGCAGGACGTCGAGTTCCAGCATCGGCATCTTGCGTCCGAGACGCCGGTAGCTCACCACCCGGGCGCGAACGATCTGTTCCGGGGCGTACTCGTCCGGTCCGGTCAGCGTGCGGACCACCATGCGTGGTCGCTCGCCGGTTACCACGGACAGCCGCGGGCGTTGCCGGAATCCGAGCCCGGCGAGCGCGAGCAGGCCGACGGCTGCCAGCCCGACGAGCAGGCGGCTGGCCGCCTCGGTGGTCACCACCGCGGCAACGGCCAAGGCGATGCCGCCGACGGCGACCGCGGCGAGCGCGGGCGTCGGTGTGGTCCAGGTCAGGCTCGGCTCGTCACGATCCAGTGGGCCGGGGACGGAGCGCTCCGGACTCACGACACTCCCCAATCGCTCCTCGAGTTGTACACAGGCTCATCCACAGGTGTGCATGAATGACACGTCTGTAATCCGGGTCGATGTCGCCGGCTCAGCGCCAGCGCATCGTCATGATCAAGCCCACCACCATCAGGCCGAAGCCGATCAGGAAGTTCCAGGCGTTGAGGTCGTTCATCCAGCTGATCTGCTCGGCTGCCAAGTAGTAGACGAGCAGCCACACCAGCCCGGCGAGCATGAACCCGAGCATGATGGCGACATACCAGGCCGGAGAGGGGCCGGCCTTCACCTTCACCGGGGTCCGGCTGGCGGGGTTGATCGTGTAGTCGGTCTTCTTACGGACCTTCGACTTGGGCATGACGTCCTCGAATTCGGCGGCAGGTCGTGTTCTCTAGGCTATCCCAACAGGTAATGGATGCGACGCGGTGCCGTGCGGGGACGTAATCTCGATGCCATGCGTGTTCTGGTCGTCGACAATTACGACAGCTTCGTCTTCAACCTGGTGCAATACCTCGGCCAGCTCGGTGTCGACGCTGTCGTGTGGCGTAACGACGATCCGAATCTGGCCGACGTCGGCGCGGTTGTGCGCGACTTCGACGGCATTCTGATCAGCCCCGGCCCAGGCACCCCGGATCGTGCGGGCGCCAGCATCCCGCTCGTGCGCGCCTGCGCGGAGCAGAGTGTCCCGCTGCTCGGCGTATGCCTCGGGCACCAAGCGATCGGCGAGGCGTTCGGCGCCACCGTCACCAGGGCTCCCGAGTTGTTGCACGGGAAGACCAGCGAGGTGTTCCACATCGGCGCCGGCGTGCTGGCCGGTCTGCCCGACCCGTTCACCGCCACGCGGTACCACTCGCTCACCGTGCTCGAGGAGACCCTCCCGGAGGAGATCGAGGTACTCGGACGCACCGAGAGCGGGATTGTGATGGCCATGCGTCATCGGACCCTGCCTATCCACGGTGTGCAGTTCCATCCGGAATCGGTGCTGACCCAGGGTGGGCATCGCATGCTGGCGAACTGGCTCGGCGTGTGCGGGAAGCGTCCCGCGGAGGGCTTGGTGCAGGCGCTGGAGGCGGAGGTCGCCGCGCTGGTGTTGCAGTGACCCGTCCGCATGTGCTGCTGTCGGCCGCGGTGAGCGTCGACGGGTACATCGACGACGCGAGTCCCGAGCGGCTGCGCTTGTCCGGCGCCGCGGACTTCGATCGGGTCGACCAGGTCCGCGCGGACTCCGACGCCATCCTGGTCGGCGCGCAGACCTTGCGCAGCGACAACCCGCGGTTGCTCGTCGACAGCTCCGAGCGCAGGGCAGCCCGCGTCGCGGCGGGTAGAACGGAGTACCCGCTGAAGGTCACGCTCTCGGCGAGCGGCGAACTGGATCCCGGGCTGCGGTTCTGGCACCACGGCGGCGACAAACTCGTCTACACCACCGCGGCGGGCGCGCCGAAACTCACCGCCCGGCTGGCGGGACTGGCCGAAGTCGTGGATCTGGGCGCCGACCTCGACTTCGGTGCGCTGTTGGACGACCTCGGCCGACGCGGTGTCGAGCGCCTCATGGTGGAGGGCGGCACCCGTATCCACACCGCATTTCTCGCTGCCGATCTGGCCGACGAACTGCACTTGGCGATCGCCCCCATCCTGGTCGGCGACGCCGCCGCGCCGCGTTTTGTCGATCCGGCCGACTTTCCTGGGGCGCCACACCGCAGGATGCGATTAGCGGGCGTGACGCAAGTCGGCGATGTCGCCGTGTTGCGATATCTACCGAAGGCCGAGCCGATCTGACGCCGCTGCCGCGTTCAACGATCGACGTCGTGCGCCACGGCTACGAGCGCGTGAACCGCGGACGACGGTTAGGCCGTCCGCGGTTCAAGCCTGTATCGCCCTTCGTGCCGAGTTGCCGGACCTCAGGAGCGCTGTCGCCGAGTGGATTCAGCCTCGGGGCGGCACGGCAGCTCGTGTCGAAGTGCCCGCGGAAGGTGCGGTGACCTGCTTCCGGGATCTATGGACGCCCGTAGACGGCGGTCACGAACTCGCCGAGCTGGTTGTCGTCCAGGTGCCTGGCCAGATCCGCCTCGCTGATCATGCCGACCAGCCGCTTGTTCTCGATCACCGGCATGCGCTTGACGCGGTTGCTTTCCATCTCATCGAGAACTTCCTCGATGTCGGCGTTGGCGTCGACCCACCGTGGCGTCGCTTCGCACAGTTCGTCGACGCGGCAATCCGCCGGCGCCTTGCCCTGGGCGATGCACTTCACCACGATGTCGCGGTCGGTCACGATGCCGCACATCCGCTCGTTCTCGTCCGAGATGATCAAGGACCCGACGTTGAGCTCGGCCATGGTGCGCGCGGCCTGCTGGATGGTCGTGTCCTTCGAGATCCACTGAACGCCCGGTTTCATGATGTCCCTGGCAGTGGTCATGAGCTACCTCCTCGTGCTCAGCTGCGCTGATTGGGATGGAGCAGCATCATTCTCCCGCAATTCACACCGGATGGTCTCGTTTTCTGGATACCAGCGGCGACGCCGATCACGGCGGGCCGAGCACCCCCACACCGACCAGGATGGCGCTGTTCTTCTGGATGGAACTGCCCGCGGACGGTTGCTGGCTGAGGATGCGCCCGACATTGCCCGCGTCGAAGGTGCCCTGCGGCGACTGGCTGATCTGGCTGGTGCTACCCGACCAGCCTTCCGCGCGCAGCTTCTCCACCGCCTGCGAGACGGTGAGGCCGATCAGTGACGGCATCCTGAGATCACCCGCGGACACCTGGACGGTGACCGTGGAACCCTTCTCCGCGTTGCTGCCGCCGGCCGGAGTGGAGGCGACCACCTCGCCCTTGGGCTTGGAGGACTGCACCTCTTGGACAACGACCTTGAAGCCGTTGCCCTCGATGTTCGGCTGGGCCACATCGATCGACTGGCCGACGACGTAGGGCACCCGCACGGATTCCGGACCGGTGCCGACCGTGACGACGACTTCCCAGTCGACGTCCACCTTCGAACCCGGCGACGGGTTCTGCTCGATCACCTGATCCTTCTCGGCGGTGCTCGACGGCTTGCGCTCGATGTTCGGGTTGATCCGCAGACCCTTGGAGTTCAGCACCTGCTCGGCCTGCTCCTGGGTCAGCCCCGTCAGCTTCGGCACCTGGACCTGCGCGGGACCGGAGGACACCTGGACGGTGACCGTGCTGCCCTCGTCGATCCGCGAGCCGCCGAGTGGCTGGGTGGCGATGACGTTGCCCGTCGCGATCTTGCTGTCGGGCTTCTGCTGGACCGCCACTGTGAAGCCGAGCTTCTGCAACGCGTCCTGCGCTTGCTGCGAGGACTTGTTGGACAGGTCGGGAACGGCCACTTGATCCGGGCGGCTACCCGGGCCGAGCAGCACCCAGAACAGCGCGAACGCCACGGCGACAGCCGCGGCGACGCCGAGCGCGATGTAGGTGGTCCGACGCCGGCCGTTCGGCTCGGCCGGATCCTGTTCCGCGGTATCGTCGTGCCGCTCGACCGTGCGGTAGATGCGCGGCGGGGGCTCGTCCTGGCCCATGAAGGTGGTGCGATCCTCGTCGGTCATCACCATGGGAGCGCTGGGTTTCTGACCGCCGAGCACCCGGATCAGGTCGGCACGCATCTCCGCCGCGGTCTGGTAGCGGTTGGCCGGATTCTTGCTCATCGCCTTGAGCACGACCGAGTCCAGCTCGCGCGGGACGCCCGAGTACACATGCGAGGGCAGCCGCGGATCCTCCCGGACGTGCTGGTAGGCGACCGCGACCGGTGAGTCACCCGTGAAAGGTGGCTCGCCGGTGAGGATCTCGAACAACACACAGCCGACGGAGTAGACGTCCGAGCGCGCGTCCACCGTTTCGCCGCGGGCCTGTTCCGGCGAGAGATACTGCGCCGTGCCGATCACCGCCGCGGTCTGGGTCATCGGGTTGGAACTGTCGGCGAGCGCGCGCGCGATGCCGAAGTCCATCACCTTCACCGCGCCCGCCCGGTTGATCATGATGTTCGCGGGCTTCATGTCGCGGTGCACGATCCCGGCCTTGTGGCTGAAATCCAAAGCGGCGCAGACATCCGCGACGACCTCCATCGCGCGGCGCGGCGGGAGCGGTCCCTTGCCGCGCACGATGTCGCGCAGCGTGTCGCCGTCGACGTACTCCATCACGATGTAGGGCAGCGGGCCGCCGTCCACCTCGGCCTCGCCGGTGTCGTAGACCGCGACGATGGCCGGATGGTTGAGCGCGGCGGCGTTCTGCGCTTCGCGCTTGAACCGCAGGTAGAACGTGGGGTCGCGGGCCAGGTCCGCCCGCAGCACCTTGATCGCCACATCCCGGCTCAGCCGGACGTCGCGCGCCTTGTGCACCTCGGACATACCGCCGAACCCGATGATCTCGCCCAGCTCGTAGCGAGACGAGAGATTCTTCGGGGTCGTCATGGCAGTCCTTGCGGAGGAGTGGCGGTGCTGTTACGGGTGGCCGATGGCCCCCGGGCACCGGGAATCTCGGGGAACGGTAGATCGAGGGTGGGGACGCGCGGCCGGGTAGTGGTGGTCGGCGCGGTGGTGGTCGGCTTGGTGGTGCTCGGTGCCGTGGTGGTGGGCGGCGGGGTGGTCGTCGTCGGCTCCGGTGTCGTGGTCTTCGGCTCGGTGGTGGTCGGCTCGTAGGTCTCGGTCTCCACCGGCGCGGGCGCGGGCTTGGGGGTGGTCGTGGTGGCCACCGGCGGCGCGGGCTTGGGGTTCGGCGCGAACGTCGTGGTGGGCGACGGTGTCGAATCCGGGTTGGTGTCGCCGCCGAACAACAAGAAGACCGTCAGCGCGCCGAGCAGCACGGCGCCGATACCCAGACCCGCCAACCATTTCTGGGTCGAGGTGAACCGCTTGTCGTCGCCGGGCGGCGGACCGCCCGCCGCGGCGCCACGGCTGAGCACGGTGGCCGGGGCGGCGACCGTGCCCGCGCGATTCGCCGCGTTCACCGCGCCTGCCGCGGGCGTCGAGTAGCGCACCGTCGCACCGTCGAAGTCGGATGGGGTGGAGGGGATCACGGCGGTCGGGCCGGGCGGGAGGACTCGCGTGGCGCCGGTGAGGGGCGCGGCGGGGTGGGCGCCGCTCGGCGGCGGCGGACGTCGGCCCGCGCGCACCGCGGCGACCGCGTCGGCGAACTCGCCGCCACTGGCGTAGCGGCGCCCCGGATCCTTCTCCATCGTGATCTCGATGAGCTCGCGCACATTGCCGGGCAGATCGGCCGGCATCGGGGGCGGCGTCTCGCGCACGTGCTTCATCGCGACGGTGAGCGCGCCGTCGCCGGTGAACGGCCGTTGTCCGGACAGCGCCTCGTAGCCGACCACGGCGAGCGAATACACGTCGCTGGCCGCGGAGGCGTCCTCGCCGACCGCCTGTTCCGGTGCGATGTACTGCGCGGTGCCCATCACCATGCCGGTCTTGGTCACCGGGGACGCGTCCACCGCCTTGGCGATACCGAAGTCGGTGATCTTCGCCTGTCCGGTCGGGGTGACCAGGATGTTGCCCGGTTTCACGTCGCGATGCACCACGCCCGCGCGGTGCGCCACCTCCAGAGCGCGCCCGGTCTGCTCGAGCAGGTCGAGGCCCTGGGCGACCGACAGCCTGCCCAGGCGGTTGAGCACCGTGTTCAGCGGTTCGCCCTGGACGAATTCCATGACCAGGTAGGCGATCTCGCTGCCTTGCGGGTCGATCGTCTCGCCGTAGTCGTAGATCCCCGCGATACCGGGGTGATTCAGCTGGGCGGTGGTCTTCGCCTCGGTGCGGAATCGATGCCGGAACGTCGGATCGGCCGAGAACTCCGATTTCAGCACCTTGACCGCGACCCTGCGGTCCAACCTGGTGTCCAGCGCTTCCCAGACCTGGCCCATGCCGCCGGTCGCGATCAGTCGCTGCAGCCGGTACCGGTCGGCGATCATCGCACCGTTGTTCAGCATCGAGGTCCCCGTACCTTCACTCGCACATCCATATCGTTCAGCCCCCTCGAAGACCGGCGTCGAGAACCGCGCGAGCCACCGGCGCGGCGACCGAGCCACCGGTCGCGGCAAGCGCCCGGTCCCCACCGTTCTCCACAATCACCGCGATGGCGATCTTCGGGTTCTGCGCGGGGGCGAACGCGATATACCAAGCATGCGGCGGCGTGTTGCGCGGGTTCGTCCCGTGCTCCGCGGTGCCGGTCTTGGACGCGATCTGATAAGGGGTCTGGTTACCTCCAGCCGTGTTGCCCTCCGACGCGATCATCAGGTTGGTCACGGTCGACGCTACATCGGCGCTGACGGCTTGGCCGACCGAGACCGGCTTGGTCTTCGACAGCTCGCTCAGATCCGGGCCCTGCAACTGATCGACCAGGTAGGGCTCCATCCGGACACCGCCGTTGGCGATGGTCGCCGCGACGACCGCGTTCTGCAGCGGGGTCAACGCCACGTCGCGCTGCCCGATGCTGCTCTGAGCCAGGGCGGCGTCGTCGGAGATCGGGCCGACGGTGCTCTCCGCCACCGGCATCGGGATACCCCGGTGCGGGCCGACACCGAACGCGGCCGCTTCGTCCTTGAGGGTCGAAGCGCCCACCTTGATGCCGAGTTCGGCGAAAGCGGTGTTGCACGAGCGCCGGAACGCCTCGAGCAGCGAAGCGGTCGGGTTCGGACCGCACGTGGTGCCGTTGTAGTTCTCCATCGGGGTGCTGGTGCCCGGTGGGGTGAAGGTCGGCGCGGCGGTGAACTGGTCGTCGGGAGTCGCGACGCCGTTGGCCAGCGCGGCGGCGGTGACCACGACCTTGAACGTGGACCCGGGCGGATAGGTCTGCGAGATGGCCCGATTGAGCATGGGATGGTTCGGATCCGCGCTCAGCGTTTCCCAGGCCTGGGTGCCGCGCGCGCCGTCGTGCCCGGACAGCAGGTTCGGGTCGTAGCTCGGCGTGGACACCATGGTCAGGATCTTGCCGGTGCTCGGCTCGATCGCCACCACCGAGCCGGTGTAGCCCTTGCGGGTCATCTGCTCGTAGGCGACCTGCTGCATCAGCGGATTGAGCGTGGTGAGCACGTTGCCGCCGCGCGGGTCCCGGCCGGAGATGAGGTCGACGAGGCGGCTGCCGAACAGCTGACTGTCGGAGCCGTTGAGTACCGAGTCCTCGGATCGTTCCAATCCGGTGCTGCCGTACTGCATCGAGTAGAAACCGGTGGCGGGGGCATACGCCTCCGGCTCGGTCGGGTAGGCGCGCAGGTACTTGTAGCGGTCGTCGGTGGCGATGGAACTGGCCAGCACGGTGCCGCCCGCCGAGATCTGCCCGCGCTGGCGGGCGTACTCGTCCAGCAGAACCCGGGAGTTGCGCGGATCGGAGCGCAGGTCGTCGGCCTTGATCACCTGGACGTAGGTGGCGTTGGCCAGCAGCGCGACGACCATCACCATCACCGCGATCGCGACTCGGCGTAGTGGAGTGTTCATGTCAGCTGCCCCGCCTCCGGTCGTCCGCCGTCGCGCCGCAGCAGCTCCGTCTGCGCGTCGGCGATCGGCGCCGGTTCTTTCTTGCGCACCGGGGCGGGTGCGCGGGCGGCGTCGGAGACCTTGATCAGCAACGCCAGCAATGCGTAATTGGCCAGCAGCGAAGAGCCGCCGTAGGACATGAAGGGGGTGGTGAGACCGGTCAGCGGAATCAGCTTGGTCACACCCCCGACCACGACGAACAGCTGAACCGCGATGGTGAACGCGAGGCCGGCGGCGAGCAGCTTGCCGAAGCTGTCGCGCACCGCGAGGGCGGTGCGCAGGCCGCGTACCACGAAGACGAGGAACAGCACCAAGACCGCGGCGAGCCCGATCAGCCCGAGTTCCTCGCCGATGGTGGTGACGATGAAGTCGGTCTTGGCGAAGGGCACCTGGCTGGGCCTGCCGCTGCCCAAGCCGGTCCCGGCGAGTCCGCCGGTGGCCAGACCGAATAGCGACTGAGAGATCTGGTAGCCGGTGTTGTTGTAGTCGTCGAACGGGTGCAGCCAGGTGGCCACCCGGACCCGCACGTGGCCGAACAGCTGGTAGGCGAAAATGAAACCGAGGGCGAGCAGCCCGCCGCCGATGACCAGCCAGCCGACCCGTTCGGTGGCGATGTAGAGCATGACGAGCACCGTGCTGAAGATCAGCAACGAGGTGCCGAGGTCCTTCTCGAACACCAGCACGCCGATGCAGACGATCCAGACGGCCAGGATCGGACCGAGGTCGCGACCGCGCGGGAACTCCATGCCCAGCACGTGGCGACCGGCGGCGGTGAAGAGCTCGCGCTTGGCGACCAGCACCGAGGCGAAGAAGATGATCAACAGGATTTTCGCGAACTCACCCGGTTGCACGCTGAACCCGGGCAGCCGAATCCAGATCTTCGCGCCGTTGGTCTCGGAGAACTTGCTGGGCAGCAGCGCCGGGATGGCGAGGGCGACCAGACCGACCAGACCCAGGGTGTAGCTGTAGCGGGCCAGGGTGCGGTAATCGCGCAGCGTGATCAGGAGCGCGATGAACACGAGCGTGCCCAGCGCGGTCCACAGGATCTGCTGGGTGGCGTCGGGTGACGGGGTCGCCCACGAGTTGTAGATGGCGGTCTGCTGGTCGGCCAGATCCAGCCGGTGGATCAGAACGAGGCCGAGTCCGTTGAGCAACGCGACGATCGGCAGCAGCAGCGGATCGGCGAAGGGAGCGAACCGCCGCACCGCCAGGTGCGCGACCGCGAACAGCGCCAGGTAGGCCAGGCCGTACTTGGCGATATCCCAGGTGAGCGACTGTTCCTGACTGGCCTCGACCAGGAAGAGGGACACGGTGGTGATCACCGCCGCCGCCGCGAGCAGCAACAGTTCGACGTTTCGTCTGGTGCTCGGCGGTGGCGCGGGAGCGAAGCCGCCCGGGGGACTGGGAAATGCTCCAGCCGACGGCGGTGCCGGCGCGGACATCAGTCCGTCACCCGGCAGTTCTCCCCCGCGGTCTGGGGGTTGGGTGACGTGGTGCTCGACGGCACGGCCGGAGCCTCCGACTTTGTCGGTGTCTTGATCTCGGTGCCCCTGGCGTCACCCTGTTCCGGCGCCGGAGCCGGCGCGGCGGTGGCAGGTGCGGGCGGAGCGCCGTTGGGCGCGGGCGGTGCGGTCTCGACCGGCGGAACGACCCCTGGCTGCGGCGCCGCTTCCTTGACCGGGCACGGCGGCAGCAGTTCTCGCTGGGCGAGGTAGGTCATCGAGTCCCTGGCCTTGTCCAGCGAACCCGGCGGCAAGCCCTTGTCCACCTGGTCGCGGCCGGTCTGCTTCAGATCGTCGACCTTCAGCGGCTTGCACGCGGAAGGGACGTCCGCGCCGGGCTCGGTCAGAGTGAGTTCGCCGTTGCGGGTGACGCACCCGACCAGGTTCACGTCATGGATCGAGTAGCCGAGGATCGACCCCGGCAGCCCGCGCAGGATCACCACCGAGCCGTCGTCGGCGCCGACGTAGTAGTTGCTGCGGATCATCTTGTAGCCGACCACGAGGCCCACGCAGACGGCGACGACGAGCGCCAGCGCGAGCACGATCCAGCGCAAGCGGTGCGACTTCTTCGCAGGCGGCTCGGGCGCGGCGGCGGCCCGGCGCGGAGCGGCGCGCGGCGGGCGCAAGGCGGAGGCGCGGCCCGCGGCGGTGTTCGGCGGAGGGGTGTCCTCGTCGACGCCGGATGCGGCGCCCGCCACGATCGGGTGGCTCTGGCCGTAGTCGAGATCGATGACGTCGGCCACGACGACGGTGACGTTGTCCGGGCCTCCGCTGCGCAACGCCAGCTCGATGAGCCGGTCGGCGCACTCGTCGGTGCTGCCTTCGCGCATCGTGTTCGCGATGGTCTCGTCGCTGACCACGTCGGAGAGGCCGTCGGAGCACAGCAGGTAGCGGTCACCGGCGCGCGATTCGCGCATGATCAGCGTCGGCTCGATCTCGTTGCCGGTGAGCGCGCGCATGATCAGCGAACGCTGCGGATGCGTGTGCGCCTGCTCCGGTGTGATCCTGCCCTCGTCGACCAGCGACTGGACGAACGTGTCGTCGCGGGTGATCTGGGTGAGCTCGCCGCCGCGCAACAGGTAGGCGCGCGAGTCGCCGATGTGCACGAGGCCGAGTTTCCTGCCCGCGAACAGGATTGCGGTGAGCGTGGTGCCCATGCCGTCGAGCTCGGGCTCCTCCTCGACCTGATCGGCGATAGCCGCGTTGCCTTCCCGGGTCGCCGCGTCGAGCTTGCCGAGCAGATCGTCGCCGGGTTCGTCGTCGTCGAGATGGGCGAGCGCGGCGATCATCAACTGGGACGCGACTTCTCCCGCGGCATGGCCACCCATACCGTCGGCGAGTGCGAGCAGCCGGGCGCCCGCGTACACGGAGTCTTCGTTGTTGCCTCGGACGAGACCACGGTCGCTGCGCGCTGCGTAGCGGAGAACAAGTGTCACGATCGCAGCTCGATCACTGTCTTGCCGACACGGACGGGCGTGCCGAGTGGAACACGGACGGCGGTGGTGACTTTCGCGCGATCGAGGTAGGTGCCGTTCGTCGAGCCGAGGTCTTCCACGTACCAGTCGTCACCACGCGGAGACAGTCGCGCATGCCTGGTCGAGGCGTAATCATCGGTGAGCACCAGCGTGGAATCGTCCGCACGCCCGATCAGCACCGGTTGGGTGCCGAGCGAGATGCGGGTGCCGGCGAGTGAACCCTGAGTCACCACAAGAAATTTGGCGCCCTTCTGGCCCCGGCTGAAAGACGGCAGCACCGCGGCACCGCGTGGGGCCTTGGGCTGGATCCGAATGCCGGATGCCGCGTAGATGTCGCTGCGCAACGTGCGCAGCACAGCCCACACGAACAACCACAACAGCAGCAGGAACCCCGCACGGGTCAGTTGCAGGATCAGTCCCTGCACGGCGCTCCACCTCCTGTTCGACCGTGTACGTCGGTGCCGTAGGTGCGGTTCGACCACCCCCACCAGCCTGCTGGTCTTGCCGGCCCCGATGTCGGCGCCGCGCGTGTGTTGGCAGCATCATAGGGCCGTAGGTCGATTTCGATCACGATACGACCGACGAATCCCTCGAGAGCCATCTCGTGACCTGCACCGCGAGCTTACGGGATCAGACGATGCGGATCAGGATCTCGGAGTGCCCGGCACGGATGACGTCGCCGTCGGCGAGCTGCCAATCCTGGACGGGGGAACCGTTCACCAGGGTGCCGTTGGTGGAGCCGAGATCGGACAACATCGCGGTCTGGCCGTCCCAGCGCACCTCGATGTGCCTGCGCGAGACGCCCGTGTCGGGCAGGCGGAAGTGCGCGTCCTGGCCGCGGCCGATGATGTTGCTGCCTTCCCGCAGCTGGTAAGTCCGGCCACTGCCGTCATCCAGCTGGAGGGTCGCCGAATAGCCCGAGCCCGCCTGCGGCGCAGCGCCGTAGCCTGCTCCGCCCGCATAGCCTTGCGGCGCGCCGTACCCCGGTTGCTGAGAGTATGCCTGGCCGTAGCCACCTTGCTCCTCCTGGCCGTAGCCAGCCTGGTCGGCGTAGTTCTGATCGCCGTAGCCCGGGTCGGTGTATCCCGACTGGCCGTAGCCGGGCTGACTGTAGCCCGGCTGGCCGTAACCCTGGTCGGCGTAGCCCTGCTGGCCGTAACCCTGCTCGCCGTAGCCCGGCTGGCCGTAACCCTGGTCGGCGTAGCCCTGCTGGCCATAACCTTGCTCGCCGTAGCCCGGCTGGCCGTAGCCGCGCTCGGCGTAGCCGCCCTGCTGGCCGTAGCCGGATTCCCCGTAGCCGCCCTGCTGGCCATAGCCGGACTCGCCGTACCCGCCCTGCTGGCCGTAGCCCTGGCCACCCTGCGGGTAGTCGTAGCCGTTCTGGTAGTCGCCGTAACCCTGCTGCGCGTCCGGAGCCTGGTAATCCGCCCCGTACGCGCCGCCGCGGCCGTAGTCGTCGCGGTACGCGCCGTTCTGCGCACCGCCGCGACCGGCAGGCGGTGGAGCGTACCCGCGGTTGCGTGGATCGGACTCCGCGGGCTCACGGCTCGGGTCGTAGCCTGAGTTCTGCGTCATGGGGCCAGCTCCTGGTTGCGGGTTTGCAGGTCGTTGTGGCGGTGATTCGGGGCCGCGAGCCGCGCTGGCTCTGTGTCCGACGTCGGGATCGACGCGGCCACTCGCCCTGAACTGTCCGGTGTGCAGCGTAGGTGATGCCTCGAACGCCACGTGTACTTCGCCGTAGGTCTGCCAGCCTTGGTCGCGGATGTAGTCCTGAAGGTGTTTGGCGAACGCGCGGGTGGTGAGGTCGTGGTCGGCATCCAACTGCTGGTGATCGGAGGTGTTGATCGTTATCACATAGCTGTTGGGCGCAAGCAGATGTCCGCCGCCCAGGTCCTGGACGTGGTCGGCGGCCTCGCGTTGCAGCGCCGCCTCCACCTCCTGGGGTACGACACTGCCGCCGAACACTCGGGCGAACACGTCACCGACGGCGCCTTGCAGGCGACGCTCGAATCGCGAAACGATGCCCATCTCGGCCTCCCTTCGGTGCGCGTCTCTTCCTGATTCGTAACAACGACACGCGTGTATGGCGTGTCGTTAATCGACCACGTTCATTGCATGATATCCACGATCGTCCACACCTGTAACTCTTGGCGGCGGCCCCAGGTTCCCAGGCCTGCCCGGCCCCCCGGTCAGGCCTCTGAAATGGCGATTTCGTATCCGGAGCACGGCCGTGATACTGTCTCCCAGTCGCTCGGGCGAGTGGCGGAATGGCAGACGCGCTGGCTTCAGGTGCCAGTGTCCTTCGGGACGTGGGGGTTCAAGTCCCCCTTCGCCCACAAACGGGAAGCCGTGTTTCAGGTTCATTCTGATACACGGCTTTCCCTGTTTTTGTGGTTCGAATCGCCGGTGACCGATGTCGCGCGCGTCAGCGCTCTGTCACAGCGGGCAGTACCCCCAGTTGCTGCAGGAGTCCGAGCGCGTCCGTGTCCGACCACTTCTCCGCGATCTTGCCGTCCGCGATCCGGTGGATCGCTGTGCCCGTCATCGTCAATTCGTTCCCGGTCGCCGGTATCCCCGGCAGGTCCCCGGTATGGCGGCCGTACGCGGTGAGTCGTGTGACGACCCGGTCGCCCTCGGCCAACTGGTCCTCGATCACGTGCCGCCCCGGAGTGGCGTCCCAGACCATGCGGAACGCCTGTTTGAGGCCCTCGCGACCCGGGGCCAGGCCGGGAAACGGAGGCGGCGAGTGATCCAGGTAATCCTCGGCGACGAGGTCGTTCATGGCGTCGATGTTCCCCGCGTCGATCTCCGCGTAGAACCGGCGGACCAGTGCTTTGTTGGCTTCCAGCGACATGTCCGACCTTTCTCCTCCGGTGCCGGGGCCGCGAACGGCCGTCGTTTACCCGAGTGTCGCACCGCGCGGACAGCAACCTCTGACAACACTGCTCAGAACACGGATACAGCTTGGTAGCGAACGATCAGGAAAGGGCCTTCGCGCCGCGCGCTCAGTCCACCGGGCCGTGGCGGTCGAGGAAGCGCTGCTCGAACGCGGCGATGAATCGCGCCGGATCGATGGCCGAGGACGAGTGCACGAACTCGCCGTCGTCGGCGATATAGAAGATCGCCCGTTCCGACCGCGGGTTCTCGGGAGCGGGCACGTGCACCATCCAGCCGAAGCGGAAGCGCTCGGCGGTCAGCCGTGACAGCGGATACCCGGTGGTGTCCAGCCGCCGTCCGGTGACGTAGTCCCGGACCTGGCTGATCGCCTGTTCGGCGGGCATCGGCTCGGGCACCGTGGACAGCAGCCCGGCCACCGAGAACTGATAGAGCGCGCCGTCGATGTCGAAGCGGCCGTCGTCGCCGAAGACGGCGACCAGCGTGGCTCTTGTCACTCTCCCCGCCTCGGCGGCGGACAGCAACGCTCCTATCGCCTCTATCTCGGCCTCGCCCGGACGGTCCCCGAGCATCCCTGCCACGATCTTGGTCGCCGTCTCGCGTGTCCAGACGCCCGGCACCGCGGGCGCGCACTCCTGGGCCGACGGCGACTGCCCGCGATACCACCGCCCGGCTTCCCACCAGTAGCAGAACGACAGCAGACCGGAAGCGGCCCGCGGATTCAAGACGGGGTCGGCCACCCAGTCCGGCGCGCCGCCGTACAGCTCGGGCATCGGTGCGCCGGCGTTGTACACGGCGTCCAGGGTCGGTGCGTTCCATACGCCACCGGACAACACGGCGCGTCCGGCCGGAAGCGCGTGCAACGTGGAACCACCGCGCGCGGTGCCTTCGAAGACTCCGACCCACGGCAGCATCCGAGGGCCCCATTCCGACTTCGCCGCCACGAAGGCCGCCGAGATCGTCGTCCAGCGGGCCCACATCTGCGGGAACGGGGGGAACTCGTTCTCCGCGAGGACCGCCCACACCTGTTCGGCCCGGTCGGCGCGGGCTTGGGCGGCGGCCTGCTGTGGAGTACGCCGCTGCCGGTCGCCGTGCCCGATGTAGGCGGCCAACCACACCGGCACCTTTTCGCGCGGATACGCCTCCAGATCGGCGCGATACGCCTCCGGCACGAACAGTTGATTGTCCGGGAAGGGTTCGTCGCCGTAGTCGTAGGCGACCTCGATCCGGCCGGAATTCGTCATCGCGATCATCATTCGCCACCACGGGGGCGCGCCGGAGCCGGCCGCGATCGCCCGGTGCTCCCGGACGAGGGCAAGCACCGGTTCGGGCGGGTTCACCGACACCGCCTCCCGCCCGACGGAGTACACGAGTTGGGCGATCTCACCCACCACCGTGACCGCGAACACCGCGTCCACCCGCTCCCACCCGGTCGGCGCGTGCGCCGCCAGCGCACGAGAGAGTGGGTGTTCCATGGTCAACCCACCGGGTGCGTCTGCCACGTCGTCCTCCGTATCGATATACAGTCACCGCTCTCGCCGCACACCGCGGAGTGAGCAGTGCCGGCTGCGGTGGCGACGCGAATGTCGAAGATAGCCGGGGCGCGATATGTCGCACTCAGCGGAGAGCAATCGAAGCCGGGATCGTTCACCCGCTGCTTTTCACGGTCGCCACGACCGGAGAATCTCGAGTTCCGCCCGTGGCGGCAGTAGGTCGGTGTGACCGGATAGCTGACGCACCTGGATCACGGCCTCGCTGAATTCGGTGTCGATGAATTCGATCAGTTGCGGGGTGAGTTGTCCGGCGGCAGCCAGCGGCGCCAGTTTGACCGTGTCGTTCATGACCCGTTTGAACTTCTCGAGCCGAGCGAATTTCACCATGTCCGGGCCGCCGAGTTCACGGGGCACCTCGATCCCGGGAATGAGATGGCCCAGCCGGGCCCAGTCGTAGGCGCTCGGACCGTTGACGGCGAGCTCCCAGTCGAGCAGGGTCACGCGTAGCTCGTTACTGATGAGGAAGTTTCCCTCGTTCGGGTCGGCATGCAGGATGTGGTGGCGGGACTCCCGCATCGATCGAGCCTCATCGATCAACGGTTCGAAAGGATTGCCGCGGAGCAGTCCGAACTCGTCGAACAGGTGACCGAAGCGCTCGAGGTGCCGCCGATAGAAATTCGCGGTGTACCAATCGATATGGTTCAGGTACCACCCTCCGGTGTCGCCCTTCGCGACGCCTGGTGGTGTCAGTTGATCCAGCAGCGGATGGTCCTCCGGCATCGCACGCAGCTGCTCGTGGATGCTTGCGAAGGCGCGCAGTATCAGGCCCTGGTGGGACCGGATCGTTCTCCGGTCGGCTCGCCGGAATGTCTCGGCGAGATTCTGTCCCCGCGCGAGCCTTTCGATCAGGATCGGCGCCGATTCGTCGATGACGCGCCCGTCCGGCATGCGACCGGTGATGACTTTCAGTAGTTGCGGTGCGTTCCGAACGTATCGGGAGATGACCGGGAGGGTTCTGTGCTCGGGTCCGAAACGTGGGTCGAAGCTGCCGGTATCGGGTCGACCGATGCGCAGAACCAAGCCGAGGTCGTCGAGGAGGACGGTCGTGTTGTAGGTTCCCCGCAGGGCGTCATGGAGCAGTGGTTGTGCTGCTCGGTACACCGTCAGGCCCTCGTCGTCAGTCATGGCGTACCCCCGGCTGCCGTCGAGGGGACGGTATTCGTGCGCGGAGAGCAGCTGAGAGAGATCGCGGACGGTGGTGGGCGTCTCGATCAGGGGAGCGGCTGATCGACCGGCGGCTTCGGGTGTGGATTCGATATCGCCGCCGCGTCCGACCATGATCAGCCCGATGGTGTTCGGATCGCCGTTCCGGTCGCGGTGGGGATTGAGCGTGTACACATGCTCGGTGCCGATATCGAGCTGACTGGCGGTGGGGAGCCGGTCGGCGGCCGAACCGGGAGCGAGAACGATCTGGTCCACAGCTCGATCGAGCCACAGGGTATTAGCGGCCGCGCGCAGCACACCGATACCGTCGCCGTGCCCGATCGCGGTGGATAGTCGTACCATTCGCGACCAACTCTCGTCGCTACTGTCGAGGGCCAATTCGCGGGTTGCGTCGTAGGTCATGAGTTCTCTCGCCACGATCTCCCCGGCTGCGTCTCGGGCTTCGATGACGTTGTCCATCGGCATGGTGTGCGGCCCTGCGGTGTGCGTAGGTGCACCGCTCCCACCCGGTAGGCCGACAGTGAACATGATCGCTACGCGGGCGTCGGGGGGCGCATGCCGCTGCGCTTCCTCGTATTGCAGGCAGGCGCGAACCGACCAGTTCGACAGATCGGCGCCGAGCGTGTCGGTTCCGGTGACGTTGAACGCCATGAAGGATGCGCTGTCGGCTTCGCCGATCGAGATGACAGCTCTGCCGGTGCCGCCTTCGGCGATGGGATCGTAGGAGATCAGCAGCACCGGCGCCGGACCGGAGCCGGGGCTGCGGAGCCCGAAGGCGCGGTGTCTGACCTCTGCCAGTTGCTCGCGCAGCGCGGCGAGCTCATGCCGGATTTCGGGGGCGAGCCCGGGGGATTCGAGATCGCGGGCGAGCGATAGCCGATTCGCCAGATCCCGCGCCCGGTACTCGATGCCCGCGGCAGCCCCGATGATGTGCGGATACTGTCTCAGCACCGCCAACTGCATCTGCGAGACCGAGAAGTCCGTGGCTCCCGCCAGCAGGGAACCGATCGTGGTGTGTCCGGCGGTCCATCTTCCGAGTTTTATCCACCATCGCATGTTCCGCGAGACCCGGTCGAAGGTGTCCTCGAAGAGATCCCGGGAATCGCTGTGGCGTAGCAATGACGAGATGCCCGCCTCCGGTCCCCAAAGGTTGTGTAGCAAGTCCGCTGCGGTCGCGGCGAGGGCACGCTCGTCGTCGGTGAGATCCCAGTCCCACGGCAGGACGGGGTCCAGCCGATGCTCCCGAGTCGCGTATTCGATCCCCGGACGCTGGCTACCCAGTCCCCACAGCGCCCGCACCGCCCAATGGAATGTCCGGTGTAGATGCGGCTCCGATCCGATGCCGAAAAAGTCCGATAGCGTGTCGTGAATGCGCCGCGCCCGGACCTCGGGCGATCGGCGGGAGTACGCGGCGACGATGTCCTCGTAGAGCCTGTGTATGTCGTCGGCGGCTTCCTGGAGCGAGTAGATGGCAAAGTTGTTCGTGAAGCGAGTGGTGGCCTCGCTCAGCAGGGCGTCGATCTGACGCAGGTAGTCCAGTCCCAAGGCGGAGTTGCTGGTGGGGAGCAGGTAGAACACCGCATCGAGCAGATGCGGCAGGGCAGTCGCGGCCGTCGCGGCGAACAGCCGGTCGGAGCCGGTTCGCGCCCGATCGAGCGCAAGGGCGTGGATGGGCAGGGACTCGAAGATCGCGGCGTATCTCGGCGAGAAGGCCTCGCCGGATCGCAACCGTAGCAGCGTGTCCATGACATCGGCCCACCGCGCGACCATCTGAGCCAGCGTCGCGGTGCGCACCTCGTCCAGCACGACGGAGCGCACAAGCCGCACATGTTCCGCATCGAGGGCGTCATCCGGCGGGAATGCCTCCTCTTCGAGCCAGATGCGATGCCGCGCGGCTTCTTCGATATGGCGTGCTACCTCCTGGACGTGCGCCGGGACCGTGTGGTGCATGGCACCCACCGACCAGCGGTGCCCTGCGGCCGTGCGGCGCACGGCGAACGCGGCGTCGAGCACGGCGGTCATGCCGGCGTGCAGGTCGGCGACGGTGCTTCGGTTCGCCCGCAGCCAGGATCCGAGAGCTGACAGATCCCGGTAGGTGGTCGGCGAGTCGGTAGGAACCCTGTCGCCGAAGCGGCTGGCCGCTTCCGCCACGATCGCGCCCAGTAAGCGTGCCGGATTAATCACATGGTCGGTCACCGAGGGTGGTTTGCCACGATGAATGGCCGACAGCTGTCCGGCGACCTGGTGGGTGAAACCGGTCAACAGGTGGTGGAGGGAGTCATCGGAGAGGCGTGCGGCCCAATTCCATAGGTTGTCGAATGTGGCCTCGACCCGAAAGGTCGACAGCGCGGCGTTGGCGATGCGCTCGGCTTCGCTCCGTCCACCGCCGAACGCGCCGCCCTCGGGGTCAGCCGGATACGCGGCATGCGTCAGCACGCCGTGGGGCAGACCGTGGGGTACGCCGCCGAACGGATCCGCCACGGTCGGTGGCGGACCGAAACCGACCCCATCCAGACCACGAGCGCGTCGGGGCGGAAGATCAAGCACCACAGCCGGATCGGGCAGCGCATCGGCGCCAGGGCGAATCGCTTGCGCCCGCCAGGCAGTCGGCGGGGCGTACTGCACCTCTCGCGCATCGAGCGGGCGCGCGGGAAGGCTGCCGGACCCAGCAGTGCTCGCACTCAGGCTCTGCGGATGTTGCGCGGCAGCATCGCCCCGACTGTTGTCTTTATCGACCGGCGCCGGGGTATGAGCGGCGCCCGCGACGGCGCCGCCGTCTCGGCGGTTCGGGTCGGCGGCGTGCGCCACCACACCGTGCGGCACACCCCGCGGCACGCCGCGGAGTGGATCGGCGACCACGGCCGGCGGATCGAAGCCCAGCCCATCCATACCGCGAGCTCGATGCGGCGGAAGGTCCAGCACCGGACTGGCGTCCGCGTAGTCCGGTACCGAGTCCCATCGGCCGCGCGTCCAGTGCATCCACCGCGGGAGTGGCAGTGGGTCGGATTCGGCGCGCTGAATCTCCCGGATGTGCCGGTCGTCGCGCCGGGCCCGGTAGAACGCATCCCGCTCGGCGCGGAAGTGGCTCGCGATGACGGGCAGCGCGTCCATGCCCATCATGTGGGAGACGCCGCGGAAGACGTACAGCTTCGATGTCGGGATGATTCTGGCGTTGTCGCGGCTGTGGTCGACAGGCGAGAATTGGTCGGCAGCGCCGTGCACCAGGTCGACCGGGACGCGGTACTGGTCGAACCGGATTCCCCAGTTCCCGGTCAGCTGAACGGCGTCGTCGGCCCACGCTCGCGGATAGTTGCGCAGAGCGCGTTGATAGCCCCTGGCCAGCTCTTTGCGGTGTGTGCCCACCCACATGTGGTCGACCCCGGTGAAGGCATCCTGGTTGTAGCGCAGCAACCACTCCCCGTCCCGGGCGATGTTCTCCGCCATCTCGGTGAGTGTGGCAGCCATGGCTTCGATGTCGGGACTGGCATAGATCCGCTGGTTCGCCTCGGCCATGCCTGCCATCCACTCACCCATGTCGTCGAGTCGCGGGGCGGTACCCACGAGGGAGACGACCCGGTCGACATGGTCGGGATCCAGCGCGCCGACCGCGATCGCCACCGATCCACCGCCGGATCGCCCGAGTACGGAGTAGCGGTCGAACGCGAAAAGCTCGGTCGCGATGTGAATGATGTCGCGGGCGCAATCGGCTACGGTGCGTCCCGGCAGCGGATCCGAGTCGCCATAACCGGGTCTTTCCACAACAACGACCGCGAATCCGCGGTTGTAGAGCGCCCAGTGATCCGGCAGCGGGCCGTCGACTCCGACCGGTGTGCCGGGCGAAAGCAGGACCGGGTAGCCGTAAGGGTTGCCCAGGAGGCGGAAGTGTACGGTTCTGCCGTCCGGCATGCGTGCGGCATAGAGTTTCGAAACGAGGCCCAGGTCGGCGGTTTCCTCGGGCTCGGGGACCGCGTGGACGGCGCCGTCCGGCAGTGCCGCCTGGTGCCCGAACCGACTGCCCCGGTCGCGACGCATCTCGATCGAGTCATCCTGCCGATCCGAAGATCCGGATGCCGCTGAGGCGTTCACCGGAGCCGCGCCCGCGTTGTCGGCGAGGTCGAGTGATTGTCTCGGGGCGATCATCACGGAGGGGAAAGCGCGATCCCGCGGATCGGCCTGTCCCTCATCGAGGGGAATGGGTCGCCCGCCTGCGGCGGCTTGCTCCGTCCATTCGAAAATGGTGACCAGAACCTCTATTTCCTCTACTTCCGCACCGCGGCCTGCATCAGCGGCGAGTTCGGCCACGCGGTCGATCGCCCGCCGTATCTCGGCCAGCTGATCGCCCGTTTCGTCCGGCGTCAGGTCCGCGCGGGCGAAGGGGAAGCCGAGCAGCATGTCCATGGCATGACGGTAAGTCTGCTGGTAGGCGCGTTCCGGCTCGAATACCGAGTCCAGCGCCAGCCGGTGATCCGTGCCGACGACCACCGGCACGTCGGCGCTCACCGTTCCGGAACTCCTCAGACGCGCCATCTCACCCTCGATCTGGTCGTAGGCACGATTCAGCCGGTCCGCGCTGACCGGTTTGCCCTCGCGAGAGCGTTGCGCGGTCATCCGGGTCAATTCCGTATGTCGGGCCACGAGGTCGCTGATCCGCTGGGCTACGTCCGGACTCGGTTCCTCCGTTTGCAGCTGCTCGTCCGCGGAGGATGCGCGGTCGGATTGTGGCTGCTGCGGTTCCGGAGTGTCGCGCGGTTGTCGCTCGTGGTGCGAGGTCGGGGCATGGTCTTCCGGCGTGATGGTCGGACTCGGCTCGTCGGGTTCGGCGACCACGGAGAGTGGTTCCCCGCGGTCGGTTTCGGTGGACGTCGCTGGGCCGGAGCGCGCCGTAGCTGCTTCGCGGCCACCCGAGCTGCTTGCTCCCGGGAGTGCGGCAGCGGAGTCACGGCAGACCGCGCAGTTGTCCGCATCCGTTGCGACCTCGGCTCCTACCTCTCGGCCGAGGCCCTTTCGTGTCCGCATGCCGAGCCGCTCCAGGGTGGATCGGGATGAATCCAGCAGGTGATGGGACAGCTCGTGGAGCAATACCCGGCCGGCTGCCACACCCTGGCGACGCAAATACGGACGGACGACCTCGTTCAGATACTGCACCTCGAGCGGCTTGGAGGCGATTTTGTCGAAGATGGCGACCGTCAGGTAACGCGTGAGCAGGAACTCGGGGGACTGCGGTTCCAGTTCTCGGCAGCCGGGATAGTGCACGGTCCATAGCGCGTCGTGACTGAACATCAGCCACAGTGCGTACTCTTCCGGAGTCAGAACGGGGTCACGTCCCGTGACCATCAGCGCGAAGTCTTGGTAGTAGCGCCCCGCCACCATGAGGTTGTGACCCTCGGCGCGTAGCAGGCGCCCCCCGACGTAGGACAATTCTCCCTGGCGAATCTGCTTGGTCTGAGGGATCTCGTCCCCCGACACTGCCCGCCAGAACCTCTCGAACGCCGTCATATCGACCAGATCGGCACGATTCGACTCGCGAACCTCCGCGTCAGCCCGCAAGGTCCGCTTCTTCTCGGCATCGGTTTCCCCACGGCCCGGAATGACACGTCGTTGCCGGAGTGTCGCGGGCCCAGGAGTCGCATGGGGCGCCCCCAGGAGCCTTTCGGTTCCGAGCGTCAGCCGTACGGCTGCGTCGACCCCGGCATAGAGCGGGGTCCGTAGTATCGCCCGCCTCCTCATCCAAGCTTTTCGCTCACTGCTTTCGATCCACTCCCGGCCGGATAGCTCTCCTTCCCTCGGCATCGGGAATTCCCAGAAGTACCAGAAGATCTCCTTCCACGGACGCAACCGCTCCATGAGTTCTTCCAGCGATGGATCGGCGGGCAACACGTGCACGTCGGGCACGATCAAGTTGCGGGTGGGGTCGGCGGGCACTATCAGGTCGGCGGGAGTAATACGAATGCCGTTGCTTGTAGTCGCGTATGCACCTGACTGTCCGGTGCTGCCGACGGTGCCGGATTCTGTCTCGTGAACTGCCGAATCGGTGTGTTCGCGACCGGGCCTCTCGAACGCATGCCCATCCAGCCCCACGCTCGGATCTACCGCGTGCAGCATGCCGAAGTCGAACCGCTGCCCGCGCGGCGGCGGGACGGCGCTCTCGTTATCCCATTTCTTTCGGTCGGGCACATCGAGAGCGGCCGCCCGTGCGGCGGTAGGCCACTGCACCGCCACGCGGTCTATTACGGTCCGGACCAGTTCCTCGTCAGCCTCGGTCCGTGGGTCAGGCACGACGACGACGGTGATGTCGTCGACTTCTCCTTCGGCGTCTGCCCGGTCGACCACCTCGGACGCGATCGCGCCCGGATTACCAGCGTGACGGCCGACGGCGTCGCCGAGCGTCTGGAGACCCGGCATCGTCTTCACCGCGCCGTCAGTGACTGTCACCGCGACACCGCCGCGCGGCACGGTTATTGTGCCGTCCTCGGCGACCACGGGCGCGTCGATGTCCTCCGACACCAGAACGGTCGTGATGTATTCCCCCGGCACGGTGTGTTCGTTGGGCCCCGCCGGGATTCGGCCCTCCCGTCCGAGCGCGTATTCGATGGCGTGCCGGTAACCCTCCAGCCACGGGTTCCGCTCGAGCGCCACGCGCTCGGTTATTCCCCTCTCCTTCGCGAACATCCGGATGGACGAGTGGTCCTCGGTCAACCACATCGCATGCCGACCGTCCGTGGACGCCCAGCCCACTCGACTGTCCCCGACCCACCCAATGGTGAACCGATCCGATTCCACGATCACGGCCGCGACCGTGCACTGGGGCTTGTCCGGGTGGTCGGCGTACTCCGGCCGTCGGCCCAAAGCCTGCATCTTCGACTGGACATGGTGCAGCGCTTCCTGCAACAGCGCCTCCCGGGTGAGCCTGTGCCGGAACCGCGCCCGTGACCAATGCTCTTCCAGATACGCCCCGAGCTCGGTCCCCGCCTCCTGCGCCGCGCGGTGGCCATCCGGCGCTCCGCTCACCCCGTCGAACACCGCGGCAACCACGACCGGCTTCCCGCGGCGGGTGAACTCGGTGACCACCATCGCGTCCTCGTTGCGGTCGTGGGAAGCGCCCCTCTTGCTGACCCCCGCAGCGGACCGGGTTTGCCCGGCCAATCGCTCGGCACGCTCGGGTTCGTCGAGTTCCTCGACCGGTCGGCCATTCTGGTCGCGCAGCCCGTGTTTCGGTCCGAAGGCAGAGTCGCCGCCATTGGTCGATCGCGTCTCCGGGGCCACGTTCTGGGACGCCGATTCCGGGCGGCGAGCCGGGTACTGCGCCAGCGCGATGGTGATGTTGCCGAATTCTGTGTTGGCCCGGGCGTGGTCGACCGATGCCCGCGCCGCGCCCGCCCGATCACCAGCACGCTGCCGGACGATCGCGCCGATCGCGTCCGGCAGTGTGCCGGCCAGCCCTTCCGTACCGGCAACCACCGTGCCGTGCTCGGGGATCCGGTAGCTACGAACAGTGACAGCGCCGTCGCCGTGCCGTCGCCCGGCCCTGCGGACGGCCGGTTCGGCGACCGCCGAACGCACCGGGGTCAGTGGGCGTGAAGAGGAGTCGGGTTCGGCGGGAACGAACAGCACCTGGCTGTCGCCGATCGCGCCGGTGGTGATCCGGTCTTCTTCGACTAGAGCGAGGGCAAGCGAGCATTCCAGCCCGGATTCCGCAACGACCGCCGACCGCTGCGCCGCGTCGATCGCGCCGGCCACCGCCTTCGCCGGATCGAAGCGACGCCGCCGAATTGCGCGCTCCAGGTGAGTCATCGCCTCATCTCGCGCCGCCGCGGCGCTGTGGGCCGAGCCGCCCGCCACGTTGAGCACCAGCACAACCTCGACCGGTTTTCCGTTGCGTCGCTGCAACACCGTGGCCGTCATAGCGGCCTCGCTCTCGGCCGGTGCACCGCCGTTGTCCGGTGGTAGCGCGCCGGCGTCGGCTGGGCGTAGGGCGCGTCCGCGTGCGGGGTCGGGGTCGGTGTGGGGGTTGGCAACTTGCAGTTGGTGTTGTCGTGATTCCAGGGTGCTGGTGCCAGTGAGGCGGGTCAGTTGCAGCGCGTGTGTGGTCTCCGGTGTGAAGGGTGGGTTGTCGGGGTCGTAGACGGTTTCGGGTTGTCGCGCGTGGCGGTCGTGGATCCAGATGTGTTCGCCGTCGTTGTGCCACAGCGTGAGGTGTCCGATCGGTTCGCCGACTGGGCGGGCGTTGACGAGCATTCCGGCGCCGGCTCCCAGCGCGGTGAGCAGTTGGGCTATTTCGGTGAATCCGCCGTCGAACCGTTGGTGGTGGGCTCCGGCCAGCCAGGCTACTGCTGTTGGGGGCACGGGTCCTGTCACGTCGACTGGTTGTTGGACGTCGAATCCCATGTCGCGGGCGTCGGCGAAGGCACCTACCGCGCAGACGGGGTGCACAGCGCCCTCCGAGGAGTGAGGAACCTCGGCGGCGTGTGGGTTGGCCGGTGGTTGTGGCGAGCGTCCCTTGACGACGTTCTTCTCATCGGGTCGGCCGAATGCCGTGCGCAGCCTGTCGCGGGCTTCGTCGAGCAACTGTCCAGCGTAGTCGGTTGTGATCCCCAGTGAAGTGGCCACGTCATCGAGCGACTGGTCCTCCATCAGATGGAGCACTATCTGCTTCGTGAGGTTGGGCTGGGTGAGATCCGACAACGCACTGTCCAGTGTGTCCTCGAATTCCACGTCATAGGATGCAGAAGAGGGCCCGTCCTCGTTCGTGAAAACCGAATGCGCCCTGACATCGTGTCGGCTTGTTCCGGATTCATCACCAATCGGTTCGTCCAACGACCGCACCCGCCGCGCGAGCAAGGTCCTCGCCTCGGTAACCTGGGCTGCGGTCAGGTTCGTGGCCTGCTCGATCTCGTAATTGTCGGGTTCCCGGCCGGTCTCATCGACATGCCGGTTTATATACGCGGACACCGCGCGGAGCATCTCGGCAGTTTTTTTGTCATGATCGGGATCTCGGGACTCGGCGTAGGCTCTGCGCATGGAGAAAAGCGCATTCGCCAATGACAGAGCGCGCAAGTTCGTACCGGGAGTGGCGTTGCGGATAGCAGAGAGAATCATCTCGTTGCCGCGTTGCACGAGATCTTCGTGCTCCCCTGCATTCCGCCATCGTCGGGCGGCGATTTCAGCGATCCAAGCATATTTTTCGAATAGCTGATCGCGAGCTGCCGCTTCCTCCTGTGATCCGACCGGGGCTTCGATGTGCTTCCATATCAGGTCGTCGTCGGTGGTGTGGCCGACAATATCGCGACGCTGATAATAACGCAGCACGGCTGCTCTCATGCTGTCTCGAGGTATACCCAGATTGTCGCGGATTCTACGCAAGTAGGTAAGGCGCGGTCTGTGTCCATCTGCACGCAGGTAATATGCGAGCTCAGCTACTCCAGCTTGTGCATCGAATTCGGCTGTAGTCATTCGACGGTAAAGCCGCTCTGCTTTGAGCCAATCGTTCACAGAATCGTAGGCCGCCGGATCCGGGTCTGTTTCGCCTGCCGGATCCATCCGGTATTCGTATCCCCACGCTTCGGCAAGCTCGTTCCAAGGTCCTGCGCGGTGCAAAACGTGATCGTAGACCTTCAGTATCTGAAGCTCTCGACTCCTTCCTATTTGGTTCTCATAGTCGCTCAGCGCGTAGGCTCGGATGGCAAATATCGACGCAGTCTCCGTCTGGGACAAGTGATTGACCGCGCGGAAGTGGAGGCTGTACTCTCCGAATGATCCGGCGACGGAGGGGTTCGGGTATCTAAGAGTCGTCCTCGCCAGATGGACATAGCATTCGGCAATTTCGTCTTCGATGACTCCGTAAGGCGGAGGTATTGTGGCGAGCAGATTTTTTGCGACATTCCCGGACGGGCGGTCTCGGCCCTTCTCGATATCATCGTAGTAAGAAGATGAAATTCCAGCCGATTGTGCGACTTCTGCCGTGGTGTACGTCTCGAATTCAAGGAAATCGCGGGCGGGCTGAAAGAAATCCTTGATACGTTCACTATGGTATCTACGGCAGAACGCCAAGTATTCTCCGATATGCGCATAGCCTTCCGGGTAAGCCGGTTCACCATCTGCTGTCAGCAAAGCGGGATACATTCGTGCCACTTGCATGTAGGTCTCGCGCGCGCCGGGTACTCGGCGCAGGAGGGCTCGGACATGAGTGATCTTGAGCTGTCGGCTTCCCTCTTCTGCTGCTTTCCAGGTCCACGCGGCGTCGATCAGTTCGTCCATCTGGTGGTGCGGCACGCCGAGATACTCGCGCACTTTGCGCATCCATATCGTCGGGTCATTGCCGTCGGGGCGGGGGAACTGTGCGCCCGGTGCTGATGCGAATTCTGTCGAGTCGAGTTTCGCGTTGGCCAGCCACCTGTCCACCTGGGATGGCAGCAGGTGGTGCATCTTCATGTATTCGGCAAAGCTCTGCCGTGGTTGTCCGGACTTGTCCGCCAGTCGCCGCCGGAACCATCGGATGAATCGCTGCTCCTCGGCGGATGTGGGAGGGCTGGCCTTCGGCGAGTCGAGTCGTGATTCAGCGACCTGGCCCGAATCATGTTCGTGGGGCACAACTCGACCGGCGTCATCGTGCGATGGATGCGGTCGTTGTGAGGTATTGCGTACCGGTTCTTCTCGGGTGGGAGCGGGATCGGCCTCCGCATTAGAGGCTGCAAGGTCGGCATCCAAGTTGATGCTGTTGTTCCGGGCGGCCTCTACCAGGTCGGACTCCGAACCTACGCCGAGCTTTCCGCGGATTCTCCGCACATAGGTCAGTACAGTGCCCTTGGCTATTCCGAGCTCCGTTGCGATCTCGCCGTATCCCGCGCCCATCGCAATCCGCCTGAGCACATCGACTTCACGCTCGGACAATTCGGGCGGGCTCGGCTCTTCCGGGTCGGCGATGTCCATGCCGCGGCGCCGGGCGGCTTCCATCAATGCTTCCCGAGTCGAGGCTCCGAGCTTCCTGTGTACCTTCTGTCGGTAGGCTCCGACGGCTCCGGGCGATAACTCTAGATGCTCGGCGATAGACGCATTCGTCATACCTCTGGCCAGTAATTCGAGGACCGCTGTTTCGCGCTCGGATAAAGTTGTTTCGACGCCGCTCGGATTACCCCACCGCGACCACTCGGAGCCATCGACGTCGAGGATTCCTTCCCGGAGCGCGACCGAAACAATTCCGGCTCGATCGCGAATCCCGAAAGCCCGGCCGACTCGGTCCATGATTCCCTTCACGTTCCCGGGGGAGATAGTTCGGCTCGTCGACTCCGTCATCGTCTTCGCGATCGCCGCGCCGGTGAATCCTTTCGCCGTCAGGATGAGGACGGTCCTGTCGTCGGTCGATAGTGTGATGGGATCTTTTTGTGCAAAGGGAAGATCGAGAATGTTCAGAGACCCTCTGCGTGTGGCCTCCGCTACAGCCGCTGCTTTATTTTCTGCCCTGAATTTCGTGACAATCCCATCGATCACCTCCATTGCGGTTCTCGGAGAACATCCGACCGTTTCCGCAATTTCTGTGGCCGTCAACCCCTGAGCCAACAGCTCGAAGAGTTGGGTCTCGTTCGGGGTCAGCTTGTCGTCTGTGTCCGGAACGCCACGCTCGGCGGCGACCGATCTGGCCAGTCGCCGTATCGCACCGGACAGCAAAGTTCGTGTCGCGACATCCCCGATGGGCTTCGTCGGCTCCGCAACCGCGTTCAGCACGTGTGCTGTCTCGGTTTCCGAGCGGCCAAGCTGATATCGAAGGACCACGGCTGCTTGCTGGACCGGCCGAAGTCTATGGAAATGAGCTGCGAAGTCCTCATTGGACGCTTGGAAAAGCGCTTCGACGACAGGGTCGGACTCCTCAACACCTTCGAGATCCGTGTATGCCGCGGTGACGGCCTGCTTCAATTGCCGCAGCACGCCGGCGATGCCGCCAGCGGGCATCCCCGGCTCGGCCTGGAGGGCTGGGGGGCCACCCGAGGACTGTTCACCGGACGGGGCGCGGGGATCTTGTGCCTGGTTGTTCGGAGGTGATGCGCCGGCGTCGGCTGGTCGCAGGGCGCGCCGAGGTGTCTTGTCCGGGTCTACGTCGTCGGTCGCCCGCTCCGCTCGATGCCGTCGTTTCGGGTCGTCCCACGGCACGCGGTCACCGGGGATCTCGTCGTTGTCGATATGTCCCAGGTGCTGGTTCAGCATGTGTTCGGCCGGGTTCAGGCCGGCGGCGCGGTGGCGTTCGGGGGCGAGGGGGTTGTGTCCGGGGTGATGGAACGCCATGTCGGCGTGCGGCTCGGCGACCGCGGTTTCGCCTGCCGGATGTATGGTCCCACGCTGCGCGGGTGTCTCGGTGGTCGTATCGGTTGAAAGAGCCACCTCGGATGCGGCCGCGCTGCTTTCCTGCGCCGACCGTGTCGTTTCACCGGCTGTGGGCTCGCTGTCCGCGTGTGGCTCGGTGCGCTTCCGCGCAGGCGGCGCGGCATCCGGCAGTGGTCGCCGAACAGCGATTCCGGTGAGGATTACGCCGCCGTCGACCAGGAATCGACCGTGGAATTCGGTCAGTGGCCGGCCGTCGAGAGTGGATCGGTCCTCGACGAGCAGCCGTGCGGTGAAGGTGCCTGCATCGAGATCGAACGTGATCAGTGCGTCTTCGAAGTCGAGCGCGCGGTGGGTCAGCGGGTACCACGCCTTGTAGACGCTTTCTTTGGCGGAGAACAGGACTCGGTCCCAGTGAACGCCGCGGTGCGCACCGATGCGGCTCAGCCAAGCTTGCTCCTCGGGCAGCGCGATACGATTTCGCAGCACATCGGAGATCGGCTCGTTGTGCGCGGCATCGATGCCGATCGATCGATGGTGCCGAGATACCGCGGCCACGTAGTACCCGGTTTTCTGGGTGAGGGTGAAGCCCAGTGTGTGGCTGATACTTCCCACGATGCCGGGCTGCCACAGAGGCATTCCGCCGGGCACGTTCTCGCCCGCGCGCAGCACCGGTTCGACCGGCACGCCCAGGCGCGCCAATGCCCGGTGGGCGCACGTGCGTCCGTATACGATCTCGCGTTCGCGCACCCCCTCCGGATCCGACTGGATCGCCTCGATCAGCACCTGTTCCTGCGGCAGCAGTGCGGCGGTGGGGTCCTCGCCGATGATTTCGGCTGTGGCAACCTCGGCGGGAAGCCCGAGATCCTCGACGATCGTCCGTCCCACTGGTGCGCGCACTTGGCCGGGTTCGACGGCATTCGTTCCGGCTGTTCGCGTGTCGAGTTCGTGATATGTGGTGGTCGCCTCGATCAGGTCGTGGAGTTGGGCCGCGCGCCGACGGTCGGCGCGCTGCTCGTCGGTCAGCTCCGACCGCGGCACACCGGCCAGTGGTGCCAGCTTGGTCCGCAACTCGTTGAGTTCTTCCCGCAGCTCGACGATGCGCAGGGAGCCCGGTTGAAGCTCTGCTGGATTGATCGACAATTCCTCGGCAACGGAGTCGCGACGTCCCCGTATCTGCTGAACCAGATCCCGGTCGGGAGTGATCCTCGCCGCGTCTCGCCCGTGGACCGGGGTCGTTTCGTTCGTTCCGGGACCGAGCTTCTCGGCTGCTCCCAACTGCTCCGCGTCATCGACCGAGTTGTCGGTTGCTCGATGGTCCGGGATTTCGGTCGGTTGAGTGGCGGGTGCCGGGGTTGGGCTGGTGTTCCGTTGCTTATGGTGTGGCTGTTGCAGGTCGTGGGTGTCGGCGATCTCGGCGAATCCGAAGTTGCGCAGGAGATATCGTGCGAAATGAACGGTGGTCGCGACGAAATGCGCCGAGAATTCGGCGGCCCACCACAACTCGTTTCCCCGCAGATGACCGATCTCGACGAGGACATCACCCGGCATATGCTCCACGGGCACGGTTCGGTAGCTGAACGGGTTCGAGCCGGCGCATCGCGCGGCGACGGTGTCCGGGGCGGCGAGTCCAAAGATGTCGAGCAGGTCACCGTCGGGGGTCCGGACAGCTGTGTGGACGGGCTGCCAAACACCTCTGACCAGACTGTCGATCGCCACAATGTCCCAGCCGGTCATACAGTGCAGGGCGGCGGCCAGCCAGTGACAGTTGTGCGCGCCCAGCAACTCTTGGATCTGCCAGTCGAGTGTGTTCGCGGTGATTTCGAGCACCTCGTGGCCGTGATGGGTGGGACTCCCCATGGAGAACACCAGGGTGCCATCGAAGTCGAGAAGGAATGGGGTTCGCCGCCAGGGTTCATCGGGGTCGTCGAACGGGGAGGTTTCGGCTTCCTCCAGCGGCACTACGGCCGACAAGCCCTCGCCGGACTTGTCGAAGAAGATGGCCTGTAAACCTGGCGATCGCGGCGATGCTGCCGGTGGCACGTGATTGGCATACAGGATGCCCTCGGCCGGATTGCGCAGCTCGATCCGGACTGGGCCGTCCTCGGCGACGCGGCGCACCAGCAAGTAGGCGCGGCCGTCCGGCTCGATGACAATCGCCGATACACCATCGCCGCGATCGTCGTCTCGACCATCTGGCGACTGCCTCGAGGCGCGCAACTCGGCGTCGATTTCCCCGACATCCGTGAAACGGCGCAGCTGCCCGCCGGTTGCGTCCGCCAGAACGTCGGCTGTCGTGTGCTCAGGACGGAGACGGGTTGGTATCGCGACATCGTCCCGGCCGGTGAGGTCGCGGAAGTCCTGCAAAAGTAGTGATACGTCCGGGTCGCCCGATGCTCGCCGCTGTGCCCATCGCGCCAAGAACTCCGCCGGCGACGATCCATCACGTGTCACCGTCAGCCAATGCAGCACTCGTGCCGGATCGGTCAACGGCAAGGACGATACGACCGCACCGGTCCTGGCTCCTTCGGCCACACCCTCGACCGGATCGAACGTATCCAGGAGCGGGTGTGCAAACAACAGCAGTGCGTAATGAGGTAACAGGGCAAGCCAGTCGGTGAATTGGACCTCGGCCGGTAGCAGATCGAATCCACGGTAAAGCTCGTAGGCCGCCCACAGCATCGCCGGTGCGAGGTCATGGAGCGTCCAGTTACCCTCGTCCGCCACGACATGAATGAACTCGTGGTGCGTCAACTGGTAGATCATGTCCTCGGCCGACTCCGCCCAACGGTGGTCGGCAACTTGATCCGCCCACGACTGGGCGAATTCCGGATCGGTGAAGATTCTTCTGTTGAGCCTGATCGACGCGTAGTAGTCCCTGGTGTCAGGAGTGGTGGTGCCGAAACTTCGGGTCACGCCGAAGCCCTCGGTTTCTTCGTCGAACCTGAAATCGCGCAGTGCGAATCGGCCGCCGTATTCCGCGATCAGGTGTCGCAGCGCACGGTCGACGGATTCGACGGCTTGCACCGTGACGACCGGATCTTCCCACTCGGAGAAACGGATATGGTGGTCGTCGTACAGTTTCCGAACGATGCGGGCCTTCGCTTCGAGGTCGCTCCGAGGCGGCGGCGCGACGCTGTCGCCGCGCGGTTCCGACCGCGGCTCGTCGAACCGAGCCCAGACCTCACCCCACTGCTCGACACCCGACACGGTGGCCGAGTCGAGCAGTTCCCGCACCTCGGTTCCGACCTCGGCATGGCTGAACAGCGGCGCATGCCACGTGAGCAGCTCGATGTCGGGAGATCGCTCGGGACGGTATTGGTCCACGTCGAATGACACGTACAGCGACCGAGCATCGGCCTGCGTGGCCATCCGCAGTGTGAGCCGAGCCTTCATGTCCTGCACGGCCGTCTGTTCCTCATACCACTCGACGCCGGACCGTTGCAGCGAGCGGGTATACCGCTCCATGTACGTCATCGCGTTGCGCCCCGCAACGCGCACCAGCTCGGAGGCGGCTTCGATCTGACTCCGATCTCGCCAGCCACGCTCGTGCATCAGGTCGCCCACGGCCGTCGCGACCGCCTCCAAGTCCTCCTCGGTCCGCAGACCATCGGGTGCGTAGAGCGGGAAGAATTCCAGGGTGAGATCCGGGTTCAGATCTCCCCGATCCGTCGGCAGATCTCGTACCGCGGCAACGGCGGCCTCGTAGGGATCGAGATAATCGCGGCCGGAATAGCGGAACCCATCGTTCGAATCCGGAGACACGGCACCGTCACCCTGCTCGTGCCGTCGCCCTCCTCCGGAGACCCAACCACCCCCATCTATGTGGGTCTCGCTGAGCTTGTGCAGCCGTCTGCGCACTTGGCGCGGTTTTCCGAGATTCGAGAGGCCATCCTCGGAGACGGCACCGGCGCCGTCGATGTCGTTCCAGGGGGGGACGCTTGCGTGCCCGATCATGCCCACGTGCCTAGTGACATGCCGTGGTTCGGAGCCGTCGCGCTTGTTGGTGGAGCCCTCCGGTTCGACATCGGTCGGCGGTCTACGGCTCTTGTGGCTTTCACCGGAAGCGTTGCGTGCCTCGAGATGGTCGTGGTCGCCGATGATCCGTCTTTGCTTTGCTACCGCCACGATCTCCGCTCGATCACCGCTGAGGCCGAGCTTGACGCGAATACGTTCGTAGCTGTAATTCACCTTGCTCCGGGGGACACCGGCGGCCTCGGCGATCTCTCCGACGGACAGGCCTGCCGCGGTCAGCTCGAGCACTTCGACGTCGAGATCGGACAGGCCATTCCCTCGGGGAGGCGTCGCCGGAGGCTGGGTCGGCCATCGGTTCCGACTTTTAACCGTCGTTCCCAACCCGGGAGTGATGGCTACATATCCCTCCACGCTCAACTGACGATAAGCCTTCTCCACGGGGCCTCTCGACATATACATAGCGGCGCCGAGTTGCTCTGCCCGAGGCAGCATCCGACCGGCCAAACGATCCGACAGCACCGCTCGGCGCAACGCAGACAGGACCATCACTTTCAAGTTCCCCCCGGCTGCCTGCAACAACTCGCTTATCGGCGCCTCCTCCGTGAAGATCCCCAGCATCTCTTCAGGAGTAATCGGCGAAGCGACCTCCGATGGCGGAGCACCAGGCCATTGATCGCGGCTCGCTACCTTCGTTCCGACCCCCCCACGGTGGACCACCACATAACCCTCGCGGGAGAGCTGCCGATACGCGCTATCGACAACGTCTCTGGACGAGAGGCCCAAGTGCTTGGCCAATGCGTCATCGACAGGTAGCAAACGGCCTGCGGCCAACCGCCCCGACAGGATCGCCGCCCGTAGCGTTTGGGTCAGCGCGGTCTGCCAACTGATCCGGTCGGCAAGCTCCATCAGGGTCGCGTTCGGCGCTGCTGCGTCGAGACTGTCCAGCAACTCTGCCGGGCTCACCGGGAGCACCGCGGCGAGAGCGTGAACGGCGCGGCGCCGTAGCGACTTGGCAGCATCAGCCGTACGGTTGGCGCTGATCGCGGCCGTGGCGTCGGCAACCGTCAGATCCTGCAGGAAACGGAGTTCGAGGTACTGCTCGTAGTCGGGATTGCCGAGTTGTCGGATGGTCCGTCGCAGCCGTTTGAGCTGACGCTCGTCCCCATTGGCGGCTGCGTCCAGAGCCGCCTTGGCCGCTGCTTCGACCGCCAGCAATGCCTCGCCGGCGCCGGGGTTGGTGCTGGTGTCCCGAGCGTCCTTCGGATGTGGTTCTTCCCAGAATCGGTCATCGCCGTTGCCATGGTGGTGGAATTCGAGAAGGTGTTGGTTGAGGTTTCGTTGTTTGTTCGCTCCGATGCCGTGTGGGCGGTGTGGGAAGTGGGCGTCGATAGGGTTGGGGTCGACATGGTGGAAGAGTTCTACCCCCGGGGGTAGCGGATTGGGTGGGAGTCCGCCCGGGTTGGTTGACGGTTCAGCCGCCTGGTCGGGCGGACGCACCTCCGGCTGTGCCGCCTGCTGCGGCGACAACTCTGCGGGGGCTTCCTCCCGAGGAGATCCCGGAGCGCGCGTAACGTCGAATGGCGGAACCATGGTGCCGTCCGGTGCCACTTCGATCCGAATACATACATGCCCCTCATCGCTCGTGAGCATGATGTCTCGGCCGCCCCAGACATCCCCTGTGAAACCTTGTTCGTGCAGATAGTTCGACAGCAACCGGTGTGCGTCTCCGGCCGCCGCGCTGCACCCGACCAGCAGCAACTGACTTCCCGGGTGTTGGGCGGAAGCGGTTTGGAAGTAACCACTCGACCACACAATCCGGCCGAATACGATTCCGTCGACGAGGACTCCCCGACGCTGCCCGGTCTGCCGATCTTCGATATTGATCAGATAGCCGTTTTCTTCTGCGTGCGCGAACAAGACGATCGGCTCAGAATTCGTATCCGCATCGAAGTACGGCGCTTTCTCGGGCTGCGGGTCTTCAGCCCACTGCGATGTCGGAGCTATATCCGGCATTCTTGTTGCCACATCCGACACCGGCCAGACGGGTATAAATTCCCGGTTTCCGGGCCTGTTGTCCGTCAGGCCCCACGCTCGAATCTCATCAGCATTTTGCTCGTCCCCTGGGAAGCCTGCGCCGGAGATCCTGCCGTCGGACGAAGACACTGGAATGATCCAAATATCGTCGAACTCGAATTCGATGTAGCCGCCATTATCGTCCCAACCGTAAAAAGGCGCCTGCGGTGACGAGCCGGCGTCGGCCACACCGGTGTCGGACAGCGTTGGTTCGTCTGGCTCGGGCGCGGCATCGTCCGGTGCTTCGGTAGCTTCCGCTCGCCCGCGGCGGCGCTCGCTGCCGGCACGCATCTCATTCTCGAGCCGAGTGACGGCGTGGTCGGCGAGCAGGAAGTTCTCGATCACATCGACGAGTCGCTGGAGGTCCGGGTTGCTCGTCGCATCGGCGAGCGCGCGTAGCTCTATCAGTGAATTGTCGGCGGATGCGTGGGCTGTCGGGCCAGGTTCCGATAGTCCTAGTAGGTTCGCCAATCGGCGATCCAACTCCTCGCCTGAATCTGCGAGCTGCTGCTGTATCACCGGATCGGCCTGCGCCGCATTCGCGGCTTCGATGTCCCGAAGCACGGGAAGCCGCAGTGCGACCCAGTCGATGACAAGATCCATCTCCTGGGCTGTAGCTACCGCCGCCCAGCCTGTCTCGCTCAGCCCCCGAATCCACCCCTGAGCGATGGTCACCGCCTGTCGCACCCACCCGGCTCGCACCAGATCCGTGAGCACGCCCAGTACCTCGGCGAGTTCGGCCCGTGTCGATTCCAGGCGAATGCGCAGTTCTTGCAGCTGAGCTCCCGGATCATCGGTCGCGCTGTCCACGGGCGCGTCGCTGCCGGTGAAAATGGCTCCCGACCTGGCCAGCCACGGATCGACAGCCCTGGTGTGGAATTCGTCGATCGCGGCGGATACCCGATCGGCGTCCTCGCCGAGAATGACATCCGTGTATTTGGCTGTGATTACGTCATCTTCGCGCGTGAGTACGAGGGTGATCCGGCCCTGCTTACCGAGAACCGGGTTGATCGAAAATACGATCGACAGCGAATCGTCCGCCGGGACAACGGCCGTGACGTACATCCAAAACTGAGCGGTGGCCCCCGGGAACATAGCGCGAGCATCGGGGACTGCCGGGTGGGGGCTTTCGCCGCGCTGGTCGATCAGTTGACCGGCGGTCGGCACGCCGACCGGAATCTGCTTCCGCCACAGATCCCCGAGGATGGTGTCGTCGAATTCCACCGGTACACCGCGCTCGGCCATTTCGAACAGGCCTTGGGCGACGTACTTCAAGTCGGCCGATGCCTTCGGGAGCATATTACTGCCGAAGATAATGTATACCTGCCGACCGCCGTCGATGAACCAGTGCCCGAATGAATATACATGTATGTCGGGTTCGGGAAATGAACTGTATAGCAGGGCATGCGTTCCAGGCGGGGCCGGCATCGAGCGGTCGCCATTGGCTGTCAGGAAGAATACATCACCTTCCGGGCCGGTGGTGTAGGGCGCGTCTTCGTCGTGAATCCCGCCCCCGACAGCGGTGTACACATTTGTGTAGTCCAGCGATGCGGCGACTTCCGGCGTGTACATGTACTTGTCCGACGGCAGTGACACGGCATCGTATTTCGTGCGGACCCCAGTTTCTCGGCCGGTTGTGTTTTCGGCGGCATCGGCCGTGCCGGCCTCCGGTTCCGAGGTCGCATCGTCCGGTCGGCGAGTTCGTTGCGGATCACCGCCGCCATCGGCCCTGTCGCCGCTCTCGGAACCACGCGCTCCACTGCTGTCCTGTGTGCCGTCCGGATCGACGACGGCGCCTTCACCTTCGGACTCGGCTTTCCCTGTAGGCGTGCCGGTCGATGTCTGCGCCGAGATCGCAGCGGTCTCGCGCGCGGTGCGTGTGCGGCGGTTCCATGGGGTGGTGCGCGCGGTCGGGCTGTGCTGCGGCGTCGGCTCGGCGGGCTCGGTCCGCGCGATCTCCGGCACCGCATCGGTGTCGGGTGAGTCGCTAGGCGCAGGTCGGTGATCGCTAGCAGCGGCGGTACCGGCAGCCCACGGGTTCGTGGTGGATGTCGGCGTGTGTGTGGCGCCGGTGCTCTGCGACCGAGTGCCATTGTCCTGTCGATCGGGAGTGCCGGCGGTCCCCGATGCGTTGCTTGCCGGCTCCGGTTCGCGGTCTCGCGGACTCGGCGCCCCGTCTGCGGTGTTCGTTTGCGCGGCTCGATTCCAAGGGTTCGTTGCGGGAGCTGCAGCGGCCTGGGCGCTGGGATCGAGTGCGGTGGTCGCTGCGCCGCCGTCGTTGGTGCTCGTCTGCTGGGTTTGTACCTGGTCCGAGCCGCGCGTCGTCGCCGCGGTGGGATGACTGCCCCATGGTGTGCTCGAGCGGGATGTCGGTTGGGATGTGGTGGCGTTGCCGTCGGTCGAATCGTAATCCGGTACGGCCCCGTGGACGGGCGTCGATGTAGTAGTTGAACCAGCTTCGGCGGCATCCGGAGGGCGATCAGGGCTGTCCGACGGTCGACCGTTATTCGGCTGTCGCGGGTTGCTCGAGTAATCGGAGGCCATCGACCATGGGATGCCGTGGGCAGCAAGCGCTGCCTGTAATGCCCTGTCCGGCGGATCTCGATGGAAGACGACGTGTGCGATATCGGCGACCGGGACACCGCCGTGAATTTGGGCCTCGATATAGCTGTTACGGAGAAACCTCTCCCCGCCATAATCGCGGCCGATGCCTTCGAGCCCGAAGTAGGCGAGTTCGCGATGGTTGCTCGGGGTGGCCGCGAAAGACTCCGGCTGCGGGTCGGTGATGCTGCTCGGGATCGCCTTCACGCCCCATGGGTCACCGACGCTCGCCGTTGTACGCTGTAACACAGTTGATTTGAGTATGACGTCCACGTCGCCGTGGTCTTTGGCGATATCGCCTTCGTGAGCCCACGATCCCTGGGTCGTACGAACACGGGCATATACCGGCCGTAGTGTCGCCGCCAGGTCGTGTGCGTATCCGAACAGCTTCTGTTCGATCTCCGCCCTACGCGCCAACTGCGCTCGCCCCAGAAGGCTTTTAGCCGCGGTCTCGAAAATGGTTTTGAATCTGCCGCTCTCGAGAATGCGCACCAGAGTGATGGCCCTGGTGCGGATAACGATCTCCCCGCTGAATGCCTGCCTCAGCTCCTCGGTCATCGACACACGCAGCTGCTCCGGTGTCATTCCCAGCTCCGCCGCCAACGCCGCGGCCCTGCGTTCATTGCCGACGTAACGTTCGAGGTAAGCACGCTCCCCGTCATCCGGGATGCGCCGTTCAGCCTCTGCCCGGAGTTCGGGCGCATGCGGGTCATCGGCCTGCTCAGCGTCGAGTATCCGATGGAACAGCTCCACCGCCTCATCGCTCGGCCTGCGGAAATCCGGAACCTGGCCGGCAGCGGCAGGCGACGTCCGGCCCTGTGCCGCAGGTGTGACTGCGTGGTCGGGCGTGTGCCGCTGATGGGGCGATGACGTCAGCGTCGCTTCCGCTGACTGCGTGGCCGACGGGGCAGCGTGGTCCGAGTTCTCCGGCGCGGCCTGCTCGCTGCCCGGTGTAGCCGTGCGAGGCGCAGCACCCGGCGTCGGCTCAGCTTTCTCGCCGGCCTTGTCCGGCCACAATGGTCGTCGCACAGGCGGATCGTCGCTTCCCGCGTGTGCGGAGCCTTCGGTCCCATGGCCGGAAGCGGTGGGTGACGGTTCGCCCGCATCGGGCGGGGTAGGTGGTACGGCTTGCCCGTAGGGTCGGCCCAGCCGATCGTTCTCGTCGTGATGGAAGACGCGGGGGTCGGGTCCGGCTCGGCGTCCGATGCGCTGGTTTCGGGCGGGGGTATCGAGGGCCGCGTGCGGGTCGACGTCGTCGTAGAAATGCGGTTGCTCGCGCGGAGATGGCGTCGCACCTCCTCCGACTTGCCGACCAGGCGTGGGAATGTCGCTGCCGTCGGTCTGGTCGGGTTCGGTCGCTTCCGTAACTGGTTTGGTGAACAGCACTCTGACGTGGGAATAATCGCCGATAGAGCCGATCAGTCCTTCGAACGAGACATGCGTGAACCCGTAACGTGCGGCGATTTTTCCGGTGAAGGTACCCCGGGCCGCGTCCTCCGGGGACGACCACAGATCCTGGATCAGCGCGTTGAACGTGTCGAGATTGTCGCGTTCCCCGAGACCGACTTCCCAGGCTCCCCGGATTCCTCGCACGTGATGGCCGATCTCGTCCATCATCTGGTCGAACATCACCGACCCGCTCGGCGTGCGTTCGGTTGCGTAGACGTTGGCTTCCAGTACTCCGTCGCGATCGACCTCTCCCGCGATTCCCTCGGGAGGGTGGAATTCATCGATGGGCGTGTTCAAGCCGTATCTGTTGACGTACCTGTCCAGGGGGGCATGCCGGGCAGCCTCGCGCATCTGCTCGATGACCTGGTCATGGAAAGTGCCCGCACCTCCGCTCAGCAAAGCGAACTGCTGCTGATAGACCTCGATCTCGCGCTGTGTCAGGCCGTCGGCGTCGAACACGGCAGCACCGCGGCCGTCGAAGACCAACCGTTCGGAGATCTGGTCGAGCACTTGCCGTAGGTTCGAGTTCTCTCGGCGACCCGATTCGCCATCGTCTTGATGCCGTGCGCCCGGGCCATCGGGCCGACCCAGCGGATCGTCTTCGTGGTGATGGAAGTCTTGGGAGGCGGAGTGTGCCGACCCGCGCTCTGGAGTGGGCGCAGCGTCGAGACGCGGCGGTGTCGCGGCGCGGTCGTCGTGGAAGACATCGGGTGCGTTCACCTGTGGCGGCACGAGGCGAGGCTCAGCTGCGCTGTCCTGCGCGGATGCGGAGGGCGTGGTGGGGTGGGGGACTTGCTGTGGCTGGTCATCCGCCCCGGCTGCTTGCCTGCGTTGCTCGAGGTCGGTGATTATGGCGTCGACGAATTCATCGAGCGGCAGCGTTCGATCGTCGCGTCCGGTCAGGTTCAGCTGACTCAGCCCGCTCCGGAAGTCCTGGTCCCAGAACGGGTAGATATTGAGTTCCACCACGGAGTCACCGGAGCGGTACAAGGTCGGTTCGGCCAGGACATTGCGGAGCGACGCGTGCAGTCGCCCGCGGTTGATTCGCGCCCGATGACGCAACCCGCGGTCGATATCGTCCTGTGCGACATCAGCCGAGGCACCGAGATGGTTGTGCGGCGCGAGTGCTTTGGCGATCTTGGGGATGTCGCGGAACCGCACTGCGATAGCCAGCTCCCCAGGCACATTCAGGCGCACGTGACGTACCGGTGCGATGATCTCGGCCAGCCACTGCGGCAGCTCGTCAGCTTCCCGCAATTCGAAGGTCGAGTCAGCCACTGTCACGCGGAGAAGGCGCTCGCCCGGGTTGCCGATTTCCTCCAGTGCTACCCGAACGCTGCCGTCATCGCTGTCCTCGAGGGCGGTCACCACGCGCTCAGCGAGTTCCAACCCCAAGTCGTCGATCGTGTCGGCGGGCCAGTCGAACAGCAGCTCACTCAGCTGATCCCAGGCATGCGAGCCCGCACGCATGCGTGCCAGCTCGCTCCGGGGGTCAGGACCTTGCGCGCGCACCGTGAACTGTGTGTTGTGGGCGGGCGGGCCGGTAGTGGTGTCTTCGCGGGGGACTGGTTGCTGGTTCGCTCCGGTGAGCCCGGATGTGGTCGCGGCGCTTTCCGAGTCCGAGTTGTCGGCGGGTTCCTCGGGTTCGCCCATACCCGAGAGCTGGCCGGTGACGGGATTCTTGTAGTTGACTACGCCCCAATCGAGTCCGTCGGGTCCGAGGATTCCGGTCAACGTGCGGTGACGCTTGCGGGCGGTGCGCTCGGGGGCGAAGGGATCGACGTCCTGGAAGGACACCACCGGGCCGGGGGACGGACTGCCGCCTCCAGGGCGCTTTTGTTGTGCGGGGTGGCTCGAGGGGGCGTCGGTGTTCGGCCCCGGAGGGGGAATCAGCACGCCGTTCTCGTCGTAGAGTGCGACCCAGACTGCGCGGACGACCGAATCGTATTTCGCGGCACCCGTGGAGCGGTCGATCGGCTTCATGCGGGCTATCGGCGGGCTGATTTCGATGACCGGGCCGCCGCTGTCCTTGGTGAACACCACCACGTTGTCGGTATTGAAGTTCGACAGCGTTCGCACGATCGCTGTCGCTTTGGCGGGCATCTGGTCGATGAGGTCGAAAGCTTCGGTCAGGGAGGTGAACTCATGCAGGTTGTCGTCACCCACCGCCCGCGTGAGATCTCCCCGGGAATGGATGAGAGCCGTTCGCACGCCGTTGGGGATAGGGACCACCTGGCGTCCGTACCGGTCGTTGACCACCTGAAACGCCAGTCGTGCCTCCTCCGGCTGCATGATCGACTGGAGACGCGCATCAGGCGGCGTCCCCAGCAGCGCGGCCGGATCGGTGTGTCCGGGGGCCAGCGCCCGGCCGGCGCGTTCGACTTCGGTACGCAGCTCGTCGCGCCGGCGAGCCAGTTCGGTCGCGGTGGCCGGCGACAGATCCGGTGCGGCCAACTGGTGTTCCAAGGTGAACATGCCCAGTGCCAGCGTCAGCCAACGGTGGGCCAGTGCGTCGCGTCGAGCTATATCGGCGGCCAAGCGCTCATGCTCGGGTGTCCCGGGCTGGAGTTCCCCTAGCTGGACATACGCGGCCAGACGTTCTCGCGGTACGTCGGTTTGCGGTGGGCCTTCCTGAGCAACGAGGTCGGCTGACAATTCGCTGTCCTGAGCAGCCGCGGTCGCGGGACGATCCGCGATCTCGTAACGCTCGCCGACATCCCTTCCGCCTTTCGCCATGCGCTGCAAGGCATCGGACGTTCCAGAATCATGTGCGGCGAGTGGCTCGCCACTTTCGGTCGCGGTGGGTAGGGAATTCGCGGTACCGGAGTTCTGGAAAGGACTGTCGATCAGCACGGCTGTGACGTTGTCGTGCTCTTCCGCATCGATGGCGTGCTGCACGAACGCTCTCGCCGCACCGAGCAGATTGCCCGACGATTCCGCCAGCTTCTGGCGGAGCGTGTCGGCGATCCTCTGCTCGGGACTGTCCGCGCTCGACTCGTCTTCGTAGTAGATGTTCACCGCGCCGTCCGAGAACAGTGCTACGAATCCGTGCTCGGTGACGTCATGGACGAGGGGATTCAGCTCGCCCGATTCGGTGTCCTTACCGAGGTAGTCCCGCAGGCTCGAGGCCAGCCAGGAGTGTCTGAGCTCGTCGACACTCATACCGAGGCTCTCGGCCAATTCGACCATTGCCGGGTCGACCTCGGTCAACGGGATCGCGGGGCCGCCGTCGTGAGGAATCCAGAATGCGGGTGAATCACCGCGGGATAGTGTGATGAGCTTTGCCGAAGTGGCGATGGTGAGCACCAGCGTGGTGGCCGGCGGTACTTCGGAATCAGCGTATTTCGTCGATATCAACTCGTGAACGGCACGCTCGGCGGCCTCGAACGCTCTCTTCGCGGTTGCCTCGGGGTCCGGCCTTTCACCGCGTGCGACACGGGCTGCCTCCGTATGCAGGACTGCCGTGGCCGCTTGGGTGGCCGCCTCCGAGGCCTCTTCGCTGTGCCCTTGAGTGGACACACCGTCGGCAACCGCCGCCGCGGTCCACTGCTCGTCGCCGACTCGGGCTGTCGTGAGCCCGAAGGAATCCTCGTTCCCGTCGTGCCGCTCACCGACCCGCCCGCCCCGGTCGGTCACACCGGCTGCCGAGATCAGATCGACTTCGTGATGGTCCCGCCACGCGGGCGAGCCCGCAGGCAGCCAGGGATGGTCGGGATCCACGTCGGCCGCGGCCAGTGTGGTGAGTGCCTGCTGCCGGAATGCGGCGAAATCTCCGTCGGCTTCCCGAGTCGATCGAAGCGCGACGAAGATGGCTTGCGAGCGCACCTCGCCGAAGCTCAGCGGATAAACCGGTTCCGCACCGAGGCTCACGCCGGGCAGCACCTGAAAAGTCATCGCCGGTACGGACCACAGGAACGAGTCAGGATGGGCTTGCTGATAATCACGCAGCCAGTTGAGGACCCGTACGGCGTCCGCCAGGGTGTTCACGTTGGTGACGATGCCGTCATTCCTGGGTACAACCGGTCCGGCGATCTTCGCGCTGCGGACACCGGGGAACCGATCCGGTTGGTCTATGACCTCCCGCACGAAGTCGCGCATCAGACCGGGCGCGGTGTCCGGAGCCGGATGAATATAGACGCGGAAGCCGCGCATCCGCGGTTCGCTGGGGCGGGAAAATCTCAGAAAGGGAAGTGCGGCAGGATCCCCGGTCACGGCAGCCAGGTCGCCGAGGCGCACCTCGAGCTCGCCGGCAGAAGTTTGCGAGTAGGCGACCCTCTCCTCCGGAGAGCGATGTTCGAGGATTTCCACCAGCTCGCGGAGATAGGAGACGGGATCAGAGGTGGAAACACCTTCCCCGTAGCCGATCTGTATGGAGTAGATCTGGAACGGCGTACCGATCTCCGCTCGCCTCTCCCATGCTTTGCGCAGCAGGATTTCCAAACTCTCGCGGGAACGGTCGGGTGCGCTCGTCCCACTCCGCTGGAAGGAGAGTTCGCGCAACGCGACGATGTCGTCGAACGAGGCGTTCGGAAACATCTGCCGGAGTGCGTCGAGTAGCTGCGGTGTGTCGAGAGCTGCTTCGTTTCCTGCCCGCGGCGCCACGACGGGTTCTGGTGCCGGTAGTTCGGATGACCTCCCCGGCTGTGCGGTAGCCGGACCGGCGGGGGCACCGTCAGGCGTGCTCGGGTACAGGGCATGCGTCAGCGAGCGAACACGCTCGTCGGCATTGCGGAAACGGTCGACCGCTGCCCTGACCAGGTCCTCTCGGCCCCGCACGTAGACGTTCCTGACGTTCGTCGCGTCGGCATCGTTCGCGTTCTCGAAAGCCACCCACTCCGTCGCGGCGTGGAAGTGGAAGACCAGGTTCCGCACGCGGTCATCGGCGATCTCCGCCTCCGGGTCGTCCGCTGTCCTCCGCAGTTCATCGACCCGGTGGAACATGCCGCGGAGTTTCTGATATCTCGCTATCTGCGCCGGTGTCGCCGTACGCGGATCCACCCTCGCGGCATCGCTTGCCGTCTGGAGGTGCGCATGCAACGTCCGCAGCAGACCGATATCGACAGTCTCCAGCAGACCCCGGTCTCCGGCGCTCGCCGGTGCGTTGGTCGGGGCCGCGTCCAACTTCGCCGCGAGCTGATCGACCCGGCTGTCGGCTTCGGCGAACCGCTGCCTGGCTTCGGCGACCCGCTGGTTGCGGTCGCGAAGGTCGAAAACCTGTTGAACTCCGCTTATCGGGCGGTTCGCGGTGGTGAGATTGTCCGCGTCCGTCAATGCCGCCAGCCGCTCCATCACCGCGTGGTAGAGCTGTACCAGTGTCTGGAACCGCGTCGGCGGGACCTGCACGTTCGGTTGACTCATCGCGGCGCGCAGCTCGTAGAGCCCGGCAAGCATCTGGTCGATCCGCTCGATCGGTTCCACCTCCGTGGGCACGCCCATTGCCGCAGCTTCGCGTTCCGCCTGGACCCCCTCGATCACCAACCCCAGTTGGCCGGTATCGACGGCGGCGCGCAGTTGGGCAAGGGCATCGAGGCCGCCATCCGACGTGCCTCGACCAACGCCTGGTACGTCACCTGGCGGCGTGTGGAAGGTCAGCTGCCCCTCTATCGGTGGACCTTTGGTGAATGGCGTCGCCGGTACCGGGGCGCCGTCGCTGCGGGCCGCGCGCCCGGGTGGAGTGTCCAGAGCATCGTCCGGAGTACCGCGATACTCCAGCGGCGCCGATTCCGCATCGGTGACCGCCGGCGGTGATGCAGGGCTCCGCTTGCCCGTCTGTCCGTCGGACGGTTCGTCCGCGACGAGGATGACCGCGGTGTCGGTTCGGGTGTGCGAGTCGCGAATATCGGCGATGACCGATCCCATGGGATCGGAGGCGGGTTGTAGTTTCAGTCCCGCTTGGATTGCCGCTTCGAGTGCTCGCCAGTCGTTGTTGCCTGTCGTGGATGGTTGGGCATTGTTGTAGCCGAGTGCCCACAGCGCCCGGGACAGATGGTCGATGCATCCCTCCAGACGTCGCTGAGCCTCGGCAGCGGCGGAACTCGGTGCTGATGTGGCAGGCGTCTCGGTGCCCTCGACCGCGGTCCCGGCGTCGTGTCGACCGAGCCGTGTCTCCGAAGCGAGCTGGGGAGCCGGGGAGGCGCCCGGTGTTCCGGGATCGGTCTGGGTTGTGCCCGGTGGGCCGTTCCGCCGCACTTCGAACCAGATCGTCTTGCCCCCGGTGCGGGCCAAGTCCACGCCCCACGCGGCGGCCATGTCGTCCAGCAGTCCGTAGCCGCGGCCGCGCATGCCCGGTTCTCGCCGGCCCGCCACCAGTGCGTCCAGATCGATGGCGTCCAGGAATTCGTCCACGTCGAATTCGCCCGCCGCCTGGTCAGGGCTGCTTTGTGAGGTCTGCTCGAGTTCGGCGAAGTTGCTCTCGGGCTGCCACTTCGGCAAACCTCGGCTCTCGTCGGTGACCTCTACCCGCAGCACGTCATCGAACAGCCAGTAGCGGACCTCGGCGTCTCCGGCATCGTGCACGTGCACATTGGTGACCAATTCGGTCACCGACAGCTCCACGTCTTCGATCTGGTCGGTGTCCTGCCAGCCCGCGCCGATCAGCACCTCCCGGGCGGCATGGCGCGAGGTCCCGACTCCGCGTGGCACCGACTCCCGCGCGAAGCTCAATTTCACGATCGGGTCGGGCAGCACAGTCGACGGGTCATGCTGTGCGGGAGATTCGAAAAGCTTGAACCACCTCTTCCGTCGTCCTCCGTGTCCGCTGCGGGCGTGTTGCCCGAGGTGACTCAACTCGTAGCCCCATGCTCCGGCGCTGCCGTCGAGCAACTCGGTGAGTCGGCCCGCTGCCGTCGATGTGCCGGGTAGGTCGCGCACGGGTAGCGCTGGTTCGGACGCCACGTCGAATGTCGCGTCGAATTCCTCGATCACCTCCACCACGACCCACCGGTTGCCCGAATCTCCGAAAAGGCCGTGCCGCACCTGCGTACGCCCATGCGTTGTCGACAGCAGCGCGGCCAGCATCACTTCGGCGGCATCGCTGTGCCCGGGCGGGAAATCGGAGAGAGCTGCACGGATCTGGGCGAACCGGTCCGCTACCGGATCATTGTGAGACCTGTCGTCCCGTCCTGGCGCGGGGTCGCCGGTGGGTTCTGCGGGTGGCCCTGGCTGCCCGGGGCCCGGGCGCGGGGTATCGGTTGAGTCACCATCATGCTCGGCGACGTAAGCCTGCCGGATGCTCTCGGTGGCCCTCACTATCAGGTCCTGAGCCGATTCCTGCCCGATACCCAGTCTCGTGCACATCTCGGCCAGCGAGATGTCCTGTATGAGGTAGAGCAGCACGGCGCGCCGTGCTGCCTCGGACAGATCGGGCAGAGCTTGTCTCAGCTTCGCCGCAAAGTCCTCGTCTAACAGTTCTTCTTCCGAGGAGGAGCGAGTGCCGTCGGGTGCCACGACGTCCACCCGGGAGGTGTCGTCACTCTCGTCTCGGTCGGTTTCGTCGGTGCTTTGATTCGATTGATCCAGGAACACCGGTTTGCGCAGGTGGATCCACTGCTTCGCCTTCTTGACGGCGGCGAGATCCAATCCGAGAGCCGCACTGATCTCGGCGTCATCCGGTTCGGCCGATCCAGGAACATCGGTTCGATTCCTGATGTACGTATCCACGGTGTAGATCAGCTCGAAATCCTTCGAACCGAAGTTCGGATACATCTGCTTGTAGTAGTTGTACTTCATGGCCCAGCGGGCATTCGCCATTGCGGCCCGGGGAAATTCGCCAGGCGGAACAAAGGTGCTGGTGGCCGTCGCGATGGCCTCGAGGGCTCGATGGACGAGATCTTGGTATTCTTCTCCTGGCACTGTCCAATACTGAGGCGCTGCCTCCGCGATCCAGAGATACTTTTCCAGAAGCCGACTTCGAATTTCCCGCTCCTCGGGAGACCCTGGCCGAGTCGCTATCAGGTCCCAGACCAGACGAGTGTCCTCTTCGTCTCCGATTCCCACGTCCTGGCGGGCATAGAACTGCTGCAAGGCCTTCACCAGAGTGTCATTGGTGAAGGGCTCTCCCGGCAGTTGCTCGTCCAGACTTTCGAGAATGTCCCGAAGTTGCCGGAGGGCCACAACACTCGGTGTGGTTTGTGTCTCTCTTCGGGCGATCGTGTTCTTCGCTATTCCGGTTCGCGAGGCGAAATCCGACCAGCTCATTCCGTAGTAGAGACGTACTGCGGTCAGCCAATCGTGGATTGTCGGGAAGAAGGCCGGATCGGGAACGGTCTCGCCCGCCGGGTCCATCCGGTAAGTAAGTCCCCACGCCTCGCCCAGATCATTCCATCGGTCGACCCCGCGCTCCCGCAGCACATCACGGTAGATTCGCAGCATCGCCAATTCGTCGATCTCCGCACCTTTTTTGAGACGCCCGATATGCACTCGTGTGAGTCCGAGAACGCGCGCAGCATCCGCGTCCTTTATCTGGTTCACGCGGATGAAGTACCGGATGTACTCGCCGAAGGATGCGACGGCACGTGGGTCGGGGAATATCGGGGTGGCTCTCGGGAGATATGTAAAACATTCCACGAGTTCGTCATAGGTGGCATCGTGCGAGAACGGTGAGGCTTCGGCGATGATTTGAACCGCTGCTGCCGATGGCCAGATATCGCCTATTTCCCACTTCTTTATCGTGCCGCTCGACTTGCCTACCGCGGCAGCCAAGTCCTCTTCCGAAAGGCCGGATTCGGTGCGCAGGGAACGAATGTATCTCCCGATATCCGGATAACCTTCGGGGTATGCGGCAGCGCCGCTGTCGGTGAGTAGCTCCGGATAATAGGATGACGCCTCCGTATACATTCTCCGGGCGTACGGCACCCGACGCAGCAAGGCCCTGATCTGCTCGGTCGCCAGGTCCCGAGTCCCCCGCTCGATTGCCTCCCAGGTGCCCTCTACCGCGTCCACCAGCGCGTCCATCTCTGCCGGTGCGACCCCGAGATATCGGCGCATTTCGGATAGCCACGTCGTCTTGTCGCCGTCACCCGGCCACGGAAGCTGCCCGATCTGCTCCGCCGCGTGACTACTCGCCTCGATCCCCGCCCGGGTCAGCCATCGCCGCACCTGATCGAGCTCGAGGTGGTGCATCTCGACATACTCCGCCAGGCTTTGGCGGGGCAGCCCTGATCGATCGGCCGACCGCCCTCGATACCACTCGAGGAAGCGTTGTTCTTCGGGAGCGTGCCGCGGCCGCTCGATATCAGCGGATTCATGCTGCGGGAGCGTCGTACCGGCATCCGAGACGGAGGTGGGCGCGGGGGAGTCGTCCGCACGTGGCGACGGCTCCGCGGCATCCTGCCGCGGCGAGCTGGGTGGCTGGAAACCGATAGGCGGTGGGTGTTGTGGTTGCCGGGCGCTTTGGTCGGTGGGTGTGGCGGGTGGTCCGCGCGTGGTCGGGTCGGCGGTGGGGCCGGTGGAGGAATGGGTGTGCTGGTGTAGCAGGGCGGCGAATTCTTGAAGCGGGTCGACGAGGGCGCGGAGGCTGTCTTCTGCCTGGTTGAGCGCAGACTCGGTTTCGGAAGTCGGTTGGGTCTGATGCTCGGCGGCGACTTGGGTGTATCGGACGACGACAGTTTGTACGAGCGGGTGGGGGGACAGGGCGTAGAGAGCGTCCTCGGGTGAGGTGTAGTAGCGGGCGCTACCGGGGTCGCCGTTGCGGGCCGAGCGGTTCTCGGCCTGGATGTCGATGTCACGGGAGCGGGCGGAGCGGCCCGTCACGACGACGTGCAGGCCGCCGAGATCGCGGATGGCGTCGGAGATCGGGATATCGACGCCGCGAGCACCCTGCATGTTGATGACGAGGACTTTGCCCTGTTCGCCGGCGTGGTCGAAGATTTCTTGCAGTTCGGCCTCCGCGTCGGTGCCGTGGTCGAGGAACCATTTCGCGTCGACGGCGGTGTGCGCGACGGCGAGGTCGTCGAGGAGAGCGGACAGCGGATCGACGAGATCGTTGCGGTCGGCCAGGATCAGTTGCGGGCGGCCGGTTTCCTGCATTGCTTTGATGTCGGCGGCGGCGGCCTGCAGCTTCGAACCCTCGTCCGGGGAGATGTTGTCGGGGTGGACGATGAGCTGGGATTCGTGGAAACGGTCGATCTTGGCGACCTCGCCCAGACCGTAGCGCTGCTGAAGCTGGGTGGCGGAACCTTCGGCGGTGCCGGAGGCGCCGGTGACGTGGTCGTAGTTCTCCGGGCTGAACAGCTGTTGCGCGGTGATGGATTTCGAACTGTCGGGATCGCTGCGGATCGGCAAGCCGTGTTCGGCTTCGAGGGCTTGCGCGAGGCCGCCGTTCCAGCGGCTCTCGGAGGAGGTCTCGGGATCGACGAGGACTTTGTGGGTGGTCTGGTCGATGATGAACACCTTGTCGTTGTGCACGATGTAGTGCACGTTCTCCACGTATTCCCACCGCGCCGCGGCGGCCATGGCGATACGGGTCAACTCGGTCTCGGTGGGCGCACGGCCGAGCAGCTGCTCCAGGTTTTGCCTGCCTTCTTCGGTCAGTCGCGCCGGCCCGCCGCGTTGGCCGGGGGTGCGTCCGAAATCGGCTTCGGTGAGCCGATTGTCGTGCAGTGCCGCGGTGAGGCGATCGCGGGCATTGGTGACCTGAGCGGCCGTAGCCGGGTCGGCGAGCTGATCGGCGCCGTCGGAGAGGATGTACTGGGTGTCGGCGTGGATGAGGGCTTCGTCGATCTCGTCTATCGCCGCGCTGCGGCCCGGAACCCGATTGTCCCGTAGGGCGGCGAAGCCGACGTCTTGTTGGGTACCGATGTAGATCGTGGGCCGGCCTGGCTCGGGGGGCCGGGGGGCGTGGTCGGGGTTCATGCGGACGACGTCGATGCCGTACTCGGCCAGAACCGTGACGTATCTGGCTACTTCGCGGTTGGCGAGGTTGTCACGGGTGGTGATGACCTGCACGGCACCGTGTTCGATGGCCTCGCGGATGGCATGGGCGAGGAAGACCAGGGATTTGCCCTCTCCGGCGTCCATGTTCACCGGGACTCGACGCATCGCCGTCACGGCGGCCACCTGGGTCCAACGCAAGATCTTGCCTTCGCCGCGGCGAATCACCTCGATCACCGCTGCCGTGGCATCGGCGTCGTCGTCGCCGCGGAGCATCTCCGCGAGGGTGGCCGGCGAGACGTTGGTCAGTCGCTCGGCCTCTGGAATGTCGGGTCCCGATCGGGCGTGGTAGTCCGCCAACACCGCTTCCGCGGCCTGCCGCATCGCATCGACAACCTGGTCGGTGCCCTGCTCGAGCTCCGGAGGGTTGTCGGCCGGAGGCAGATCCTGCTGGGCGTCGCCGACTTGATCGTCGGGAGTTGCGAAGGTGGCGTTGTCGAAGACCGGCGGGCCGATCGCCACTTCACTCGCGGCGCCAGGGGCATGGGCGACCGGGGCGACGAAACGCCCCATGTCCGTGGTGGCGTCCACTGGGCGACCGGACTCGATGGCCAAGGGGCTTTCGGTGGCGACCTCGCCCAGGTCGGCGAGCGCGGCCGATTCTCCCGCGGCTGTGTCCGGCATTCCCTCGAGGACGCCGGATTGGACGACCGCGTCATCTGCGACGCGGCGCAACCAGCTACCCACATCCTCCCCGGCCGGGACAGGCCACCGCTGTTGTTCCGCGAACCGGAACACGGTGCCGTTGATCGCCCCTGCCGCCAGCGCCAATTGCTCCTCTCGGCCGGTCGACTGCGACTCGGAAACCCCGAGTGCCCGGCGCACGTGCTGGAGGACGTCGAGTCCGTACTGCTCCCGCAGGTCGTTGAACGCCTCGGGATCACCCTGTTGTGCCCGTTGCAGTAGCGAGCGCTGATCCGGTTGCCCGGCGGACTGTTCTGCACGTACACCGGACTGCCGGCGTTTGCGGTCGGAGCCCTCGCGCGCGGTAGTCGAGGCGTGCTGACCTTCGTCACCGACCGCCTCGCCTGCCTCGCGCTCCACGACCTGCTCGGGAACCGGTGGTGCGGGCGGCCGCACGCGCTTGCGCGGCTTCGGCCGCGGAACCGGTGCGGGGGGTTCGGGCGTCGGCTGTGGTGGAGTGGGCGTCGGCTCCGGCTCGGGCGGGGGTTGCTTCTTGCGTCGTCGGGGTTTGTCGCCGCCACCCATCTGGGCGATGAGGCGCTTATGCTCCGTCTTCCCACTCGGTTGGGGGACGGGTTGGAGGTGCGGAACTCCGCCTACGGCGGGCAGGCGGCTGGGGTCCTGGTGATATTCGAGGGAGTGCTTGTTCAGTTGTGGCCCCGCAGGCGTCTGCGGAGCCCCGGGGGTCTCCGGGTTCGGTTCGGTGGCATACCGCGAGGGCGTGGCGCTGGACGCGGGCGGTTTGCCGAGCCCGGCGTCCAGACCGGTTCCCGGTGCGGCGACGTGGCGATCCGACAGGGGATTGGCGATGTCCGGCGGGCGCGGTGACGCCGAGTCGGAATTGTCCGGGTTCTCGAAGGCGCGGCCCAAGCCGACGGAATCGTCGGGTAGGGGAGTCAGAGCGGGTGGACGCGGAATGACCGGTATGGCGTCGGCGGGTGGTTCGTCCTCCAGCGGGTAGGAGACGCCGGGGATGACGACGTAGTCTCCGGATGGCTTCTTCTGGACGTTGTGGTCCCGGGGGTCTTGCCAAACGCTGTGTTCGCGCGGGTCTTTCTGGACGTTGTGCTCGCGGGGGTCGTCCACGACGGTTCCCGGGGGCGTGGGGAATTCCTCTGGGTCGGCGTCGGGTTCGTCGTCGCCCGGTCGGCCGGTCGCGGCGGTGGGGGCCGATGGTGTGGCGAAGACCTGGGAGGCGGGTGAGGTCGATGTTGCCTGCGCACTCGTATGAGCGATAGGGCCATGGGCATTCGGAGTGGGGCCCGCGAGCGGGCCGGTGTTCTGCGGACCGCTGGGCGGGGTGGGGCCGATGGGTGGTTTCGGTCCGCCGGTGTACGAGGTGCCGCTTGTCACCGCCGGTGTTCCTGCGACCGCCGGGCTTCCCGTGGCCGCCGCTGCGGGTGTTGCCGTGGCGGGGGCAGCCGAGTTCACTGCGTTCGACGCGACGGGGTGGTGCGCCTCGGGCGGGGCGGCGGCGTATCCCGCCGACGCGGAGTCGGCCATCGGTATCGCTGCACCGGCCTGCGCGCTGAGGTCGGGTGTAGCGGTCCCGGCAGACACTGCCGACGGGGCATCCGGAGCCGACTGTGCGTCCCCCACGACGTGGTCCGTTCCGATATGAGCGGAAGGCGATGCTGCGGCGTTTCCGGCTTGGTTCGGCGTCGCCACCGATGGTGCGGTGGTATCCGGTGGCTTTTCCTGAGCCAGTGCCGCTTCCAGCTTCGCGATCGATGCGTCGACATCGAGTTGGGGAAGAAGTCCCTCTTGGGTGGCCGCTCCCTCTTCCAGCGTTTCGCCCATCGGTCCAGCGATGTCCTGGGACGTGTTACCGGTGGTCTGCTCCGGCGTCACCAAGTACATCTCTCCGGCCGGTCCGTACTCGATCATCAGCGGATCGGTGTAAGTACTACTGCCATCGAGGACTTCGGCGCCGAAGGAGGGAATGTCCGGCTGTGTGACGGTCCCTTCGGTGAGCACATCGATGCCCCGTTGGTCCGGGCGCACCTGAGGATCGCTGATCTGGAACTGCCGGGCCGGAATCGCCGTGCCCGGACCGGCTTCGGGAGGTGCGGCCACCGCGACCGAGCTGCCCGCACGCGCGGCCGGAGTGTTGCCCCAGGCGGGCCATGAGCCGCCGCGTCCAGGGGAGGACGGTGACGAGGGGTGTACTGGTCCTCCCGATGGGTGATCGGGCGCGCCTCCCGGTGCTGTGGTTCCGCCGCTTCCGTCCGGCAGCTGCCCCGGGCCGTCGCCTCTCAGGAACGCGACGAGGGCGTCGCGCTCCGGGCCCTCCGGAAGATCGTTGAAAAGGTCGCGGAGGATCTGATCGCCCTCCGCCCTGATCGCATCCGGCATGTCCCAATCCGCCGAACCGTCGCCGAAGCCCGCGGATCGTCTCGATCCTGGCGCGTCGACCTGACTGGTGGTGGAAACAGGTTCGGCGGCCGCCGTCTGCGTCTGGGGCGGCCGGCCGTCCCCGGGTGCGGAAATCCTGGCCGGTGGCGCGGCCTCGGGTGGTGAACCCGGATCCGCGGACGACGCCGGTTCGGGCGCCCCGGTATATGCACCGGCCCGCGCGGCCCGCACCGAAGCCCCGACCGACCCGACCAGTCCGGAGCCGAACCCGGTCCACACCATGGTGGCCAGGTCTTTGCCCCGCATTTCACCGCCTGTGAGACCCCACGCGGTCAGCCCGCCCGCCAGGCCACCGGCCATACCGCCCACGCCGCCGGCGGCCACGGTGCCGAGCACCCGCCCACCCGCCCGGATCGCCGCGGGTGCGACGCGCCGCCCGACCTCGACACCGACGAGACCACCGACGGCACCGGCGGCCGCTCCGATGCCGACCTGCTGCCAATCCACCTTCTCCCGGTGGCCTTGCGCGATCTGCACACGCTGCGCGACATATGGGACACCGCCGCCGACCGCGGTCCCGAAGAAGACGCCCTTCGTGGCCAGCATCAGCCGGGGGTGCTCCGCGACGAACCGCGCCGCCTTGGCCAGCATGGACAGCACCAAGTCGCGCTTGGCCAGTTCCATCCCCGCCCTGGCCTCGGCGCGGTCGGCGACGGCCTTCACGATGCTGCCGGGCGGTGGCATCGCCATGTCGATGATCACCTGGGCCAGCAGCGCTCCCGCGATGCCGATGATGACGTACTGCTGGTACTCGATGGCCGTCGCGTTGTCGTACAACTGCCGGGCCACGGCGTTGTTGAAATCGATCTGCGCCTGGATCTGGTCGATGACCTTGCGGTACTGCTCCCGCATCGCCGTACCGGTCTCACCCTCGACCGCCTTGCCCAACTGCTCCAACGCCGCTTCGAGCCGATGCAGTACCGGCAGGAGCGCGTTCGCGGCGTCCGACCACGCGTCGGCGGTGCGCCGCATCGCCTCCGGATCTCCCTCCGGAAAGTGCCCCAGCACCATGGTGGTCAGCCAGTCGGGGAAATAGTCCGGAATGGCCACCATCAGGCGCTCGACCGCCCGCGCGCATCCTCGATGACCAGGCGGTGCAGCACTTTCGCGGGCCCGCAGGCTCCTTCACCGCGCAATTCGACTTCGGTGAAGGCTTCTGCCATTGCCGCTCGAGGGGCGAAAAGGTCGCCTGGGAAGCAGGCGCGGATCAGCTGGGCGCGCCACTTCCGGAAGCCGCGGACGATCGCGGCCAGCGTGTCCCCGCGGTCCCACGGCCCGCTGATGCGCTGGTACTCCATCAGCAGCGATCGGTGCGCCGACCGCCGGACACGAGGAGCGGATCCCGCTTCGAGTATCCGGCCGAGGTCGCGCACGATCGTCGAATACATCGGCCGCTCCGCCGATCCGGCTACTCGCTCACCCGCTCGAACCGCGGTCTCCACCTTTTCGGCCAGCAGCGCCGGATTCGCCAGCGTCACCCTGTCGAGCAGGATCCATCCGCCGGTGATCTGCTCGTTCCCCTGGTCGCCCGCGCGATCCAACTCCACGCGAGACACCGCGCCGTCGCGCAGATCGGTGATCTCGATCCCGGCCAGTTCGATGAAGGGGTATTTGCCGAGGATGCCGTCGATGGCCGCCGCGATCTGGTCGACGGTCGGCCGCTGCACGCCGGAGGTGTCGAATCCCGTGATCCGGAGACCGTGACGGACGGCGAGTTCCCGTGCGGCGGCCACCGCGCTGGGGTCGGTGCGTACCCGGGAGCGCTTCGCCTCCATCGGCACCGGCTTCTTGCGCGGTTTCGCGTCCTTGCCCGGTTTCCCCGGTGTCGCCCCGACGGGCTGAGGACCTTTGCGGCGCGGCGGAAAGGCCTGGCCCTGGGACGGACCACCGGCACCGCGCGACCACGGCGTGCCGGGAGCGTTTCGCATCCAGGGTGAATCGCCAGGTGGTCTTGTCCACCGGGTTTCCGGTGTGCGGTGGCCTGCCGAGGGCTGGGGCGCGCCGGGTTTGGGTGCCGCCGAAGAGGGTGACTCGGCGGTCGAAGGGGTGGCAGGAGGGGGAGCCGCCGGGGTTCGCGGGGCGGGCGCGGAACCCCGCGCGATCGGCGTCGATCGGTCCGGAACCGACGGCGTCGGGTTGGAGTTCGGGTGCCCGGCGGCCCCTGGATCGTCGGTCGGACTGTAGTCGCCCGGATTCGGTCGACCAGGCGCGGCCGGGTTGGACGCGGGCCGGTAGCCGGGCTGCTCGCTTTCCTGCGCGGCCGCCGGGGCGTCCGCCGCAGCGGTGGGATTGTTCGCCGCAGCGGTCGGGTCGTGCGCCGAGGTGGGCGAGGCTGTGGTTCGCGCGGGATCGGAATCGGCGGCATTCGGTGTGGAGACGGGTCGATATGGTGCCGGGCTCTGCCATCGCGGCTGGTCGAACGGACCGCTGCCGACCGGATCGGAGCGGAACGGGTCCTGGCTACGCAGTTGGGAGCCGATGTTCTGGTCTTGGTCCTGCAGGGCTTCGCCGCTGTCCGCGACGCTGCTGCTCATTCCGCGCAGATTGTGGACCAGGTTCTCGAAGCCGGTGACCCCCTTCTCGGCCGCGGGCTCGTAGCTGTCGCCGAAGACCCGGCCCGGTTCGTCGTCACCCCAGCACTCGCCCTCCGCGGCGAGCCTTTGCTTCAGGCGTGTGAGTTCCCCCTGCGCCGTGTCGGCGATGGCGGCGAGTTCCGGAGTGAGGGCTCGCAGCAGGTCGGTATCCACCCGCAACGCTCGACCCATGTCCCAGCAAACCCTTCACCCTGCGTCTACGACACCGAGAGAAGACATTGTCCTCTGGGATGTGGTCTCTTCTCGAGGCTGGGAATGACTCGAAAGGGTTCCGCAAGCCACCAATTCCGGGGCGGACGTTTCACCGATCCATGCATCGACGCAACCGGGCCGGGTCGGCGGCCTTGCCCTGTATTACTTGGATGAACATCGGCTCCTCCGACAGAGCGATCGCTCCGCTTGTCGCCGAGCCGTCACCGCGTGGTCCACCGAACTCGGGACACCGCACGGCCCGCGAGCGCGGTCGGCGCAAGTCCATCGTTCGCCGACGGTAGCCGCCGGGACGTGGTCGAGAAAGCGCGACGGTGGGCGCCACGCGGCGAGCCGTCTGCGCCGGGTCAGGCGGGCAGGGGAGTATGCGCGCAGCAGGCGGCTTCGTTGTCGCGTTCGGTGATGCGGACGTACAGCCGGATCAGCACATCGCGCAGGGTGACGCCCAGTTCCGCCGCATGGATGGCGGCCAGTTCGAGGGTGAGATCGCTGCTGATGGTGCCTGGATCGCTGAGCATTTCGTCGAGCACCATCCCGCTGACCGCCTGCTCGCGGGTGAGGATGACGGTGGGCAGCCAGCTGAGCTCCCATGCCGCGCCGGAGGAAGAAGGAAGCAGCCGTGCGATTTCCGGGGTGATGTCGCTGGTGATGATCGAATCGGTGATGTCGAGTGCCATGATCCGCTCTCATTCACTCTGTTCGGGACGACGCGGACCCGCCGCCGGGTGCGCTGACCGTGCTCGGTCACGGCCTGAACGCGGTGGATTCGTCCGTGCCTGGATGGTTCGGTGCCCGAATCGTCGGGGGTCGGCGCGATGGGTGATGGGTGGGAGGGGCACACCCTGCCGCAGTGGATGCGGCCCGGACCGCGCCATGACGAGGTATCCGTATCCGGCACCTCCTAGAGTTATCGGGCCACCTAGGTCGGCAAGGAGGAAAACCCATGCGCCGACGCCGAATTGCGGTGGCTTCGAGAACCAGGCTAGGTACGGCCACGCTGTGCTGTCAACGAAGCTTTAGCGCTTCGTGATGATATGAGATGAGCTTGGGTGATCGAAAATCATCAAACTATCCAACACGCAGGACAACTGTGCACGATCATCCATTCTCGATGCCGGTTAGCACTCGCGAAGCACCTTTCTGAGCCCATGTGGCAGTCTTTCCCTCGCAAGAGTGATCGGGCGGTTGGATCTCCGGTGCACAACGAAATTGCGCGAACGCGATCGATCGCCTGCCTCTTGACATTTGATGATTAGAATGTCACATCGTGACACTCCGTGAGCATGCGTACGCACGGCGCAGGATGGGAGGCACGGGATGGCTGACTCGGGCTCGCACGAGCAGGTCGGCAACCTGGTCCGCAGGCTACGACTAGAACGTGGTTACACTCAGGCCGCGCTCGCTACCAGAGCGGGCTGCTCGCGCAGTCTGATTCAGCAGATCGAGAACGGCAGCCGGATTCCGCCGCTCGCGCTGCGGGAGCGCCTGAGCCTCGCCCTCGGCGCCGAACTGCCCACCGACGGCAGCGCCGATCCCGCGACTGATCCGACCAGCAGCGCCTACTACGACCTGCGGATGCGATTCAACGTTCTGCTGGGCAAGGACCCCGAATTGGTCGCGCGCGCATTGGGTATCGCGCAGAGCCTGATCGACGCCTCCGGCGCGCGAGCGGAAATCGAGCCGCTGCGCTTGATCGCCGATCGGCAATTGGAACGCGCCGAGGAGATCCTCGCGCAGATTCCGTCGCGCAGCGCCACAGTATGGGAATGGAACACGGTCACCGACTGGTTGACCATCCTGGAACAGGCCACCACGTCGGTCCGCGCGATCCATACCGCCGACCTGGGCACGATCGGCGGCGACGTCGGCGACGACTATCACGCGGCGATCCTGCGCCTGGCCGACAAGGCTCATCCGCCGAAGATCGATGTGCGCCGGATGTATGTGCTCGACGACATCTCGGATGTCTGGCCCTATGACGACAAACTATGGAAACAGGCTCGCTCCGGTGTGGAGAGCGTGCTGGTCAAACGCGAATACGCCCGCAACGCACAGAGCATGCTCGTGGTCGACGACCGCTACGTCGCGGTGGGTGAGTACGACTACTCGCGTCAGGCCAGGGTCGCGACGCGCTTCTCCGCGCTGAAGCACGATGTCGCGTTCGCGGTACGGCGGTTCGAGAAACTGTACGACCTGCGGCGCGCCGGTTCGGCCATCGTGGTCGATCAGATCGTCGCTCAACCGCCCCTGGCGGAGTTCGAACGACTCGCCGAGGGCGACTGCCGCAAGCTGTTCCGCGCCGCACTCCAGGAGAAATGGAACACCATGCCCGCACCGGGAGACTCTTCAGAAGGCGAGGTTCCGTGACCCAGAGCCACGTGCTCACCCATCCGCTCGCCGACCTGGCGACGCTGACCAACCGCTCCGAGGCCAGGAAACGGGAAGTGCGCGGGCGGGTTTCGCGGGACGCGTGGTTCGCCGGGACCGGCGGCCGCCGCTACTCGGGCGTCATCGACGCCTACCACGGGGAAACCGGCCGGGCCCCGGACGCGCACGCCGTCGCGGCGCTGGACCGGGCGTGGCGGGAGAGTCTGCACATCGCGCCCTCCGCGGAGTATCTCGACGGCCGCCTCTACGACAAGCGGCAGCCGTTGATCCTGCGCGAGCTGGCAGCACGCAAGCTGTTCGAGCGCCTGTCGCATCCGGTGGAAGGGGTGCCCGGCGTCCGGGTGCGCGCGGAGGAGGTGATCGTCTGCCCGTACTCGAGCACGATGCTGCTGGAGGAGGCGGTGGCCACGCTGGCCAGGCCGGGCGGGGTGATCGTCTGCCCGGAGGGCTTCTACAAGAGTTCCAGCATTCATGTGGAGAAGTTCGGTCTGCGGATCGTGCCGTGCCCGGTGGGCTCGGACGACGCGTTCAAGATCGATCCCGCCCGGCTGGCCCGCTGCCTCGATGGGCTGCGCGCGACCGGTGAGCTGTGCGGCGTGCTGCTCACGCTGCCGGGCAATCCGGTGGTAGTGCACTACACCGCGACCGAGCTGGCGGAGATCGGGCGGGTACTGCTCGACTGCGGTGTTCCGGTCATCTGCGACATGGCTTTCGACCGGCTGGTGGCCTCGCACATCCCGATCGCCGCGCTGCACGTGGCGACCGAGCGCGGCCTCCGGCGGCTGTACGACGTGATGCTGACCGTCACGGGTAACTCCAAGGCCTACAACGCATTCGGCCCCTGCAAGATGGGTGCGGCGTGCACCGGCGACAGCGCGTGGCTGGAGCGGATCCGGGAGCGGCTCACCATCTCGTTCCAGCGTGAGACCACCCATCTGGCTTGCGCGATCCTCGAGCACACCCCCGACGACTACTTCGACCGCAACCACGCGCTGATGCGTGCGCAGATCGAGCGGGCTTGTGCCCATATCGCCGCGATCAACACCCGCCTCGGCGCCGACGTGCTGCGGCCGTTGGGCCACCCCGAGGGAATGTTCGTCTCCGTGGTCTTCGATCGCGCGCTGCTCGACAGGGCGGGGGTGCGCACGAGCGCGCAGGTGGAGGACCTGTTGCTCGCCGTGGCCGGCGTCGACAGCGTCGCGCTGGACCGGACCGGCTCGCTGCGTCCCGGCGTCCGTTTGAACGTCCTCGCTCCGCGCAAAGCTCCCCGCCACGAATCGCCCGCTTTGATCGAGGAGCTTTTCGACCGGCTCGAGCAATTGATCCGCGACATCGCCGACGGGCTGACCTATCGCGACGCGCTCGCCGATCGCGGCCTGACCGCCCTGGTGCACGAGCGCGAGGCCGCCCGGTGATCGTCGGCGTGCTGCGCGAGACCGCGCCGCGGGAGACTCGTGTGGCACTCACTCCCGACGGCGTGCGCACACTTTCCACGGGGGGCCTTCGAGTTCTGGTGGAGGAAGGCGCCGGTCGCGGCGCGGGTTACGCCGACGCTGCCTACAGCGCTTCCGGCGCGGTCGTGGTCGCAGACGGCACGACGGTCTTCGAGCGCGCGGACATCGTCGTCTGGGTGAAACCGCCCGCATTCGACCTGGACTCGATGCCGCTGCGCGCGGGAACGACGCTGGTCGGCTTCCAGGATCCGCACTACCGTCGCGACGAGATCGACCGGTTGCGTCGCCGCGGCGTCGAATCGGTCGCCTTCGACGAGGTGCCGCGCGACGACACGACCACCGAGATCGATGCGCTGTCGACCATGAGCCGGATCGCGGGCGCGGAGGGCTACGCCGAAGGCAGGCGACTACTCGCCTCCGGACGGTTCACTCGCCCGGTCCGCACTCTCGTGCTGGGGTGCGGGGCCGCCGGGCTCGCCGCGATCTCGGCCGCTCGTAGGTTCGGCGACGAGCAGCCGACGGCGATCGGCAACCGTCTCGAACAGCGGGCAGCCGCGGTCGCGGCGGGCGCCGGACGATTCGTGCCGAACCGGCACGACAACGCGGCGCTACGGGAGACGCTGGCAGCCGCGCCGCCCGACCTCGTCGTCTGCACCGCCGTGCATCGCGGGTCGCCCGCGCCCCGCCTGCTCGGACAGACGGAGCTGGATCTGCTCGGCCCGGGAACCGTGATCGTGGACTTGGTGGCCAAGGCGGGTGGCAATTGCGTCGCGACCGTGCCGGACCGGACCGTCACGCTGCCCAACGGCGTCGTGGTCACGCATCGCTCCAACTACCCGGCGGGTCGTCCGGCGTCGGCCAGTCGGGCGTACGGCGCGGCGACGGTGGCCATGGTGTTGCGGATCGCCGGAAGCGGCGAAGTCCCTTGACGCTTGATGAGAACGTGTTCTAATTTCTGGCATGCGCAGATTTGACGGCCGCCGCGTGGTGGTGACGGGAGCGGGATCCGGCATCGGTCAGGGCATCGCCCTGCGGCTGCTGGACGAAGGGGCGCAGCTGGTCGCCGCCGACATCGATGTGGCGGGACTGGCGGCCACCGCGGAAAAGGCGGGCGACGGCGCCGAACGACTGCGAACGGTCGAGGTCGACATCGCCGATCCGGAATCGGTGCGCACCGCGCTCGCGACGGCGCTCGAATTCCTCGGCGGGCTGGACGTGCTGGTCAACGCCGCGGGCATCCTCCGGCCCGCGCGCACCCACGAAATGCCGCTCGAGGTGTGGGACCGGGTGATCCGGGTGAATCTCACCGGCACCTTCCTGATGACCCAGGCCGCGCTGCCCGCCTTGCTGGATACCGGGCGCGGGGTGGTGGTCAACCTCTCCTCGACCGCGGCCTTCAGCGCGGCGCCCTACCTCGCCTCGTACGCGGCGTCCAAAGGCGGCGTGAACGCCTTCACGCACGCCATCGCCCTGGAGTACGCCAAGCAGGGTCTGCGTGCGGTGAACATCGTCCCGGCAGGCATCACCAGCGGCATCACCACGAAATCCATCCTGGACCAGCCCGAGGGCTTCGACCCGCAGCTGTTCTCCCGGATGACCGGCTGGCTGAACAAGGGCGCGCTCGGCTCTCCGGAGGACATCGCCGGGGTGGTCGCCATGGTCGCCTCCGATGACGGCAAATACATGACCGGCACCGAGATCAGGGTCGACGGCGGCGCGCTGATGTAGTCAGCGCGGCGTGGCCACCAGCAGATGGTGCGGGATCGGCGTGCCGGCCAACCGCCGGTGCTCGACCGTGCAGCCTGCCCGCTCCAGCGCCGCGATCACGTCCGGCACCGGGCGCAGGGTGAAGCCGTACGGGGTGAACGGAAGCTTCGCCATCGCGCCGGGATCACCGATGCCGATCACCGAGCGGCCGCCCGGCCGGACCACCCGCGCGAGTTCTGCGCAAGCCGCCGCCAGGTCCGGCACGAAGTAGACGGTGTTCACGGTGATCGCGGCGTCGAGACTGTCGTCAGGCAACGGCAGCGCGGTGAGCGAGCCCTCGAGCAGCCGGAGTCTTCCGGCATCGATGTCGCCGCGGTGACTCGCGCGGGCGCGCGCCAGCATGTCGGCCGAGATCTCCACGCCGTACACGACCCCACCCGCGCCCACGCGGTCGAGCAGCAGGTGCAGCCCCGCTCCGCCACCGAAGCCCACGTCGGCCGCAGCGCCGCCCGGCGCGAGGCCGGCCGCCGCCACCGCCCCGGTGATGGCGGCCCTGTTGCTGCGATCGAGCACGAAGGCGACGCCTTTGCCGAGCACGCCGTGCGGATTCCCGAGCTGACCGGCGAGCGTGGACAACAGGCGGGCTCGGACGGAGTTCATGCGCGTCATCGTATCGAGCCGGGCCTTCCGGGCGGGGCGGCGAAGGTCCGAATACTGTTTCCCCGGTGTCCGTTCGGATACCGCGTCGTCTAGCGAAGGACCATCCGCGATGCGCCGACCGATGACCCTCCTCGCCGCCTGCGCGCTGGCATTGCTGCCCGCTCAGCCCGCCTCGGCAGCCGGGCCGTGGGGGCCGATCGCCTCGCCGAACCCCTTCCTCGGCCCCACCGGCACAGCCACCATGCACGGCGACGCGGGGTCGTCGGACGTGACCCCGCTCGCCGGTCCTGGCACCGGTGCCCCAGCGGTCGCCGCGTATCCGCTGGCTTCGGCGTGCCCGACGCTGCTGGAAGGATCGGACCGTCTCGTGGTCGCGTTGTGCACCGCGATCGCGGGGCAGACGCCGACGGTGCATCTGCTCGATCCGGCGGCGCCGGGTCCGGCGGCGCGATCGCTCGCCGCACTGCCGTTGACCAAAGGCAGTTTGCTCGGTGGCGTGTACGCCTACCTCGACCAGGACGACCGTCTGGTGGTCGTCGACGGTTCGGACCGGTTGCTCCGCGTGCGACACGAGCGGGACGCGGCGGGAACCTGGCGGCTGATCAGCGAAGAGGCCGCCGATCTGGAGTCGGTGATCCCACCGGGGGACAACGTGACGGGACTCGTGCCGGACTGGTCGGGCAATGTGTGGTTCGCGACCGGCCGGGGAGTGGTCGGGTTCGTCACGGCTGCCGGGCGGATCGCCGAGACGACGTTGCCGCCGGGGGAGCAGGTGGCGAACAGCATCTCGGCTGCCCCGGGCGGGCAGGTCGCGGTGGCGACGACGCATGCGCTGTACGAACTGCGCGTCGGCGCGGCCGGTGCTCCGGAGATCGCGTGGCGCGCGGCCTACGACCGGGGATCGGCCCGTAAGCCCGGACAGCTCAGTTGGGGCACGGGCTCGACGCCCACCTATTTCGGCCCCGCGACCGGCGCGGACTATCTGACCATCGTCGACAATGCCGACGAACAGGTGCATGCCCTGGTCTACCGCACGGGCACAGGCGAATTGATGTGCGCGGTTCCGGTGCTCGGCGAAGGCGGACCGGGAAGCGAGAATTCGCCGGTCGGCATCGGCCGCTCGGTCTTCGTGGCGAGCACCTACGGCTATCCGTATCCGGCGCTGCCCGAGGGTGCGGGACCGGCGGTGCCCCCGAGCGCGCCGTTCACCGGCGGGATGACGCGCGTCGACGTGGCCGACGACGGATGTCATGTCGTGTGGGAGAACCGGGTTCGCAGTGCGGCCGTACCACGTCTGTCCACCGCTGACGGCGCGCTCTACACGGTCGCGCGAGTCGGTCTCGACCAGACCACCCCCCTGGACGGGTATGCCTTCACCGTCGTCGATCCCGAAACCGGTACGGTCACCGCCTCCCAACCCCTCCCCGGCACCATCATCGACGACCCTTTGCAAACCGCTCCGCTGATCACGCATTCCGGTCGTCTGCTGCAAGGCACCACCACAGGGGTATTGCGCGTCGGTTGAGTTCTCTTGTCTGTGACGTGCGTCTCTCCAAGTGGCATGTCGCGGCGTCGTTTTCGCGCGTCGCGCGGCGCTGGAGCAGCAGGTGAGGCGAAGATCACATGGCTAGTTGTGGTTGCGGCCCAGGTGCTGAATCGAGGGGTCCGGACAGGTGAACCGGAGGCTTTTCGCTCCCCGGTTAATGCGGAGCCTGTCGGGGAACTGCCCGGTCTTCCTCGCGTGCCGCTATGTCTTTACCCGGTTTATTACCGCGTAAACAAACTTGTGGTCTCTTTCTATTGATGGATGGTCAGCAACTGATCTTTCGTGCAAATAAACGTGCAGGTGGGGAGCGGTCTCAGCAAACCATGGAGGGGTCTATCCAATAGCTCGGCTAACGCCGCGAGAGCGCTCCGATCCATTGCCGGAAGAGGCTCCGGGAGCGTATTCCGGCGGTGTCGCCGGAGTACTGCCGGGTTCCCGAAACTCCGGTCGCGCGGGTCGCAAGCGGTTAGCTGGATGCGGGTGCCCGACGGGTGTCCGGAGGGTTTGCTGGCCCGCTGCTTTATACGCTTGACCTCGGCGGGGAGGGTTGCGTAGGGATAACGATTGTGTAGAGTTGACGGTAACGCTGGCCGCAGCTAGAGCAGCGACTCGCTGCGGCCAGCGGAACTCAAATGGGGGAGCTCCGAACCGATCCGGCGCCGCTTAGCTGCCGATTATCCCGATCCCACCGCTGGACGTGTGCTGAATGTTGGCTGCGTCACACTGCCTGCCCGTTCGCCGACCGCCTCGGCACCCGAGTTCTCCGGTTCCGTGACCGCGCGACGCCCCATGACGAACACATAGACCAGGAACAACGTCTCGGCGGTGAACCCGATCGCGAGGCGGATCGGGGTGGGCAGCGAGCTCGGTGTCACGAATCCTTCGATGAAGCCACACACCAGCAACACTCCGACCAGTCCGAGCGCGACCGTCGCGGTCGCCCGCCCTTGCCTGGCCACGGCCTCCGCCCGGCTGAGCCGTCCGGGATCGATCAGCGTCCACCCGAGTTTCAGGCCGACGCCGCCCGCCACGAACACCGCGGTCAGCTCCAGCGTGCCGTGCGGAAGGATGAAGCCGAAGAACGAATCCAGCCGCCCCGCCTCGGACATCAGCCCCGCGGTGACGCCCAGATTGAGGGCGTTCATGAACATCAGGTAGACCGCAGGCAGGATCAATACGCCGGTGAACAGGGCGATCGCGGTCACCCAGGCGTTGTTCGTCCACACCTGCGCGGCGAAGGCGCCCTGCGGGTGTTCCGAGTAATACGTCTCGAACGCACCCCCCGGTGCGGTGAGACTGCCTGTGTCCGCAGGGATCCCGAGGATGTCGCGGGCGGAGTCGAAGCGCTCCACCCAGACGGCCAAGCCGGCCGATACGCCCAGGAACACCGCGGCGACGCCGACCCACCACGGCCACGACCGGTAGAGCGCCGCCGGGAAGCGGTGGCTGAAGAACCGGCCGATCTCCGGCCAGGTGTCGGCGCGTGTCCCGAGCACCCGGCCGCGCGCACGCGCCAGCAGCGCGCTCAGTCCGGCGATCAACTCCGGATCAGGGCTGTGCGCCTGCAGCCGGGCCAGCTGCTGGGAGGTGCGGCGGTAGAGCAGGACCAGTTCGTCCGCCTCCGCGCCGGTCAACTTGCTCCGCTTGGACAAGTAGTCGAGCCGGTCCCACGCCCTGCGGTGCGCCAGGCTGTATGCGTCCACGTCCATTCGGTTGCCTCCCACTCCCACCGGTCGCAAGAATGCTATCGACATGGCTGAGTTCACCACCGGCGAAGCAGTGGCCCTGGAACTGCCGATCGCCCGGATCCCCACGAGGGCCGCCGCGTTCCTGATCGACGTGCTGGCGCAGTGCACGCTCGGGTTCGTTCTGCTGTTCGCCGTCGTCACGCTGCTGCTGCCCGCGGGCGCGGACTCGGCCTGGCTCGACGTGGTGATGCTGGTCATCATCGTGGCCGTGCTGGTCGGCTATCCGGTGACCTGTGAGACCGCCTGGCGTGGCCGCACGCTCGGCAAGCTGGTGCTCGGGCTGCGCGTGGTGCGCGGGGACGGCGGGCCGATCGACTTCCGGCACGCGCTCACCCGCGGCCTGGCGGGCGCGATCGTCGATTTCTGGATGCTCGGCGGGTTCGGCGCCATCGCGGTGCTCACCTCGATGTGCTCACCGCATGCGCGGCGGATCGGTGACGTGCTCGCGGGCACCGTGGTCGTGCACGCGCAACGCTCCCTGCCGCCGCCCGCGCTCGCACTCGCGCCGCCGTGGCTGACCGGTTGGAGTGCGCAACTCGATCTGTCCGGACTGCCGGAGGATCTCGCGCTGTCCGTGCGGCAGTATCTGACGCGCTTGCGAACCTTGACTCCCGCGGCGCAACACGAGCTGGGCACCGAACTCGTGGCGCAGGTGTGCGGGCGGCTGCGCGTCGCGCCGCCGGCCGGTTACCCCCCGCCGCAGATTCTCGGTGCGGTCATCGCCGAACGACAGCGCCGGGTGCTGCCGCCGCCGCTGTTCCCGGTATTCCCGCCGGTGCCATCGCGCCCCGGTCAGCCGTTCGCCGCGACGTAGTCGTCCACTTCACGGAGGAAAGCGTCCTGCCGGGCGGGCGTCAGCCAAGAAGCGCGGAACGAATTCCGGGCCAGTTCGGCCAGTCGATCGACGCCGAGCCCAGCCTGCTCGGCGAGCGCGAGGTAGTTGTCGGCCACATATGCCCCGAAGTAGGCGGGATCGTCACTGTTGACGGTCACCGTCAGCCCTCGATCGAGCAGGCCGACGATCTCCGCGGACTTCATCTCGGCGGTGACGAAGGAGTTCGACACCGGACAGCAGGTGAGCGCGATGCCCTTCGACTTGGCCAGCTCGACCAGACGGTCGTCCGCCACGATGTTCGTGCCGTGGTCGAGGCGGTCGACGGCGATGTCCTCCAGCGCCTGGCGGATGTGCTCGACCGAATCCGGCTGATCGATGTCGCAGTGCATGGTCAGCAGGAAGCCCTCCGCGCGGGCGCGCTCGAAGACGGCGGCGAACTTGCTCGGCGGGTTGCCGCGCTCGTCGGAATCCAAGCCGACGCCGAGGATCCAGCTCTTGTACGGCAGCGCTTCCAGCAAGGTCGCCATGGCGTACTCCGCGGAATGATCACGCAGGAAGCACAGGATCAGCTCGGCGGATATCCCCAGCTCCCGCCGCGCCCGCGCGATCGCCGAGCGGTATCCGCTGATCACCGTGGTGAACGCGACCCCGCGCCCGGTGTGCGCTTGCGGATCGAAGAACAGCTCGGCATGGCGCACGCCTTGACCGTGCGCCCGGCGCAGATAGTCGTAGGCGAGGTCGTGGAAGTCCTCCGGGCGCTGCAGCACGCGCATCGCGGGATAGTAGACCTGCAAGAACGACGTCAGGTCGTGGAAGCGATAGGTCTGCTGCACCTCGTCCACGCTTTTCTCCGCCAGCTCGATGCCGTTGCGCCGAGCGAGGCGGAACTTCAGCTCCGGCTCCAGCGTCCCTTCCAGATGCAGGTGCAACTCCGCTTTGGGCAGTCCACGGACGAACGCGGCGAGATCTGAGGCCATGGGGTCATGATCCTCCTCGGCGGCCCCGCGAGGACGCCCTTCGACAAGTCCACGGCCGGAACTCAGAGCGCCCCGGACTGTTTCAGTTCCAGGTACTCGTCCGCGAGCGCCTCGGGCAACCGTTCCGGGGACGCGGCTACCACCGCGACACCGGTGCGGCGCAGCGACTCCTGGACCAGAGCGCGCTCGGCGAGCACGGATTCGGCGGCGGCCGCGGCGTACAGGTCGAGGAGGCGATCGCGGCGGGTGGCGGCCGCGGCGATCTCGGGGTCGGTCACCGAGACGATCAGCACCCGGTGCCGCTGCGCCAGCACCGGCAGCACGGGCAGCAGATTCTCCTCGACCGCCGCGCCGTCGAGGCTGGTGAACCAGACGACCAGGCTGCGGCGGCGGGTGCGCTGAACAGCCGCCCGCACGAGTCCGGCGCTGTCGGTGTCGACGAGGGCAGGGGTGATGCCTGCCATCGCGTGCATCAGCTTCAGCTGCAATCCTTTCCCGCCGACTCCGCGGACCTCCGCGCGCGGTCGGCGGTCGAAGGCGAGCAGATCGACGGTGTCCCCCGCGGCGGCGGCCAGACCGCCGAGCAGCAGGGCCGCCTCGATGCTCGCGTCCAGGCGGGTACCGTCACCGACCCGGCCCGCGCTGATCCGGCCGGTGTCCAGCAACATCAGCATGTGCCGGTTGCGCTCCGGGCGCCAGGTGCGGACCAGGACGTCGGTGGCGCGAGCGGTGGCGCGCCAGTCGATGGCGCGCACGTCGTCCCCGGCGACGTACTCGCGGAAGGAATCGAATTCGGTGCCCTGTCCGCGCAGATTGGCCACGTTGCTGCCCTCCAGGTGCTGCAGCCTCTTCACTTTCGAGCGCAACAGCCGTTCGGCGCGGAATGCGGGCAGCGCGCGGACTCGTGCGGGCACGACGCGCCTGGTCTGCCGCCCCGCCAATCCGAGCGGGCCGAGCAGTCGCACCGTGACCTCGCCCGCGACTCGATCGCCACGGTAGGTAGGGGTGAGCGTGGTGCGGAATCGGACCTTGGTGCCCGGGGCGAGGTCGAGCCGGTGCGTCCGGTGCTCGGGGCGCGCGCTGTCGGGCCAGTCGTCCCAGACCGTGCCGCGCAGCACCCGCGCTCCGGTGTTGACCGCGACGAGTTCCACTTCGGCGGAGCGCCCGAGCCGTACCGTGGTGAGCGCTTCGCGGGAGAGTGCGAGATCGCGCGCCCGTCCCACCGCCCCGAGGTCGATGAGCAGCCCGGCCACGAGGACACAGGTCATCACCGCCACGCCGGCCGAGGACGGCAGGACCAGGGTGACGAACAGGGCCGCCACGCCTGCCGCGGCGGCCAGCCGACCGGTGACGACCATGCGCTACACCGGGACCGGAACCGACAACAGCAGCGACGACAGCACGCTCTCGGTGGTCACGCCGTCCAGTTCGGCCTCCGGGCGCAGATGCAGGCGGTGCCGCAGCACCGCGACGGCGACGGTCTTCACGTCGTCCGGCGTGACGAACCCGCGCCCGCTGAGCCAGGCGAAGGCTCGGGCGGCCGCCATCAACGCCGTCGCGCCGCGGGTCGAGGCGCCGTGCTGCACGGCGGGCGAGGTGCGGGTGGCCCGGCACACGTCGACGGTGTAGGCGAGCACCTCGGGCGTGATCGTCGTCCGGGCGATCGCGGCGCGGGCGGCGGTGATGTGCGCCGGGCCCGCGACGGGACGCAGGCCCGCGGCGGTCAGGTCGCGCGGATCGAAGCCCGCCGCGTGGCGTTGCAGGATGCGGAACTCGTCGTCCCGGCCGGGCAGGTGGATGTCCACCTTGAACAGGAAGCGGTCCAGCTGCGCCTCCGGCAGCGGGTAGGTGCCCTCCTGCTCGATCGGGTTCTGGGTGGCGACGACGACGAACGGATCGGGCAGCGGCTGCGGCTTCCCGTCCACCGAGACCTGCCGTTCCTCCATCGATTCCAGCAGCGCCGACTGGGTTTTCGGCGGCGTGCGGTTGATCTCGTCGGCGAGCAGCAGGTTGGTGAACACCGGACCCTGCCGGAAAGTGAACTCCGCGGAGTGCGGGTCGTAGATTTGCGAGCCCGTGACGTCACCGGGCATCAAATCCGGAGTGAACTGCACCCGGGCGTGGTCGAGGTCAAGCGCCGTGGCCAGCGCCCGCACGAGCAGCGTCTTCGCCACGCCCGGCACGCCTTCGAGCAGCACATGGCCGCGGCACAGCAGCGCGAGCACCAGATACATGACCGCGTTGTCGTTGCCGACCACCGCCTTGCCGATCTCGGCGCGCAGGGCGTGGAACGCGGCGCCCGCCTGCTCGGCTGTCGGGGTGGTCTCGATGCTGGTCATTCGATCTCCTGTGGTTCGCGGGTGTTCCCGCATGCCGTGGGCCGGGGGAGGAGTGGGCAAAGGCGTCTCATCCGACCTCCGATTCGATCCATTCGAGTTGGGCGGCCACCACCCGCAGCGTCCCCGGATCGGGCACCGGTCCGAACAAGGCCGCGCCGATCTGGGCGGGGTGGGCTCCGATGCGCGCGGCGACCGCGGCGACGACCCGGTCCGGCGGGGTGTCGGCGGTGACGCCGAGCGGGGTGCGAATCCGGCGCAGCGTGGCCGCCCGCAGTTTCCCGGCGACGTGATCGTGGTCTTTCGCGCGGCGGTAGAGGGCGGCCTGCCCGGCGAGCAGTTCGTTGGCCGCCACCTCGACGGGCCGGGGCTCACGCACCAGGGCCCCCCGCCTGCGGGCACGCCACCACACCACCAGTGCGGCGGCGATCAGGAATTGCACGCCGCCGTAGAAGACCGGCGCGGGTAACCGGTCCCAGATCGGGTCGTCTCCCGCCCCGAAGCCGGGGGCGTCCGGCGGAGGGACGTCGGGCAGATCCGGAGGCGTTTGCGGCGGCGGCGCCGGCGGAGCGGTCGGCGCGCCGCAGGATTGCAGGGCGCCGTAGACCAGCAGCAACAACGCGGCCGCCGCGGCGAGCGCCGCCCAGAACCGTGGGTCGCGCAGCGGTTTCGGCAGCGGTGGCAGTCTGCGCGCGCCGCGCGGCGCTTTCTCCACCGCCTCGACCTCCACCGGTTCCGGTGCTGGCGGCGGCGCGGAAGCGGAAAACCGGTCGGCGTACTCCAGCCTGCGATATTCGTCCTCGGTGGCGCGGCGTCCGCCGTAGACCACCTCGTCGAAACTGTGCGCGGCGGGCTGGATCTCGGTGGCGGTCTCGAGCGGTAATGCGGTGGTCACGTCGTCGGCGGTTTCCCGCGCGGTGCGGGACCGCCGCACTTCGAGCACACCGCCCTGTTCCAGGCCGCGCAGCACCGCACGGAACCGTTCGCGCAGGGCCCGGTCGAAATCCCGGTGCCGCGCGGCCGATTCGGCGGCGGCGCGATGATCGGCGGCGGCGCCGAGCCGCGGCACGTCGGGTACCGTCTCGTTCGTCGCGCCTTCGGCAGGCGTGACTTCGGTCGACTGCTGCGCCGACGGGACCTCCGGCGGCACGGGAGCGCTCACCGCGCCTCCTGCCTGCGGATGCGTATGTCCAATCCTTCTCGGCGGCAGCGGCGGTCGACGTAGCACACCACCCGCGAAGAACTCTCTACCACTTCGCCGAACGCCGTCAGCAGCAGCACCGCCGACGTGGTCAGCACGATCACCGGCCACCGGTGGGTGCCGGAGAAGTCCGAGACGAACAGCGGAATGGCCAGCAGCGGGACCGCCAGCAGCGCGAACAAGGCGCGCTGGACGATCCACAGCCCGGTGGTGGGCCACTCCGCGCCCTCGGCGAGCAGTTTCGCCCGTGCGATACCGTCCCGGTGCGATGTGCGCTCGACGAACAGCACCGGCACGGCGACCCAACGGCAGGCGCGCAGCCGGCCCAGCCAGATCGCCGCGAGCGGCAGCGTCACGATCAGCACACTGCCCACCGTCAGCACGGCGACACCCACGACGGTGAACAACAACTGGAACATCAGCAACGGGCCGAGCGTCGCGGCGAATCGGCGCAGCGCGGTCCGGCGGCCGATCGGCACGCCGCCGACGGTCGCGAGCCCCAGGGCGGCGGTGGTACCGCGTAACACGAACCGCAGCAACCACGCACAAGCCGCGGTGGACAGGATCGCCGCCCAGGCGGTGCCCGGGTCGGAGCCGTCGGTCAATTCGGAGACGCCCGCGGTCACCGCGACCACCACGGCCTCGGCGAGGACGAGGCCCGTCACGCTCAGCCCGGCCAAGGCGCGGACGTTCGCCTGGATCAGCGCGAACGGCACATCGAGCAGTTCGCGAAAACTCAGCGGTCGGATCGGCACCGTCGTTCCAGGAGACCCCGGTACCGGATCTGTTCCCGCCCCGACGGCGCCGGCCGGTTCGGCGGCTGGCAGCACGGGCCGAGTCTAGCCCTCAGCGCCGTAGTAGGCGGTTCACCACGTGCCGGTAGCGAACCGGATCGATGGGTGGGAGGCCGAGCAGCGCCCGCAGGTACACACCGTCACCGACCAACCGGATGAGGTCGGCCTGTACCGGGTCGGTGACCTCCTCGTCCAGACCGTCCGACCAGGAGTTCATCATCTCGACGAGCGCCTGCTGCACCTCGTCGGGTTCCGGGGTGGCGTCGATGGTGCGCATGGTCGCGAGCATGGACCGGTAGAGCTCGAGTTCGACCGCTTCCGCCGCGTTGTCCGGGTTGGGCGTCTGCAGGTACCACTCGGCTACCGAACCGCCCTTGGCGACCGCGGTGTCCAATTGCCTGCCCGCACGGTCGGCCAACCTGCGGACCAAGCCCGCGAGCAGCGCGTCTTTGCTCTTGAAGTGATAGAGCAAGCCGCCCTTGGAGACGCCCGCGGTGGCCGCGACGTTTTCCAGGGTCACCTGCGACATGCCTTTCTCCAGCAGCAAGGTCTCGAGCGCGTCCAAGATGCGGTCGCGGGTGTCAACTGTCACGCCGTTGACTATACCGTCCGGACGGTTAGGTGGGTACTATACCGTCTGGACGGTAAAACGGACGACGGAAGTCGAGAAAGTCATGACCCCCCAGACCATCGGACGAGCGGCCACCACCCCCCACCGCGCGGGAGCGCGCCAGTGGGCGGGATTGTCGGTGCTCGCGCTCGCCCTGCTACTGCTCGCCGTCGACGCGACAGTGCTGGATCTGGCCGTGCCCGCGATCAGCGCCGATCTCGCGCCCACCACGCCGCAGCTGCTGTGGATCATCGATGTCTACTCGTTCGTGCTGGCCGGGTTGCTCGTCGTCATGGGCAACTTGGGCGACCGGATCGGGCGGCGCAGACTGCTGCTGCTCGGCGCGGCCGGATTCGGTGTCGCCTCCGTGCTGGCGGCCTGGTCCATGACGCCGGAAATGCTCATCGCGGCCCGCGTGCTGCAAGGTGTCGCCGGTGCGACGCTGATGCCCGCGACGCTCGCGCTGATCAGGTCGATGTTCCTCGACCCTCGGCAGCGCACCGTCGCGATCGCGGTCTGGAGCGCGATGGCTGGTGGTGGCGCCGCGGCGGGACCGCTGCTGGGCGGCTGGCTGCTCGAGCACTACTGGTGGGGTTCGGTGTTCCTGGTGAACCTCCCGGTCATGCTGGTGCTGCTCGGGCTGGGTCCGGTGCTGATCCCGGAATCGCGCGATCCGAGCCCCGGTCGCTTCGACCTGCCGAGTGCGTTGCTGTCGATGCTCGCGCTGGTACCCGTCGTGTACGCGGTGAAGGAGTTCGCGGCACACGGTCCGGATACGCGAGCGGTCGCGGTCGGTGCGGTCGGCCTACTCGCGGGCGTGGGCTTCGTGCACCGGCAGCGCCGCCTCGCGCAGCCGATGCTGGATCTGGCGCTGTTCGCCCTGCCCAAGTTCCGTACGGCGGTGCTGACCAACTTGCTTGCGGTGTTCGCGCTGGCCGGCGTGCTGTTCTTCGGCTCGCAGTACCTTCAGCTGGTGCTCGGCCGCTCGCCGATGCAGGCCGGTTTGCTGCTGCTGCCGGGTCTGCTGGCCGGGATGATCGCCTCGCTCGTCGCGGCCTGGTTGATGCGGCGGTTGGGGCCAGGCACGGTGCTCGGCGGCGCGCTCATCACGGCGGCGTCGGGCGCGATGCTGTTCGGCCGGCTGAGTACGGATGCGGCCAGCAGCACGACGCCGTTCGTGCTCGGCTTCCTGTTCATCGGGGCGGGGGTCGGGGTCGCGCTGACGGTGTCGTCGGACTTGGTGGTCGGCTCGGCGCCGGCCGCTCGCGCCGGCGCGGCCGCCGCGGTGTCGGAGACCGCGTACGAAACCGGCGTCGCACTCGGCGTCGCGATACTCGGTAGCGTCGTCATGGCGATCTTCCGCAACGGTCTCGACCTGAGTCAGGTGCCGGGCGATCAAGTGGACGTCGCCTCGGAATCCCTCGGCGCGGCCACGGCCTTCGCCGGTGAACTGCCGGCGGCCGCCGGGAACGCGTTCCTCGTCTCCGTGCACGAATCGTTCGTCTCGGGCATCCACTTCGCGGCGATCGGCACCACCTCGATCCTGTTGCTGGCCGCGCTGGTGGCGTTCCGGTTGCGCGGCGCCCGTGCGTGATCGCCGTTCGTGACGGCGCTCGCGACCGTTCCGGATTCTGCGGCCGCACCGTTCTCGGCGGACCGGGACCCATCGCACGAGGCGGCGGAATCACGGTGGTGGGCCCGGTCACCGCAGCGGAGTCCCGCGAGATACGTGGGCGCGTTCGAACCGGCTGCGGTCGCCGAGTCACAGCCGCCGCCGAGGTGCTGGAGTTCTTCCGGGTGCCGCGGATCGCTACTGCATCGCGACATGCCGGGAAGAGGTCTCTGTGGGTCGCGCGAGCCGAGTCGTTGTGAGGCGGCCGCGGAGGGTGACGGATTCGCCGAGCCGCCAATGTCCCGCCTCGGTATCGGCAGCTGCTGCGAGGGTGGCGCCGGAGGCGAGTAGCAGGCCCGGCAACTTGGCCAGTTCGCACAGGCGAACGGTGAGCACGCGCGCTATGTCACGGCTGCGGCGGGCGCACGGATCCAGAAGCTGTGGACACCGCCGGTGCGCAAGCGCTGCCAGCCGCGGCGTCCGGCCTGGTTGCTTGTCGGCGCGGCGCGGTCAGCGCCCCGGCGGCAGTTCGCGGCGGCCGGCCTCGGGAAGTTCGGGACGGTGGTGGCCCGGCAGCTCGTCCCGGTGGGCGCCGGTGGGCAGACCGTAGCCGGCGGCGCCGGTGGGGGGAAGCGAGGAGTAGCGGGGGGCGGGCGGCGCGGAGTAGTGGGCGTCCACGACGGTGGAGGCAATGTGCTGGGCGTGCGTGATGTCGGGCGTGCCCGGCTGCAGCTGATAGCCGACGGCCTGCGGATGCGAGGTCTGGCCGTCGACGGTGACCTTGCGGGTGCGCCGCAGCGTGAAGGTGATCTCCTCGACCTCTTCGAACGCCTGTCGCGCGGTGCGCAACGGATGCGTCGCCGTGTCGATCGCGTTGGCGACGAACGACGGAACCAGCGGCCGGATGAAACGCGCCGCGGTGTCGGTGAACGGGACCGTGCCGATCAGCGGGAGCTCGAGGCCGCCTCCACCGCTCGGCACGGCCGGTGCGGGTGCGACGGCCGGCACCGGCGGATGCGCGGCGGCGGGAGCGGGTAGGTGCGTCGCGTCGTCGGGCACGGCGCTGTCCTTTCGGTCGTCCGCCGCGACGGCGGGAAGTTCGGGGCGGCGCGGCGGCTCGGTGATGCCGATCTCGATGCCGCCGATGGCCGCGATGATGCGGGTGCGCTGGCGCTCCCGGTCGATGGCCGTGTCCGCCTCGACGGCGAGGCGGGCGGCGGTGAGTTCCTGCTCGGCGCGCAGGGTTTCCGTCTCGGCGCGCACTTCGGCCTGCTTGACCGCGATCACCGTGTCGGCTTCCCGCTCGGCGCGGTCGTACACCGTGCGGGCCGCGTTGTGCCGGTCGAACGATGTCTCGCCGCGCCACCAGCGCAGGACCAGCGGCAGCAGGGCCAGCGCGACGAACGCCAGGATGGTGAGCACGCGCAGCGGCAGCGCGTCGCGCACCGTGTAGTCGTTCATCGCCTGCCAGCGCGCGCCGAGCCCGCGATCGGCGTCGTCGAACGCGGCGGTTCGCGCGGTCGACAGGGCGGCTTGGCCCGCGTCGATCCGGCGGTCCGCGGCATCGACCCGGCCTTGCGCGGTGGCGAGCTGCTTGCGGGCGTCGTCGAGCATATCGTTGGCCGTCTGCGCCTCCGGCCCGCGTCCTGGCACGCCGGTGATCCTGGTGCGCGGGCACTCCGGAGTCGGGTTGATCTCACAGCGGGCGATCACCAAGGCGTGATCGATATCGTTCTGCGCCATACCGATCGCTTGTTCGAGCGCGGCCCGGTCGGCTTTCGCCCGGTCGAGTTCCGCCTGCGCCGCGACGACCCGCGGCGCGGAATCGAGCGAGCGCTGCGCCTTCTCGTCCAGCAGCCGGTCGACGGATCCGCTGAACAGCACGATCGCGGCGAGCTCGGCGAGCAGTCCGCCCGCCAGCACCGCGACCACGAGACGCGCGATCAGGCCGAGCCGGTCCGGCCCGCCACTGGGCCGGGGCGTTGCCAGAGCCCTGGCGAGCGCGCCGGTCAGCGCGGCGACCACGACGCCTGCTGACAGCGCTGCCCACCACGGCCATGCGGAGCCCGCGGCCAGGGCGGCGACCACACCGGAGATCACGCCGAACAACAGCACGACCGCCCCCGTGACGGCGTATCCCGCACGCTCGTGACGATCGGTGAGCGCGCTGTTCCTGCCCCCGCCGAGCCAGGTGAACAAGCTGGTGACGGTCATCGGAAGGCACATCCTCTACGTCCCAGGCGCTGACACGGGCGCGACGAAACTGTCACGGATTCGTTGTGACAGCGTGACAGGCTCCCCGGGGGTGCAGCGAGCAGGGAAGGCCGGATGTGGCCAGGCTCACAAGTCGTTCGAACGTCGTCTGCGGCTCCGGGGCGCGTGTGCCTACGCTGACGCGGTGATTCGTTTCCGTGCGAGGGATCCGAGGAGGTCGCGGCGTGCGCAGAATCGGGTTGACGCTGCTGGCCGCGGCGCTGCTGATGTGGCCGGTTAGCGCGGGTGCGGCACCGGACGACCGGTCGCTGGACCGGCTGGTCGCCCTGGTGCTCGAGCGGCTGGACACCGCGGACGCCGTCGCCGCGGCGAAGTGGGTGGCGGCGGGCGAACTCGGCACGGAGCCCGCCATCGACGATCCGATGCGGGAAGCGTCCGTCTACGACGCGATGGCTCGTCTCGGCAATGGCCGTGACCTGCCGGAGAACTGGGTGCGACAGGTCTTCTTCGGGCAGATCGAGGCCAACAAGACGGTGCAACGCGGACTGATGCTGCAGTGGCGCTTCGACCCGGCCGCGGCGCCCACAGCGCCCGAGGGGCTGGCCTCCGTGCGTCCGGTCATCGACCGGGTGAACGTCGCGATTCTCGACCAGCTCGACCTGCGCCGAGCCGAACTGACCGCGCCGGATTGCGCGGAGCGGTTGGCGCGCAGCGTCTTCGGCGTATTCACCACGGGGCACGGCGACGCCCTGCACCGAGCGGCGCTGGTGCGGGCCGCCGTATCCCTCTGCCCGGCTTAGACCGAATCGCCGGCCCTACGGCGAACACTGTGTCCAACACCACTCTCCGATATTTGCTGATTATGTGCTGAATGACACAACGGGCAAAAGAGGCCGAACGGTCGGATCACATTCATGGCTTGTCACGCCCGTGTCGGATATATCTCAACGGCCCGATCGCCGAGTTAGCCGCTGCCGCTTGGTTTGCCGCGCGGCGAACCGGGGAAATCCACTTCGACGCAGGTGAGGGCGGTTTCCGGGCTTTGTGAGGAAGGTCTCGGATGGGTGTCGTGCGCCGGTATTCCCAGGTGGCACCGGGTGCCATGGGGATCGATCGCACGGTACTCGCTGCTTTACACTGGACGACGCGCACACGTGGAGGACCGAATGCAGAAGCCCAGCTAAACCTGGTTATTAGTACTACCTAAGTTGGTTGGGCCCTGGACCTGACTTATCGTTTGCTCTTACGCCGAACACAGAACGTTCGGCTACCTCGCCCGCTCGGGCAGCCCTAGCCAGGTGCTCAGCGTAGCGGGCGAGCACCCGCTCGGAGGTAAGGATCTTGTTAGGGATCCGTTACCGAAGGGCACCCACTACGTCACAGAAGCGGGTGGAAAAAAACTGCAGACCTGACTGCACGCCGAAGACCATCAGCGCGGCTGGCTTCGGAACGTACGGGCGCAGTCTTGTACGGAGGCGTTCGACGAAAGGCCGTTTTTCTTCGAAGGCCGACTTTCTTGAAGGCAGAGGCATGACGCAACTTCCTGGCCACCGGTCACCTGGACCCATCGGGCTCTACGACCCGGCGAACGAGCACGACGCCTGCGGCGTCGCATTCGTCGTCGACATGCACGGCCGACGCAGCCGCGACATCGTCGACAAGGCTATTACGGCTCTGTTGAACCTGGAGCACCGTGGCGCCGCGGGCGCCGAGCCCAACAGCGGTGACGGCGCGGGCATCCTGATCCAGGTCCCGGACCGTTTCTTCCGCGCCATCGTGGACTTCGAGTTGCCGCCGGAGGGCTCCTACGCCACCGGCATCGCCTTCCTGCCGCAGGCCCGTCGCGAAGCCGCGCGCGCCGCCTACGGCGTGGAGAAGATCGTCAAGGAAGAGGGCCTCGAGGTCCTCGGCTGGCGCGAGGTGCCGATCGACGAGTCGTCGCTGGGCGCGCTGGCGCGCGACGCCATGCCGAGCTTCCGGCAGATCTTCATCGCCTCGCCGAAGAACGCTTCCGATCCGCTGTCGGAGATGGATCTGGAGCGTCGCGCCTACGTGGTGCGCAAGCGGGTCGAGCGCGAGCTGGGGTCGGCCGGTGCCGGTGAGGGCGCGGTCGGCAGGGAGTCGGTCTACTTCCCGAGCCTGTCCGGGCAGACCTTCGTCTACAAGGGCATGTTCACCACGCCGCAGCTGCGCGCGTTCTACCTGGACCTGCAGGACTCCCGCGTGGAGAGCGCCCTGGGCATCGTGCACTCCCGGTTCTCCACCAACACCTTCCCGTCCTGGCCGCTGGCGCACCCGTTCCGCCGGGTGGCGCACAACGGTGAGATCAACACCGTCACCGGCAACGAGAACTGGATGCGCGCCCGCGAGGCGCTGCTGCGCAGCGACGTCTTCGGCGTCGACTCCGCGGGCAAGAACCGGCTGGAGAAGATCTTCCCCGTCTGTACCCCGGGGGCGAGCGACACCGCCCGGTTCGACGAGGTGCTGGAACTGCTGCACCTCGGCGGCCGCAGCTTGCCCCACGCCGTGCTGATGATGATTCCCGAGGCCTGGGAACGCAACGAGACCATGGACCCGCAGCGGCGGGCCTTCTACGAGTACCACTCGATGCTTATGGAGCCGTGGGACGGACCCGCGTCGGTGTGCTTCACCGACGGCACCGTCGTCGGCGCCGTGCTCGACCGCAACGGCCTGCGGCCGAGCCGTATCTGGGTGACCGACGACGGCCTCGTCGTGATGGCTTCCGAGGTCGGCGTGCTCGACATCGACCCGTCCAAGGTGGTTCAGAAGGCGCGCCTGCAGCCGGGCCGTATGTTCCTGGTCGACACCGCCCAGGGCCGCATCGTCGGCGACGAGGAGATCAAGTCCCAGCTCGCCGCGGAGCAGCCGTACCAGCAGTGGCTGGAAGCGGGCGTCTCCCGCCTGGCCGACCTGCCCGACCGCCCGCACGTGCACATGTCACACGACCGCGTGCTGATCCGCCAGCAGATCTTCGGATACACCACCGAGGAGCTCAACCTCCTGATCTCGCCGATGGCCAAGACCGGTGGCGAAGCGCTCGGCTCGATGGGCACCGACACTCCGATCGCGGTGCTCTCGTCCCGCCCGCGCCTGCTGTTCGACTACTTCTCCCAGCTGTTCGCGCAGGTCACCAACCCGCCGCTGGACGCGATCCGGGAAGAGGTGGTCACCAGCCTCAAGCGCAACATCGGCCCGGAGGCCGACCTGCTGCACCCGGGACCGGAGTCCTGCAACATGATCGCGCTGGAGCAGCCGATCCTGGACAACGACGAGCTGGCCAAGCTCGTGCACATCAACGACGACGGATCGCACCCCGAGTTGCGCTCGGTGGTCGTGCGCGGCCTGTACCCGGTGAAGAAGGGCGGCAAGGGCCTGCGCAAGGCGCTGGAGGCGATCAACACCCAGGTGTCGGCCGCCATCGACGGTGGAGCGCGGATCATCGTGCTGTCCGACCGCGAGTCCAACGAGAAGCTGGCGCCGATCCCGTCGCTGCTGCTGACCTCCTCGGTGCACCACCACCTGGTGCGCGAGCGCACCCGCACCATGGTCGGCCTGGTCGTGGAGGCCGGTGACGCCCGCGAGGTGCACCACATGGCCACGCTGGTCGGCTTCGGCGCCGCCGCGATCAACCCGTACATGGCCTTCGAGACCATCGAGGACATGCTCGAGCGCGGTGCGCTCGAGATGCCGGGCAGCACCGGTGACCTGGCCGCCGACTACCGCAAGGCGGTCGCCAACTACAACAAGGCCGCGGGCAAGGGCGTGCTCAAGGTGATGTCTAAGATGGGCATCTCCACGCTGGCCTCCTACAACGGCGCCCAGCTGTTCCAGGTGATCGGCCTGTCGCAGGAGCTGGTGAACGAGTACTTCACCGGCCTGCGCTCGCACCTGGACGGCATCGGCCTGGACGAGATCGCCGAGGACGTCGCGCAGCGGCACCGGGTCGCGTTCCTGGAGAACCGCAACGAGCGCGCGCACCGCGAACTCGAGGTGGGCGGTGAGTACCAGTGGCGGCGCGAGGGCGAATACCACCTGTTCAACCCGGACACGGTGTTCAAGCTGCAGCACGCCACCCGCTCCGGCCAGTACTCGATCTTCAAGGAGTACACCAAGCTGGTCGACGACCAGTCCGAGCGGCTGGCGTCGCTGCGCGGCCTGTTCAAGTTCAAGCACAAAGCGCGCAGCCCGATCCCGATCGAGGAGGTCGAGCCGGCCTCGGAGATCGTGAAGCGGTTCTCCACCGGCGCGATGAGCTACGGCTCCATCTCGGCCGAGGCGCACGAGACCTTGGCGATCGCGATGAACCGCCTCGGCGGCCGGTCGAACTCGGGCGAAGGCGGCGAGTCGCCGTCGCGCTTCGAGCCGGAGGAGAACGGCGACTGGCGGCGCAGCGCCATCAAGCAGGTGGCCTCGGGCCGCTTCGGCGTGACCGCGCACTACCTGACCAACTGCACCGACATCCAGATCAAGATGGCGCAGGGGGCCAAGCCCGGTGAGGGCGGCCAGCTTCCGGCGCACAAGGTGTACCCGTGGGTCGCCGAGGTGCGGCACTCGACGCCGGGCGTCGGCCTCATCTCGCCGCCGCCGCACCACGACATCTACTCGATCGAGGATCTGGCGCAGCTGATCCACGACCTGAAGAACGCCAACCCGCAGGCGCGCATCCACGTGAAGCTGGTCGCGGAGCCCGGCGTCGGCACCGTCGCGGCGGGCGTCTCCAAGGCGCACGCCGACGTCGTGCTGATCTCCGGTCACGACGGCGGCACCGGCGCCTCGCCGCTCACCTCGCTCAAGCACGCGGGCGGTCCCTGGGAGCTCGGCCTGGCCGAGACCCAGCAGACGCTGCTGCTCAACGGCTTGCGCGACCGCATCGTCGTGCAGGTCGACGGCCAGATGAAGACCGGCCGCGACGTGGTGATCGCCGCGCTGCTCGGCGCCGAGGAGTACGGCTTCGCCACCGCGCCGCTGGTGGTCTCGGGCTGCATCATGATGCGGGTATGCCACCTGGACACCTGCCCGGTCGGCGTCGCGACACAGAACCCGGTGCTGCGCGAGCGGTTCACCGGCAAGCCGGAATTCGTCGAGAACTTCTTCCTGTTCATCGCCGAGGAGGTCAGGGAGCTGCTGGCGCAGCTGGGCTTCCGCACGCTGGACGAGGCCATCGGCCGGGTCGACCTGCTCGACACCTCGCGGGCCAAGCAGCACTGGAAGGCCAGCAAGCTGGACCTGTCGCCGATCCTGGACGACGTCGAGACGGCGTTCATGTTCCAGGACCGCCGCTGCACCAAGTCCCAGGACCACGGCCTGGACAAGGCGCTGGACCAGCAGCTGATCGTGCAGAGCCGCGACGCGCTGGAGCGGGGTCAGGCGGTGAAGTTCGAGACCAAGATCACGAACGTCAACCGCACCGTCGGCACCATGCTCGGTCACGAGGTGACCAAGCTCTACGGCGGCGCTGGCCTGCCCGACGACACCATCGACATCACCTTCACCGGCTCGGCGGGCAACAGCTTCGGCGCCTTCGTGCCCGCGGGTATCACGCTGCGCGTACAGGGTGACGCGAACGACTATGTCGGCAAGGGCCTGTCCGGCGGCCGGCTGGTGGTGCGCCCGTCGCTGAACGCGCCCGGCGAGTTCGTCCCCGAGCGCAACATCATCGCGGGCAACGTGATCCTGTTCGGCGCGACCAGCGGCCAGGTGTTCCTCAGCGGTGTGGTCGGCGAGCGGTTCGCCGTGCGCAACTCCGGCGCCACCGCGGTGGTCGAGGGCGTGGGCGACCACGGCTGCGAGTACATGACCGGTGGCCGGGTGGTCATCCTGGGCGAGACCGGCCGCAACTTCGGCGCCGGTATGTCCGGCGGCGTGGCGTTCGTCTTCGACCCGAACGGCACCTTCGCCGCTCGGCTCAACCCCGAGCAGGCCGACGCCGTCGAGCAGCTGGCCGGTGACGATTTCACCTGGCTGCACGACATCATCACCCAGCACCGTGACCAGACCGGTTCCGCTGTCGCCGAGCGCATCCTGAGCGATTGGTCGCAGCAGGTGAACCACTTCGTGAAGGTCATGCCGCGCGAATACAAGAAGGTTTTGCTCGCCATCTCCGAAGCTGAGAAGAGCGGCAAGGACGTGGACGAGGCGATTATGGAGGCTGCTCGTGGCTGAGAGAGTTCTAGAGATGACGTGGACGAGGCGCTGTGACCATTCGGGGGCCGCACGTGGCTGACCCCCAGGGTTTTCTGAAGCACACTTCTCGGGAACTGCCCAAGCGGCGGCCGGTGCCGCTGCGCCTGATGGACTGGAAAGAGGTCTACGAGGAGAACTTCTCCCACCAGACCTTGCGGACCCAGGCCAGCCGCTGCATGGACTGCGGTATCCCGTTCTGCCACAACGGTTGTCCGCTGGGGAACCTGATCCCCGAGTGGAACGACCTGGTCTACAAGGACCGGTGGCGCGAAGGCATCGACCGGCTGCACGCGACCAACAACTTCCCGGAATTCACCGGGCGGTTGTGCCCCGCGCCGTGCGAGGCGTCCTGCGTGCTCGGCATCAACCAGGATCCGGTCACGATCAAGCAGGTCGAGGTCGAGATCATCGAGAACGCCTTCGACGAGGGCTGGGTGACCCCGGTCTACCCGACCCGACTCACCGGCAAGAAGGTCGCCGTGGTCGGTTCCGGTCCGGCCGGTCTGGCCGCGGCGCAGCAGCTGACCCGCGCCGGGCACACCGTGACCGTGTTCGAGCGGGCCGACCGCATCGGCGGTCTGCTGCGCTACGGCATCCCGGAATTCAAGATGGAGAAGCGCTTCATCGACCGCCGTCTCGCGCAGATGGAGGCCGAGGGCACCATCTTCAAGACCGGCGTGAACGTGGGCGTCGACATCACCGCCGAGCAGCTGCGCGAGAAGTTCGACGCGATCGTGCTGGCCGGTGGCGCCACCCTGGCCCGTGACCTGCCGATCCCGGGCCGCGACCTGGACGGCATCCACCAGGCGATGGAGTTCCTGCCCTGGGCCAACCGGGTGCAGCTCGGCGACGACGTCACCGACGACGAGGGCCTGCCGCCCATCCACGCGAAGGGCAAGAAGGTCGTCATCATCGGCGGTGGCGACACCGGCGCCGACTGCCTGGGCACCTCGCACCGCCAGGGCGCGGCCAGCGTGCACCAGTTCGAGATCATGCCGCGTCCGCCGGAGGAGCGGGCCGCGTCCACCCCGTGGCCGACCTATCCGCTGATCTACCGGGTCTCCTCGGCGCACGAAGAGGGCGGCGAGCGGGTGTTCTCGGTGAACACCGAGCGCTTCGTCGGCGCGGACGGCAAGGTGACCGGTCTGGACGCGCACGAGGTCAAGATGGTCAACGGCCGGTTCGAGAAGGTGGAGGGCACCGACTTCACCCTCGAGGCCGATCTGGTGCTGCTGGCCATGGGCTTCGTCGGTCCCGAGAAGCCGGGCCTGCTGACCGATCTCGGCGTCGGCTACGACCAGCGCGGCAACGTGCAGCGCGACAAGAACTGGGCGACCAACGTTCCCGGCGTCTTCGTCGCCGGTGATATGGGCCGCGGCCAGTCGCTCATCGTCTGGGCCATCGCCGAGGGCCGCGCTGCGGCCGCGGGCGTGGACCGGTACCTGGAAGGCGAGACCGCCCTCCCGGCGCCGATCACCCCCACCATGGTGGCTCAGCGCTAGGTCCCCTCTCTTACCGGAGCGGAAACCAAGGCGCCTGTGGACAACTCCTCCACAGGCGCCTTTTCGCGTGCCCGGGACGTTCCACCCCTCGATCTGCGGGCTTCGAATCGCACTGGGAACGGAAATCCGACACACTGCAGAGTTCGAATGGCATTGCGGCGTTCGTGGCTTTATTGTGATCTCCGGCGGGCTGCTGATCTTGGGATGCGGTTTTGGGTGCACGTCATACCGGTCGGGTGGAGGTGTTCACCCGGCGTGCACTGGAACGACATCCGGTGAGGTCAGCATTGACGCGGCAACTCGGCGGGAAGTTCGACGAGGGCGAGGTTTGGAGCGGTATGCAGTGGAAGAAGGTCGTCGCGGCTCTGGGCGCGTCCGCGACCGTGATGTCCGGCTTGGTTTTCGGGGGTGCGTCGGCGAGCGCCGCGCCCGGTTGCCCGAGCCTGTACGTGGTGGCGATCCCGGGTACCTGGGAGACCGGACGGGACAAGACCCCGCAGCCCGGCATGCTGGCCGGCGTCACTCGCGGCCTCCCGTCCTCCACGGAGGTCGACTACGTGACCTATGCCGCGACCGCCTTCCCGTGGGAGGGTGAGGTTTACGGCAACTCCAAGAAGGAGGCGGTCGACAACGCCCGCGGGCTGATCGCGAACATGGCGCAGCAGTGCGGCGCGACCAAGATCGCCCTGATCGGCTACAGCCAGGGCGCGGACGCCGCAGGCGATCTCGCCGCCGAGATCGGCACCGGCCTCGGTGCCGTGCCTGCCGACCGCATCGCAGGCGTCGGCCTGATCTCCGATCCGCGTCGTTCGCCCACCGACATCCAGATCGGCCCCGTCGCTCCCGGTGCGGGCGCGGGTGGCCCGCGGGTCGGCGGCTTCGGCTGGGTCAGCGATCGCACCCGCACCATCTGCGCGCTCGACGACCTCTACTGCGCGACCGCGACCGAGGACTTCGTCACCCGGTTCGCCGGGTTCCTGGCCCAGGCTTCGGACGCCAACCCCGCCAACATGTGGCGCTACCAGATCGAGGCGGGCAACATCATCGGCGACCTGATGAGCTCGGGTGGTGTCCCGACTCTGCAGGCGCAGCTGACCGACTCGGCCAACCAGCAGCGCGCCAAGGACCTGGAGCGCTTCTACAAGTCGCAGGCCCACACCCTGTACGGCAGCTACCCGGTCGGTGGCGGTCAGACCGCCATCTCCTGGATGCACAACTGGATCGCGGGCATGGCCTGAGCCGCAGCGAAACCAAAGGGCCCACCTCCGTACTTGGCGGATTCTCGGGGTCCTCGCAACACCTGATGGCTATGTGGTCGTCAGTAGATCACGCAGACGCTCGGCTGGGGTTGCCCAGCCGAGCGTTTTGCGTGGT
>NZ_JBSGDA010000023.1:0-127962 GCF_053602135.1 Nocardia sp. NPDC004573
CCGCAAAGCCACACACTTCCTCGCGTTCCTCACCCTCGCCGCGGCGCTGACCTGCTTCAAGAAGCTGACGAAACGCACCACATGAGACGTGGTCTTAGGCTTGACACAAAGAGCCCGGAGTTCTTTCGCCGTCAACTCTCCTTGGAGGTCGACCCACGCTTGGGCATGCGTGGACCGAAAGGTCTTCACCTCGACGTCCTCGAACACTGGGTCGTCGAACTCCGCTGTGCATTTGTAGCAGCGGTAGATTGGCCGCTTGGTCTTCCGCGGCTCGTAGTTTGTGGAGTTGCAGCTCGCTGTTGGGCACCGACCGCGCCGCTTGACTGCGTTGCCGACTGCGATCTGCTCGATTACCGAGGCTCCCAGAAGCTCTATCTCGTCCCAAAGCACCACTATGTCGCCGATCCTCACCTGCAGGTGGTTGGGCACGGTGCTGTCCCAGCTGTAATGCCGAGCGGGATCATCGTCGTACTTGTCTCCGCCACCAAGCCTGCGGTAGTCCGGCTTAGACATGACAAGCCACGCCTGCCGGTCGGCTGGCAACTTCGACACCTTGTTGTTCTTCTCCACGGCTCCTGCCAAGGTTCCTGTTATTCAGGCGAATCGCCTTTTTCTCGGCTCTGTCCGAGACCGCTGACGAGCATTGATGGCGGCGCAGCTGAGCAACACCTGGGTCGGCGGTCCTGCTCAGCAGGACATGCTCTTCAGCGCGCGTCGATTCAGCGCCGCCGGTGTCATGGCTACCGGCGGCGTTTGACTTCTTCTGGGTCAGACCGACTTTTTAGGGCGACCCCGCCGCCCGGACGCCGATGCAAGACCGAGCCTCACATAGGTGTCGTGATGCGACAGCCGCTCCAAACCGCGGTCTGAGTTCGCGAGATGCCGCAGGACCTTGTCAATGGCCTTCTCATAGGTGCTGCGCTGGGCGCCGGCGGTGCCAACCTTCCAGTCACCGTTTTTGTCCAGAGTCGTGAGAACCAAGGTGTTCTCGAAGAAGTCGTGCACCTGGATCTTATTGCCATCGCTGTCCTTGTGAGCCCGAAGCTCGTCCCGGCGCCATGGAATCGACTTCGCCATAACATCGACTGCAAGCTGCGGAGAGATGCCCTGAACGCGGGCCGCGGCGAGGACAGTGACCACCGTGTACAAGCCACTCGCCGCACCGTGAACGTACTGATCTTTGAAGTCGGCTACCGTCAAGGTCCCCTTGGACAGCTCCCTCCACCCCGGCAGGGTGCGGTAGGCGTAGTCGATGATCGCGATCGCCTCGTCGCCGAGAGCCTCAAGGGCAGCCTGCTCCGAAATCCCGTCACGCTTCTGCCGATTGCCGACCAACTCACGCAGAATATTCTCGCGCTGCTCAGGTGTGCGGTCGCGAACTCCGACGCCGGTCAGGTTCGCTGCAGCGTTACGCACGGCGGCTGCTGCATACAGGCCTTCGAAACTTTGCCCTTTCCTGGCCGCAAGTTCCTTCGAAGCCTTCTGCCCGAGGTACGTGGAGCGATTCTTGAACAGCTGGGATCCAGCCATCACATACGACCCGAGCCGGTTCTGCAGAGTCGTCTTATCCATCACAGCGATCAGAGAGGCGCTGATCGGTTTGGTGCTTGCCATGCGCACGAACGTGGTCGACAAGACGTCGACGTCGTCCTCCAGCAGCATCTCGATCGCTACGCTCGACGCGGCCAATCGGCCCCGGATCTCCAGAAGGTGCGGGTCAGCGTCATCCTTGAGGTCACGAACCTGCCTCCAAGCGGCCAGCATCGCAAATGTACGGTGCTGACCGTCCTCGGTAACCGGATTCTCGGCATCCTCGAAGATGGTCATTTTGACCAGATCAGCACCGTCGCCGATCGTTCCAAGCTCCTCGATATGCACCTGGTCGGGTGGCATTGCCACCGTGAGCATCCCGAGAAACGGCCGGTCGGTCTCAAGCAGGAAGCTCTCGATCTTCTTCCAGTGCGACTCGGTTACGTCACGGTTTCCGGCCTGATGGCTCTCGACGTCGAAGTCGCGACGGTTGAGCAACCGGTCGAAGTTGAGCCGCTCGCCGACCTCCCTGATCGTCGCAGTGAACACAATCTTCTGCATCACACCTGCCTGAGTCCGGATACCGACCTTCTGCAGCTTGATCGCCTTCCCGATACGACCCCGAAGGGAGTCGAAATCGACCTCTGGGACGAGTTCCCCCTGCTCAACGCTATCGTTCATATGTGGACCCTCCAGTCCATAGGTGAGGCCGGTCTTCGTTCGCAGCGGGGCCGGCCTCGCTTCGTATTACCTGGACCAAGGTATGCGCCGGCGGTTTTCCAGTCAATAGGCCGGCTTGTAATAAGGAAATAGGCCGGCGAATTAAACCGGAGGGTTGGCATGTTCCCGCAGCCACGCTGACAACACGCGGCCCCTCGCTGACTAGCTGCCGATCAGTAGCTACTTTCAATGCTGCAAAGTTGCTGCTGGAGTGGCCATTCGGCAGCTCAATGACCGGTCCACTGCATTCGAGCTGTGGTGGGTCTGCCCTACTCGTCTGTGCACACACGAGCCTCGTCGGCGGGTACTTCTGCCCCTTGGTGGTGGCGCTTGCGCCTCCACCCGGGCAGGCCACCGGCCTGCCCCTTAACGCCTGCTCTTCGCGCGCAGAGGCTCCAAGGTCAAGGGTGGCCGTAGGCCATCGGCGAAGCCGACGCGAAGCGCCCTTGAGGTTGGAGGGGCGCGGGAACACAATGCAGGCGCTACCACCCAGGGGCACGCGGCCGCAGGCCGCGCACGGCGCAACGCGTCGACAGTGCCTCACCGCGCAACCTCCGACCGGGCAGCTTTCCCCGGTCCATAACCGTGCGCGCCGGACGCGTGCCGGTCAGGTCGCGGTGGCCACCCCAAGCGCTCCGCGCGCTGCACACTGGTGCAGCTGCACGAACAGCGCCCCACGCACCCGCCGTCACACGCGCCATGTCAGCCGAGCCGCACGCATAGCCGCGTGCAGTAGACCGCAGCCGATGCAGACGACACCACCACCGTCACCGTCTCCCAACGCAACCCACTCGCGAACTTTCCGATGCCCACCCAACGCAACCACTTCTCTTTCTCTCAACCACCACCCCAACCCTCCCTTTCTGATCTTTTGATTTCTGATTGCTCCCCCACCCCCACCCAGTCCGACATCTCGTTGAACACGCAGTGGGCGATGAGATGTCGGACTGGGTGGGGGTGGGGGAGTGAGCAGAAATCCCGCCCTTCAACCAGCTCACGGAGGGTTGGGGTGGTGGTTGAGAGGCGCGAAAATCGCGCACCCGCTTGTATGCGTGATTCGCTCGAAAGTTGCGCGTTTCTTGCACACTCGATAGCCGACAAGATCGAACTCTCGACCCACCGAAACCACGGCGAGAAGGCCCTTCCTCGGCCGGATAGCGTGAGCCCGGCTCGGTGGTTGTTCAAGGGCGCTCCTGCGTCGCGTCGCCTGCGGCGATGGCCTGCCGGCCACCCTTGAGCAACCACCGCTCCGGGCTCGTTGTGCCTGCGGAGGAAGGGGCCAGGGGAAAGGTCAGGGGATGGACAGCCGAGTTGTAGACCGGCTGTAGACACGAAGAAGCCCGGCCGAATTCACGGCCGGGCTTCGGGCGGTTGGTCGGGTTACTCGGCGGGCGGGAGGTAGGCGACCAGTTCGTAGACGCGGCCGTAGCCGCCGCCCTCGACCGGGCCGACGTAGACCAGCTGATCGAGACGACCGCCGATCGCGAATCCGCCGGCCCGAGCACGGCGCACGCCCGCGGCGATCGCGCGCTGCACATCCCGATCCAATGTGATCGAGCGCAAGCCCTCGTCCTCGGAGTCGGCGCGCTCGTCGGTCTCCAGGATCAGCGCGGTGTCGATGACGGGATCCCCGGCCGGGGCGACCATCGGCTTGCGGTTGACCCAATACAGCGGCTGCCCCGAGCTGTTGTGACGGTGGCGCCGCACCACGGCGACGATCTCGCCGGACACCGTGGTGTTCGGCTCCACGTCGCGGCCGAACGGGTTGCGGGCGCCCTGGCTCATCAGCTCGGCGTTGATCTGGTCCAGGTCGGTCAGTGCGTTCGTCATTTTGGTTACTCCTTGGTTATCGGTGTTGGGTGGTGGGGTTATCCGGCGATCAGCCGGACGGTCGAGCCAGCTGGCAGCGCCAGCTGCTCACGGTGGGTGTCGCCTTCGGTCTTGAGGCGGGCGAGGATCTTGCCGACCGAGCCGTGGTGCAACCCGACGATCGGGGCGATCTCGCGGTAGGAAAGGCCTGCCTGGTGCAGTCGCAGGATCTCCGCGTCGCGTGCTGCTGTCGCATCGGTTTCGGCCGGTGTCGCCTCCACGTCGGCGGGTGTCGCCTCGGTGTCGCCCGATTTCGGAGCGGTGTCGCCGGTTGTCGCCTGCGCGACGGGTGCTGTCGCCTGCGGGGACGGGGTGCGGGGGACCTCCATCAGCGCGGTGAGCGCGTGCGTCACGGCCAGCGCGGCGATCGGGGCGGCTCCTGCCACCGCTGCGGCAGCGGGAGCGGGCAGCAGCAGATCGTCGGCTTTCCAGGCGTGGACGCCGTTTCCGATCAAAGACACCAGCTCAGCGGCGGCAAGCTCGGCCCAGAAGAACCGTCGAGTCGCGGCCGGTACCAGCACGCCGATCTTCTCGCGCCGGTTCAACGCCACCAGCGAGAACGCGGCCTGGACGATCGGGCCGTCCACGATCACCGGGGCGCCCCACGCCAATCGGGAGTCGATTCCGGACATGACCGCCACACCGTGCAGCGCGATCGCCGACCAGAAGAACGCCGCGATGCTCACTGCCGCGAGCGACAGCAAGGCGACAGCCTCAGCGGCGTTCCACGACGGCGGCGACACCTGCGACGCAGTGCTCGTGGGAGCGGGCGACGCGGCGACGCCAGACGGCGACGCGGTGTCGCCGGAGTGCGACAGGGTGTCGCTCATCGTTCGTAGTCCTCTCGGTTGGTGTCCGACACGGCCCACAGGCCGTAGACAGGGGTGTGGATCAGGCGTTCCTGCTCGGCGTGCAGCGCGTGCCCGGCGAGCTGATCCAGCGCGTTGTCCAGATCGCAGGCAAGCTCCCGGTTAAGGTCTTCCAGCCGCGCGGCCTGGTGCTCGGCGGCATCCAGCGCCGCCAGCGCAGCGGCCAACCGCTCCTCCAGATCCGCGGCACGCTCATTCGCCGCGATCAACCGCTCCTCCACGTCGTCAGTGGTCGCACCGGCCGACGCCGGCCGGACGACGGCCACCGACGACGAGGGCGCGACCAAGGACACCGACTGCGACGGCGACCGCAGCGGCGTCGGCCGCACAGCCAGCTCGTCGGCGAAGTAGTCCGCGGCAGTGGCGGGCATCGTCGCCTCGACCGCCGGGGCGCTCACCGCTGCACTCCGTCACGCTCGGAGTTCGCCATCGACGCCGCCAGCGCGTTGCCGGATCGGTAGTCCGCCAACGCCGATCGGGGCGCGGTAGCGCGGGTAATGTCGTTCATTGGTTCGGCTCCCTGCTGGATATCTGTGGTGTCGGACCGTCGGTGCATGCCGGGCGTTGCACCGCCCGGCATGTCCGTGGACAGCTCTGCGGTGCGCGCGGCGGCGAACGCGCCCGACACCGGGACCGGCCCCGCGGCCGGGCGGGCCTGCGCCGGATCCGACCAGCCCTCGCCGCGTTCGGCGGCGGCGAGCTGCTGGCGGGCCTGCTCGATCGAGCGCGGCTCGACCACCCAAGCGCCGTGCCCGGTCAGCTCGCGAGCGTGCTGCTGGCTGCGCCAGTCGATCTCGCTGATCGGGAGGAAACCCTGGGCCTGATCGACGGCGATCTGCTCGTGCATGCGCCGCATGGTGTCCGGCGCCCACTTCCAATCGCCGTGCGCGTCCTCCAGGTACCGCCAAGCGTCGCCGTACTCGTCGCCACGGTCGAGCCAGCGCTCGGAGATGGCATTGGCCCGGCCGGAGATCACGTCCATCTGGTCCATGGTTTCGGCGTGGACCGCGGTGTCGTGCAGGTCCTTCGCGCGGTCGAAGTCCGCCCGCATCAACACCTCGGTCGGGTCCTCGACCCGTCCGGCGTAGCGGTTGATGTACAGGTCATCCAGGTCGTTGCTGCTCATCGGTCCATTCCTTCCCGGTCGTGTCCGTTGTGGGTGATGGCCTCGGCAAGGCTGTTGCCGGGCCGGTAGTCCGCCAGCGCGGAGCGGCTGCTCGATACGGACGCCTTGGCCTGCTCGGCCTGGTGCTTCGCGGCCGGGCGACCGGACTCGTCAGAGGTGCTGCGCTCCTGATGAGCGCGGGCAGCCTCGCGCGCATGATCCAGCACATGCTCGACCAAGCCCCGCTCAGAGGATTTGCGCCCGGCCTCGAAAACCGCATTGGCGTCGGCGATCTCCTGAGACAGGCCACCGCCGAACCGATCCCTTCCCGCCTGCCGTACGGGACTGCCCAGCCGCTGGTCGGCCGGGGTCCGCTCCGACCGCGGGGCCTGGCGAGCCTGCTCGGCCTGGCGCTCCGGGCTGCCGAACCGCTCCTGTGCCGGGGTGCGCTCGGCGAGCTTCGCCACCGCCTCGTCGCGCTCAAAGCGCAACTGGTCACGCTGTCCGGTGACCTGTTCAAGCTCCTGCGACAGTGCGTAAACCTCGCCGCCGCGTTCGGCCAACGCCGAGACGACATCGTTTCGCTCGGTCGTGACTTGCGTCAGCTGCCGGGTGAGCCGGGCGTTCTGCTCGGTCAACTCGTTGTTGTGCTCGATCGACAACCCGTGCCGGGTGGTCAGTTCCGCGAGTTTCTTATCCCGCTCGGTGAGCTGACCGGACAGCTGCTCGATCTCGCGACCACGCTGGGCGAGGTCCTCGGCGAGCCGGTGTCGCTCGGCCACGATCTGCACCACCGACGCGGGCGGCTGCTGCTCGCCGCGCTCCTGTGCGGAGGAGACGCGCTCGATGCTCTCGCGCCACTGGGTCACCTCGTCGGCGACCATCGACCGGCCACCCTGAGCGCGGAACACCGGGTCCTCGTGGCCTTCGCTGGAGGTCTCGGAGGCGGCGACGTGCACCGTGGTGCCGGGCGCCGGCCGAATCACCGCCAGCTGCTGCGCGGTCCAACGCGCCGAATCCGCCTCGGTGGCGTGCTCGCCGCGCTCGTGCACCACCTGATTCGCGTTCTCCGGCAGGTAGGTGACGGTGCTGCCGAACCGCAGCTCCTCCTGCTGCTCGGGTGCCTGCTCGACCTCGCGGGCCTGCGCGGGCTGATCGCGGTGCACCCGCCCGGCCAGTGTCCGATCGCGCAGCACGGCCTCCCGTTTGGCCACGATGTCATCGACGTCTTCGGGACTGCCCTGGTGGCTGTACAGAACCGCGCCGTCGCTGCGGGCGTCGGTGGCCTGGACTTCCAGGGCGGTCCCGTCCGACCACGAAGTGCGGCGGATGTTGCGCTGCAACCAGTCAGTTGCGGTGTGCGGGGTGGCGAACGCACGGGACTCGGTGAGCTTCCCGCCGTCCGGATCGGTCCACGTCATCGCCGCGGTGTAGCGGTGGCGATCGGTCTGCGCGGCATCGATCCGGGCCAGCAGCGCCTCCTCGGCGTTGGCGCGGTGCGCGGCGTCCAAACCCTGCTGCCACTCCGCACGTTCGCGGTCGGCGTAGCGGTTGACGTTGACCGTCTCGCGAGCCACCCGCGCCCGGTAGTGCAAGGCTTCCAGGCCCTTGACCTTGTGGGCGCGGGCGAACAGGTTGCCGGTCTTGTACTCCGGGAACACCGTCACCGCGTCCAAACCGTCCAGGGCGATGCCCTGCTCGGTGCGGGTCAAGTGCCCGTCGCCGATGAACTGCACCGCGAGCCGGTCGCGGTGCTCGACCAGGGCGCGAGCGTCGCGGGCGCGGCGGTCGTGATCCACGCGCGGATCGTTGGCCCGCTGGGCGACGGCCTGGGCGTGCACGCGGTAGCGGTCGACGGCCTGATTGGTCCACGACAGGTGGTTGGTGCGGGACTTCTGCTGCTCGCGGCGCTCGGTGCGGACCAGGCGGCTGATCTCCTTGCGGGCCCGGCGGCGTTCCAGCCAGTTCGCGGCCTGGGCGTGGCGCTGCATCGCCGTGCGCATCGCGGCACTGAACTGGCGTGCCTGCGCGATCATCTCGTCCTCGGGACTGCGATCGGACATGATCAGTTCTCCTTCGTGGGTGTTGTGGGTGTTGCGGAACTCATGCGGCGGGTCTCCATCGCGGCGCGGCGGCGCGCGAGCTGCTCGACGTGGCGGCGGATCCAGGAACCGGTGTCGACCAGGGCGTAGGCGAGCATCCGCACGGTCTCGATGGCGCCGGAGCGTCCGGCGCAGTGCCACCACGCGAACGCCGCCAAAGCCAGCACGTACAGCGCCAGCGGGCCAGGCAGCGGCAACACCGACACCGCGACGACCGCGCCGGTCGTGGTCGCCACCGCCGGACCCCAGATCCGCACGCTGTCGCGGGCCTTGGTGATCCGGGAGACGTGCGGGGTGACGGTGCGCCCGACGGTGCCGCCGTCGGGCACGATCGGCACCAGCTGGGCGGCGAGCTTCTGCGCCTCGCTGCCTTCCATGTCGGCGGTGAGCGCGTCGAGTACCTGCTGCTCGCGGGCCTGCTGCGCGGCGCTACGGCCACCCAGCTCCTCGCCGTGGTCCTCAGGTTCAATCGGGTTCGGGAAAGCCATCGCTCGTAACTCCTTGTCGTATGGGTGGTTCAGGCCGGACGGCGCTTGGTCATGTCGATCACCGGCGCCAGGCCGTCGGTGTCGTTGTCGGGTTCCAGGCCGGTGACCTCGGCGATGCCGGGCAGCGGACGAATGCGCTTGAGTTCGGCGTCATCCAGCGGAGACACCCGGCCCCAGCGGGCGCGGCCACCGGCCACCTGGACCACGTCGCCTTTGGCCATGGCGCGCAGCCGGTTCGGGGGGATGAGGAACTGGTCGCCGGACTGCACGTTGCCCTCGTCGCCAGCGACGGTGCCGCTGATCAACTTGCGCGACCGCTCGAACTTCGGGATGGTGCCGTACTTCTTGGCCAGGGTCTCCGGGTCCGACGAGCGCATCAGCAGCGAGCCACCGGAAGCGGCGGCGACCAGGCCGGTGCGGTTGTCGTCGTCGTGACCGAGGCCCTGCCAGGACTGCGCGATCCACCACGACCCGATGCCGGCCTTACGCAGGCGCTCGACCCACTTCACCGCGCGGGTCTTGCCGTCCGACACCGCCGAGAACTCATCGACCACCATTAGCGAGGTGCGGCCGTGCTGCTTGTCGGCGAGCTGCTCGAACATGGTGCCGATCGCGCCGAACTGGGCGCGGGCCCGATCCGGGGTCTTCACGCCCTCCAGCACGATGTAGAGGACGTCGAAGTCGGTCAGCTCCTTGTCGCCGTCGAACGCCTCACCCAGCGCGCGGTAGAGGTTGGCGAACTCCGCGCGAGCGGAGTTGATGACCGGCTGCTTGCCGTCGATGGCCGAGCGGATCTCCATGTCGATGCCCATGACGCCGGTCCAGACCTCGGCCCCGGGCTGCCCACCCCACAGCTTCGCCAGGCGCTCCACGTCGAACCGCGACAGGAACTCCAGCCAGCTGCGCGGCGGGTTGAGCCCGATCGGCGTCGGCACACCGTCGATGACCTCGACCCGCGCCGGGGCGTCCACGATCAGGTGGATCAGGGTCTCGCGGATCTCGTGAAAGTACTTCTCGGTGTCCGTGGTCGGCGTGCTGCCGCCGGAGACCATCGCCGAAAGGATCGAACGCAGATCGTCCACGATGACCTTCTGCGCCTTGACCTCCAGCGCGTCGAAGTCGGCCCGCGGCCACATGCCCAGCGACACGTCATCGGGGAAGACCCCGATCCGCGGCGCGGGCACACCCAGCGCCGTGAACCACTTCCGGACCCTGAGTGCGACCTTGCGGGACTCGGGGCCGCCGTTGCAGTCGACCACGATCGCCAGCGGACGACCGGGACGATCCAGTCGCCACCACTGCCGGTGCCGCATCCACGTGGTGATGAACCACGACACCAACAACCGCACCATCAGCGTCGTCTTGCCCGACCCCGACCCGGCGACGGTGGTCATGTGCTCGGCGACGTTGATCCACTGCAGAATCAGCCGGGTCTCGGTGCGGCCCAACAGCAGCCGGGCCATGCTCTTGGGCGGGGCCTGGTCGATCTCGAGCGCCAGGCGCCCGATCACCAACTCCGGATTCAGCCCGCCCGTGGTGAATGGAAGACGCCGGCGCGACAACCGCGCGGCGGCGCGCTGCTCGCGCTGGGCCTGCGCCCACAACGCCCGCTCCGTGCGCGCCGGGGACTTCAACCCGACGGTGGCCAGCTGGACACGGCGGTTGGTGTGGGTGATGGTCGCGGTCAACCACGCCAACGGCACCAAGACCACGGCCATGCCGAGCAGTCCGGCGGTGTACTGGCCCTCCAGGAACTCCTGCGCAGCCTCGTTGACCATCCGGCCGGGCTCGAACACATCCCACGCCCACAACGCGGTCGCGCCCGGCATCGCCAACACGCTGCCGATCAGCCAGTTCCGCAACCGCGTGGGCTTCCACGCCAGCACGGTCGCCGGGATCAGGATCATGATCGTCATGACCAGGATCGCGATCACGCACGCCGCGATCAGCAGCGCGCCATCGGCCAGGCCCTCCAGCGACCACGTGCTGAAATCGGGCAGCCACCCGGGCGGGTCGTGGTCCAGGCCGATCGGCGGCATCTTCCGCTCGATCTGAATCGGCGCGCCCGGCGCGGGCGACGGCGACGGCGTAACAACCGGCGTCTGCGCGTACGGGGCGCAATCGGTTGGCGTAAGAATTGGAGTGCAATCGGTCATGATCAGACCGCCTTTCCTTCGTTCGGGTCTGCGACCTGGGGGATTTCGTGATCAGCGGCGGCTCCGCCCGCGATCACCCGGAGCCCGGGTCGCGAAGCGAGCGAGGAAGACGTCTCGGCGTTCTTCTTGGCCAGCAGCCCGTCCAGATCGACCAGACGCAGCTTCGGGCCCTCCGACAGATCCAGACCGGCCGCAGCACCCCGGATCACGTTCTTCACCGCTTCACCGCGGCAGTAATAGGTCAGGCCCACGCAATTGGCGCGCCGGGCCACATCCAGCGCCTGCGCCACCGAAGTACGCGCAGCCGCAATGCTTTTCGCCGTGAGTTCGACTTCGACGGCCCACAGCTCACCGGCGCTGGTGAGGTAGCGGCCGTCGTGAATGTGCGGGCGAGGCTGCCCGGCCTTCACCAGACCGACATCCGCGCGCATCGACCGCTCCGAGATCCAGCGGTCCAGATCCAGACCGACCAAAGCCAGACGCAGCTGCAATACGGCCTTGGTGTGAGCGGCCATTTTCGGCGTCGGCACCCAGTAGCGCACCGACCGACCCAGCAGGGCCTCCGCTGAGGACTTCGTGGGGAAGATCCACGAAGGACCCGGAACAGGCCGCATGCGCTTGGCGCTGATCATCTGAGCGGCTTCCCACTTCGCCGTGATCCGATAGGCGCGGTTGATGCTCACACCCAACATCTCGGCGACCACATCCAGCGGCGCCCCGTACATCTCGGCCAGGACCGTCAGGCCAGCCAGATCACGCGGCGAGAGTCGAAAACTCATCGGTCGTACCCCTCCCGTTCGGTCTCTCCCTTGAACACGTCGGCCAGGGACGAACCCGGCCGGTAGTCCGCGAGAGCGCTGGTGGATGTGTTCCAGCCCGGACCCGGATCCCCAGCCGCCTGTTCGAACTCGGTGCGGTCGACGCCGTGGCGCTCAGCCGCACGCAGCTGGTGCTCACGCGTCGCCTTCGCCAACGCCTCCAGCTGGGCCGGGGTCGCGGGCCGCTTCGGCGCGGCCTGGTTCACGTCGAACAGGTGTGCCTCCAACGGCTCTCGACGGCTACCGCGTGAGCGGTGCAGCTTCGCCGCGATGTCCTGCCCGTTAGGACGAAGCCCCTCGGCCGCCAGCTGCCGACGGGTCCGCAGATGCGTCGGCGCGGTGCGCCACTCGTAAACCGGGACACCTCCCTGGTACTCGGCCGCGGTCACCGGTTCACTCCCTGATCCGGGCGGCGCCAGACAATCTCCATGGCCCGTCCCGTCCTGGACATGACCACCGCGAGACCACACGCCACGAACAGCCGGTGACGGCGTGGGAAGTAGCGGCGACGCAACTCCTCACAACGAGCAGTGACCTGATCCATCGCATCGATCACCGCGTCGATATCCGCCCCGGTAAGGCCACGAGCGTTGGCCTCGCGCAACGCTGCCGATGCGGCGTCCCGCGCGGCATCGATCGCCGCGACCTCGACCGCGAACTCGGGCGGCAACACGCGCCTGGTCACCGCGTCACCTCCGGCGCCTGCGAGCGCGGCACACACGACCCCGCCGGTTCCGCCGGCACTCCCGCGTTCACGGGTCGGCAGATACTCGGCGACGGCAGGTAGTGCTGCTGATCGATCCACGCCGCCGTGCACCCGCCCATCCCGATCAGCAGCAGCACACCGAACGCGGCAAGCCGCACCGTCGGCGGCAACAGCCCCAGCGGGGCGAACACCGCACTGGTCCCGGTGAACTCCGGACCGGCCATCGAATGCAACGGGTTGTGCCCGCCACGGCGGTCGAAGTGCGTGACCGTGTACCCCTCAACCGGCGGGCCTTGCCGCCACGGCGCGGTCACAGCGACCGCCCCTCATCAACCTCGGCGCGTTCGACCAGCGCGTTCCCCGGCCGGGAATCGGCAAGAGCACTCGGCTGAGCGGTCCGCTCCGGCTGGTACTCGCGCACCTTCACCGCCAGCTCGCGCGCTGGGCGCAGGCTGTACTTCAAGGTCCCGGCCATATGGCCAGCGGCAACGTCGAGGTTCTTCGCCGTCCATTCGACATTGACGCAGCCGAACTCCTCCGGCACCGGCGAACCAGAGTCCGACGGCTTGTCGAACTGCCCCGCCTCAGCGTGCGCCTCCAGCGCCCGGTACCGGCCCTGCAACGCAATCACGCGCTGCCGCAACAACTCCTGCGCACAAATAACCGCATCCAACTCGTCCGACAAGTCGGCCGGATCGTGCAACGGCTCATTGAGGCTCATCGCCGAACCCGCCACCGCCGCGACGCACGCCAAAACGCGACACCGCCCAGCACCATCGCCGTGAAGACGACAACTTCCGGCGCTGTCAACACGAGGTAGCCGACCGCGACCGCGGCGACCATCACACCGAATGTCCGCGCCCGCATTACGCGACTCCTGTCTCGTTCAAGGGACGGACCAGCGCGAGGACCTGATCTCGATCGACCTTGATGAGCCTCGGGCCGACCTGGAAACCCTGCAAAAGTCCGCCGTCCACCCAGCGACGGACGGTCCGCGGGTGGACTCCCCCGGCCAGTTCCGCCGCGACGCGGAGGCTGATCAGCGTCTTCGGTCCACCGACCGAGCCACTTCGTCTGCTCATAAATGTCACTCCTTTGGCGACGTGTCACTACGTATACACAACAGAGTATGTGTAGTTACGTATGTGCACAAGACCTACACATGTGTAGACGCCAAAGGGCACGAAAAAGGCCTGATCAACGCGTTGATCAGGCCCCTATACGCTTCGACCGCAGCCGGTGCGGTCAGGTCAGGTCAGGTGTCCCGCCTGCCCGTGGCGACCGATTCAGGCTCTAATGCCATCCGGAACAGGAACGCGTCATACCGGTCACGTGGATACGAGATGTTCGAGATCATGAGCACTTGCTCCTCACTGTCGATGTAGCGCTGAAATACAGCCTTGACCAGCTCGCCGGACGGAGTTTTGAGCCACTCGGCATGACTCGCCGGCGGCAGGGAGTCTGTGATGGTCTCCTCCAGGAACGCCGCCGCCGAGACATCTGCCGCATCGACCGGCTGATAGCTATCTGACACGGAGATCGGTCGCCCGCCTTCCGATGCGCGCACAATGACATGCGTCAACTCGGCGCCGACTTTGACACCGAGCTTGTCCGCGAGGTCTTCCGTAGCGGCAACACTCCTGATGTCGCGCTCCACCTCCACCGACTCGGTTGCTTCGTTCTCGAATGTGGTCTCGGGCTGCTCGAACTGACGCTCGGGCGACACCCTGGTGAGATTGGGCCGGTCGGCAACGAAGGTGCCCTTCCGGCGCTCCGTTCGCACCAATCCCTGACCGAGAAGCAACTCGATCGCATTGCGGATTACGATCTGCGACACGCCATGGCGCTTCGCCAGTTCCGGGTAGCTCCGCAGCTGGGTTCCCGGCGGGAGTTCACCAGCCCTGATCTTGCGTGCGTATTCACCCGCGATCTTCACGTATGCCGGTTCAGCCACTGTCAATCCCCTCGCTTCGTCCATTCAGGCAGGAGTTAGCCACCCCTACCGATACACAACTACGTATACATACATCATCGCAGTTTGCGGGAAGTGGGGTTATGCGTTTGCGTGACTTCTAGCCCTACTTCCGACGAGCCCAGCTCTCCGCTTTGTCGTGCAGGTTCCACCAGGACACGAACTGCGTATCCTCACCAACCTGCTCCCACCCGGAAGCGAGCTTGTCGAAGAAGGCGTCAGTGCCGGTCTTGCCGCCGCGAGGTTCGCCAACGTAGATCAGCGTGTCGCCTCCGGCCTCCTCGAACGCCTCGAGCGCGTCAGTGGACATCGGATTTCCCCACCCCGGCGGCCAGCACAAGAAGAGGACTCGGCGCGATTCCTCTCCAGCTTCCCGAGCTGCGGCCAGATCGGCCAGGTCGCCGACTTCGTGCCAGACATCCAACTGTCCCGCTCCCCCACGAAACGACACATTCTCGATCTCGCCGGGCGGTTCTGAGTCGAACGCCAAGACATCGACACCGCGGCGTCGCAGTTGTTCCGCCCAGTATCCGCGCCCGGCGCCGATCTCCAACAGCCCTCGACCCGCACAAACAGCGGCGATCCACTCCAGCGTCTCGGGCGACGGGATCGCATAGGCATATGCCTCCTGGAGAACCGTCTGCGCATAGGCCAGTCGCGCACTACCCTTCGCTACCCCGCCGTTGACCTCACGACGCCCACCGCGTTCGGCCGGGGCCGCACTGACGGAGGCGCCAACGATGTCCCAGTACGGATTCTCACTGTCACCGCCCGTCATGTAGTGCAGCAAACGAATATCAAAGGCTCTATCGCCCTCAGCGTCACCGGTTCCGGGGATAGCAGCGGCAGTGTCGAGGTACTCGGCAACCCTGGGATACGAAGTGCGGAAGCGCGTTTCGTCCCCAAGAAGATCGGACAGCTCTTCACGACGCTCTGGTGTCAATACGAATCCTGTCACCCAGTCGATTGTGCCGACCTCGACGGCCGCTTGGTTGGCTATGGGCGGCACTGCCACTCGGCATGCACATCGCTTGTGGCACAGCAGACGCCGACGTTGGCAATCCCCGTGGGGCAAAGAGTCTCTGCCTGTGGGGCAGCCATGGGGCAGACAGCCGTATCGTTGTGTACACTCGCGTCCCGAACGCACAAACCGAAACAGCCAGAAATACGCTGGTTAAACATACATTCGTGTCCGAGTTGTTGACGTATGTCCAGCCAGTTTGATAAGAGAGCCGAAAAGGGACTTTTAATCCGCAGGTCGTAGGTTCGAGCCCTACTGGGGGCACAGGCGCCGGGCGCCCGGGTCACCCCGGGCGCCCGTCCCGTTTCTCGGAGTTGTCCGCGGGCCGGGCACTTGTTGTGCCGACTTGCAGGGGCCACGCCGGAGTCACGCCCTTCCCGTCCGGTGCAATCCCTCGGGTGGCGTAGGCAATGCCCTGGCATCAGGATCGAAGCCCGTACGCCTCAATCGACGGTCGTTCGGATTCCTTTTCATGCGATCGCGCCGAGCGCAGACAGAGGGTTGCGGGCCGCGGATGGAGAGCGGCGCAAACTCCGTATTGCGGGAATGACCCAGTCGCAACGAGGGCATCTCGGCGCCCGCGGATGCGTGGTCGATGCGAGAAGCGAGACCGGTCGGACTGTGATAAACGGCACAATGGCGGCGCTCGGTAGCGGCGTACGGCCGAGGGCGTCCGCTTCCGTAGCCGATTCGAATGTTTCTGTGGAAGCTGCTTCTGGCCGCAGCACTAGGAAGGCCGGTGCCGGCGACGATCTCGAGGTGCGGGCCGCGGCGGAGGAACTGCTGCGAATGATCGAGGAGCAGTCCCCGCGGCAGACCGGCCCGATGGGTGCGCGCCCGAGCCGGGTCGAGGCCGAGGGGAGATCGAGATAACGGGTCTCGCTGCGGCCGGTGGCAGCGGCGTGGACGCCACCGGCGTCGAAGCGGGCGGGTCGATCAGGATCAGCGGGGTGCGAGTCGGGAGGCCCGACGGTCACGCCCCTCCGTCGGCGCGGGAGATCCCCCGCCAGGACGCGTCACCCGATGAGCGAGGTGCCTCGGCTCATGCCCAGCGTTTCCTTATTCTTCCGCGAGCAGACTCCGAAGAACCGCCGTCCCGACACCCCTCGGCTCGCGCAATGGCGGAGCCGATTCACAGGAACGTCGCAGATAGGTGCGCCGCGAGGAGGCGACACACGCGGGCACCTGCGCGTTTCGTCGCATACCTTGCCCGGTGAGCGCGGCGGTGCGATCCGTCACGTGCAGCTAACGCTCCGTGCGCCGCGTCGATAGTCCCATTGCTGCGGGAATAACCCATACACTCGTGTAGATCACCGAGCGGCGAAGGTGTCGTATGAGGTGGATCACCAGGGCATCGATCGTCCAACAGATGCGTTTCGCATCACACCTACGGTGCCGTAAGGTATGGCCGCATCGGTATCGGTCTACCTTGGGATGACCTGCACGACCGGAAGCACACACTGAAGGGTTCATACATGGCAAGGGATCTGACTCAACTCGAGCTTCTGACGGAGTTGGAGCCGGTTGCCGAAGAAAACGTCAACCGGCACCTCTCCCTGGCAAAGGAATGGCATCCGCACGACTACGTCCCGTGGGACGACGGCCGCAATTTCGCGGCACTCGGCGGCGTGGATTGGGATCCGGAGCAGTCCCGGCTCAATGAGGTCGCGAAGGCGGCCATGATCACCAACCTGCTCACCGAGGACAACCTGCCCTCCTATCACCGCGAGATCGCCGAGAACTTCTCGCAGGACGGCGCATGGGGAACCTGGGTGGGCCGCTGGACCGCCGAGGAGAATCGCCACGGCATCGTGATGCGGGACTACCTGGTCGTCACCCGCGGCGTCGATCCGGTCGCACTCGAGGAAGCCCGCATGGTCCACATGACCAACGGTTTCGCTTCCCCTGCCGAAGCCGACGCGGGATTCCTGCATTCCGTCGCGTATGTCACCTTCCAGGAACTCGCCACCCGAGTCAGCCACCGCAACACCGGCAAGGTCTGTGACGATCCGATCGCCGACCGCATGCTGCAGCGCGTCGCCGCCGACGAGAACCTGCACATGATCTTCTACCGCAACATGTGCGGCGCCGCCCTGGATCTGGCCCCCGACCAGGCCATCGAGGCGATCACCCTGATCCTGGAGAACTTCCAGATGCCCGGCGCAGGCATGCCCAACTTCCGCCGCAACGGCGTGCTGATGGCCAAGCACGGCATCTACGACTTGCGCCAGCACCTCGAGGACGTCGTCCAGCCGGTGCTGAAGAAGTGGAACATCTTCGAACGCACGGACTTCACCGCCCGTGGCGAGGCGGTCCGCGAGCGCCTCGGGCTGTTCCTGGACAAGCTGAGCAAGGACGTCATCAAGTTCGAGGAGCAGCGCGACCGCATGCTCGCCCGCGAAGCCGCGAAGCGCGACCGCCAGATGGCGGGCAGCTCCGTAGGCTGACCGCAGCGACAGCACGCCGCCGTCCGGAACCGGACGGCGGCGACATGGAACGGACCGGTGAGACGCCCGCATCGCGACATGCGTACTGGGCGGACGACCCGATCCGGCCGACCTACGTGCGGAAATGAGACACTGGTCGGCGTGACGATGACTACCGAGGCGACGGCGGCACTGCGGATCGGGCCGTATCCGGTCGATCCGCCGGTCGTACTCGCGCCGATGGCGGGCATCACGAATCTGGCCTTCCGCAAGTTGTGCCGGGAATTCGGGAGCCCGACCTCTATCTACGTGTGCGAGATGATCACCGCGCGGGCGGTGGTCGAGCGTAACGAGAAGACGCTGCACATGATGTCCTTCGACGCCGACGAGCATCCCCGCTCGATGCAGCTCTACGGCGTGGACCCGGCCACACTCGGCGAAGCCGTGCGCATCATCGTCGGCGAGGGCTGGGCCGACCACATCGACCTCAACCTCGGCTGCCCCGTCCCCAAGGTCACCCGCCTCGGCGGCGGCGCCGCCCTGCCGTACAAGCGGACACTGTTCCGGCACATCGTGCGGGCCATGGTGAGCGCGGCGGAACCGGCGGCCGTCCCGGTCACCCTGAAGTTTCGTATCGGCATCGACGACGATCACCACACCTATCTGGACGCGGGACGCATCGCGGAAGCCGAAGGCGCGCGAGCGGTCGCGTTACACGCGCGCACGGCCGCGCAACGCTACTCCGGCGAAGCCGACTGGACCGCGATCGCCCGCCTCAAGGAGGCGGTCACCTCGATTCCGGTGCTCGGCAACGGCGACATCTTCTCCGCCGCCGACGCTGTCCGCATGATGGACGAGACCGGGTGCGACGGCGTGGTGGTCGGCCGCGGTTGCCTCGGCAAGCCGTGGCTGTTCGCCGAACTGCAGGCGGCGCTGCGCGGTGAGCCGCTGCCCGAGCCGCCCGATCTGGGCCGGGTGGGCGCGGTGCTGTACCGGCACGGCGCGCTGCTGTCCGAGCATGTCGGCGAGGAGAAGGCGATGCGCGATCTGCGCAAGCACATGGCCTGGTACCTGATGGGCTTCCCGGTGGGTTCCGATCTACGTCGAGCGTTCGCCACGGTGGGCAGCCTCGCGCAGCTGGAGGATCTCGTCGGCCAACTCGACCCAGCCGTTCCCTTCCCGAAGGACGCGGAGGGTCCGCGCGGCAGGCAGGGCTCGCCGGGCAAGGTCGCGCTGCCACACGGCTGGCTCGATGATCCGGATGATCCCGCGGTGCCGCGCGCGGCGGATGTGATGCACAGCGGAGGCTGATCGGGCAACCGCACAGCGAATCCAGAGCGCAACACCACTGTGACCTCTTCGATTCCGCACTGGAGTGGCCCCCCGTGGCGGAATCGTTATCATTGCGGAATCGGTGCCGCCGGTCGAGTGTGACCTGAGCGGGAAAGCAGGACGAAAAGCGAGGTTCGTTGGTGGGTGACGATCGGCACGGGCGTTCGCCACGGCCCGGAGGTCGCGCCCCGTGGGAGCGGTATCCCGCGGCGGACTCCCCCGACCGAGACGCCGCACGCACGTCTCGTCGTTCCCGCCATACCGACGCCGCTCCCGACCAGAGTTCCGCGCCCCTGACGGTGCAGGATCTCGTCCAGCGGGTCGACAACGAACGCACCGGCCGCCGCGGCCGCCGCGCGGAGCCGACCCCAGCGGACCCGGCCGCCGCGCCGAGTCGAGGGCGCCGTCCGGAACCCGGTCCGCCGGAACCCGCCAACGGCCGAGGGCGTCGAGCCGAGCCCGCCCCACCCGCCCCGGGCCCCCCGGCGAATCGGGGCCGCCGTCCCGAGCCCCTACCACCGCAGGCAGCCCCCCCGTCGGGACGAATCGACCGTGCCGAGGCACGGCAGGAAGCGCCCCGCAGGCCCGCCGACCCGGCCGCCGCCAACGGCCGCGGCGCCGCAGCCGGTCCCCGGCGCGCGCCGGACTCGCCGCCACGCCAGACGGGCAGTTCGCCCGTGGTCCAGGACATCACGGGCGCCACGCCGACCGCCCGCGCCGCGAGCCGCCGCCCCGCCGAGCGCCCGGCGCGCGTCGCTGCACCGGAACCGGAGCAGGCCGAAGAGGTCACCGATGTCATCGCTCCGGTCGACGAGCCCACGCGCGCCCTACGCAAGGGCGTGGGCTGGCCCACCAAGGACGGCAAGGACGGCAAGGACGGCAAGGACGGCAAGGACGGCAAACCCAAGCCCGTCGGCACCGCCCAGACCCGGCTGCAGGCGTCCCGGGAGCGCCGCAACAAGCGGCTGCGCGCCGCGGGCCGAGCCGGACTGTCCGTGAGCGCCGTGCTCGCGCTGCTGGTCACCGGCGGCGGCTGGAGCTACCTGCGGTCGACGACCGATAGCTTCACTCAAGTTTCCGCGTTGGACGACAATTCGGAAGACGTGATCGACTCCAACGCGCAGCTCGGCGACGAGAACTACCTGCTCGTCGGCACCGATACCCGCGCAGGGGCCAACGGCCAGCTCGGCGCGGGCACTTTGGACGACGCCGAAGGCTCCCGCGCCGACACCACCATGCTCGTACACATCCCGAAGGCTCGGAACCGGGTCGTGGTCGTGTCCTTCCCGCGCGACCTGGACGTAACCAGACCTCAGTGCAGCGGTTGGGACACCAGCGACGGCAACAACCCCGTGTACACCAAAGAAACCTTCCCGCCCGCGATGGGCGGCAAACTCAATGCCGTCTATGCCCTCGGCGGGCCGAAGTGTCTCGTATCTACGATCCAGCGGCTGACCGGTAGCTCGATCAACCATTTCATCGCCATCGACTTCGCCGGGTTCGAGGCGATGGTGAACCAGGTCGAAGGTGTCGAGGTGTGCGCCAGCAAGCCGATCGTCGACGAAGTCCTCGGCACCGTGCTCGCGCAGCCGGGCAAACAGCGCATCGACGGTGCGACCGCACTGAACTACGTGCGCGCCAGGCACGTCTACGGCGAAGAGCGCAGTGACTATGACCGCATCAACCGGCAGCAGCGCTTCCTGGCCTCGTTGCTACGCGGCGCGTTATCGAGCAGGGTGCTTTTCGATTTGGGCAAACTGAACGGCTTCATCGATGCGTTCCGCAAGCACACCCTGGTCGACCGCGTCGAATCCGCTGACTTGCTGATGCTGGGACGTTCGCTGCAGAAGGTCGATGCGGGAGCCGTCACCTTCATCACCGTCCCGACCGCGGGCACCGATTCATACGGCAACGAGATCCCCCGCGAATCCGACATCAAGGCGATCTTCAAGGCCATCCGCGACGACCAGCCGCTGCCGGGCGAGAAGCCGACCGTGCAAGCGAACGCACCTGCCCCGACTCAGTCCGCGCCGACACTTACCAAGTACAAGGCAGTGGATCCCTCCACCGTCTCGCTGCTGGTGTCCAACGGCTCCGGAATCGAAGGGCTGGCGCGCACGGCGGCCGCCAAGCTCGGCAACCAGGGCTTCACGATCTACAACACCGGAAACTACGCCAACGGCACCTCCGCCACGACGAAAGTCCGCTACGCCTCAGGTTTGGAGGCCGAGGCCGCGACCGTGGCGACATCGATTCCCGGCGCGACCATCGAGGCCGCCGAAGATCTCGGCGGCATCGTCGAGGTCGTCATCGGAGGCGACTCGAAGACCGGCGTCACCGTGAAGGCGCCGACGCCCGTCGGTGACGAGATCGGAGACATCGCGACGACCACCTCGACGGATTCAACGCCCGCCGTGCTGCCGTCGGACTTGGAACACCTCAACGCGGGCGAGGACATTTGCAAGTAGGCGACCGGGTGCACCGCGACCAGCACGTGGTCCGACCGAAGCCGAGTGCGTATCGAGTCACGTTCTACCGCAACAAAATTCAAGTGGTCTCTCGCTCAGTTGCTGCTAGTTTCGAGAACGTAACCATCGACATGGAGGGGTTTCAGTGGTACGCAAACTGATCTTCGTAGCAACCGCAACGGCGGCCGCCTTAGCATTATTCGCAGGTCCTGCCCAAGCAGACGGGTGGTGGCAGTACGACACGCCACAACAATGTGAGCGCAGCCGGCAGTGGTTTGTAGACCAGGGAGCCCGCGTAAGCGGGTGCGAGTCCGTCCGCAACGGCAATGGCGGCGTCGCCTACGGGTTTCACATTTACAGCTAGTTCGAGCTGAACTCCGAGGGTGACTGCGCTCACGCTCGGTCACCCTCGGAGTTCTCGGGGGAACCCGGTCACCCGACCTCAGATTGGAGCACATCAACGCCGCCGACAACCGCAAAGAGCACCGATCGGTCCATGAGGAAGTCACGGGCACTCCCGCCGGGAATCGCTCGCAGTGCGATGCAAGTCACATTTCTTCGCGCCCCGAGCCGTATAGAGCACGGACGACGACATGAGCCGAGCACGGTTTCCGCCTGGGGCAACACGCGCGCTAACTGTTCACACCGGTCATTCACTCCCTGTTCGTGACTTGGTCAGCGCGGCGAACTAGTGTCAGTTTCCATGCGTGTCATCTACAACGAGCAAATGGCCGAACTCGCCCACCTGCTGGGTGAGATGGCCGGCCTGGCCGGCTCGGCCATGGAGCGGGCGACTCAGGCCCTGCTCCAGGCGGACCTCGCGCTGGCGGAGCAGGTCATCAGCGAGTCCGACCGGATCGCGGAGCTGATCCAGGACGCCGAGGAGAAGGCCTTCGCCCTGCTCGCGCTGCAGGCGCCGGTCGCCGGTGATCTGCGGCAAGTGGTGAGCACGATCCAGATCGTCGCCGATGTGAACCGGATGGGCGCGCTCGCGCTGCACGTGGCAAAGGTCGCGCGCAGGCGTCATCCGAACCACGCGCTACCCGAGTCCGTCAACGGCTACTTCGCCGAGATGGGTCGCATCGCGGTGAACATGGGGGCCGGTGCGCGAGAGGTGCTGGAAACCCGCGACCCGGAGCGCGCGGCGCAGTTGAACGAGGACGACGAGGCGATGGATGATCTGCACCGCCACCTCTTCACACTACTCATGGACCGGGACTGGAAATACGGCGTCGCGGCTGCCGTCGATGTCACGCTGCTCGGTCGCTACTACGAACGCTTCGCCGACCATGCGGTCGAGATCGGCCGCCGGGTCATCTTCCTGGTCACCGGCGTTCTCCCGCCGGACCCGGATGCGGAAGGGTAACCGAAGGGCTTGTAAGGCTTGACCTTTCGCGGGCGGCGAATGATAGATTTGGCCGCACGGGGCGGGATTGCTCTGGTATAGCGTTACGCCGGAGGGGATCCGGTATGAAGGGGGGCGTTATGAACGTCGATCCAGCGGAGCTACGCGCGTTGGCCACGTCGATGGACAAAATCGGTGGTGCGATCGGGGTGTTGACCGTACGGGCCACGACCGATGCGCTCGGCGGTGTGCTACCGGGTTCGACGCTGAGCGAGGTCTGCTCGGCGGCGGGTTCGAATGTCGAGGACGCATGGCAGCGGATGGCCATGCGCTGCAAGCGCGTTTCGAACATCGCCAAAGGCGGCGCCGCGAACTACGAGGTATCCGACCTGGAGTTCCGCGACGGGCTCGACGCGATGGGCGCACATCTGTGAGGACGACGAGCACTACGCCCACCCTCAGTCAGGTGCGGTCGGAATGGCAGCCGTGGAAGTTGGGCGAAGCCGGAACCGAAATACGTTCGCGCAACAGCGAATTCGTCACTCTGATCGATGAAACGGTCACGCAGATCCGGGCGGCGGGCGCGCATTGGAGCGGCGATGCCTATTACGCCGCTTACGACCGGATCGCGGGCGATCGCGACGCGGCGAACAAAGTGGCGCTGGATACCGACGACCTCGCGCAAACCTTGATCGACAGCGGCACCAGTCTGGCCGGATTCCGTCAGGCTCTGCTGGACAAGGTCGACGAAGCCGTCACGGCCGGATTCACCGTCTCCGAGGACTGGCAGGTCACTCCCGGCCCGGACGTCTCGGATGACGACGGCGACACCCAGTACACCCACCAGACCGCCATCACCACCGCACTGAACGAGTTGCTCGGCACCCAATCCGACGTCGCGACCAAGATCGAACAAGCTGGCGCGAACGTCCGTACCCGCAGCGAACAACTCGGGGAGGGCGACCCGCTCGACGGCACACCGCAGACGGATCCGATGCTCGCGGTGTACAACCGGCAGTCCGACACCGGAGAGACCGGACAGGACCCGACCGATCCATCCACCACGCCCGCGGGCACGCCGCAGGCCAGCCCGATCGCAGGCCAGCAGCAGGCCGACCAGGACGGCACGGATCAGTCCACGAAGCAGGACGGAGCCGATCAGTCCACGAAGCAAGAGGGAGCCGATCAGTCCACGAAGCAAGAGGGCGCCGATCAGTCCGGGAAGAAGCCCGACGACGGTACGACCAACGGCACCGGGACGGGCGAGGACGGGACCACAACCGACCAGCCCGCGCAGATACCCGCTTCCACCGGCGCGGCCAGCGATCCGAATTCGTGGAAACCTTCGGATGTGACGGGCCTGATCAACGCAATCGGCTCCATCACCGGAAACATTCCCACGTTGATCGATTCCGTCGGCAAGCTGGACGACAATCTCGCCGACATCATCACAGCGGGCGGGGAGGCGGGTAAGGGCTTGATCGACTCCGCCGGTACGGCCGCGGAGAAGTTCGCGAATGCTGCCGATACGGTGATCACCAGTGTCGACCGTGCGGTCGACGGCACGCCCGCGGGTGCACCGTCTACCGGCGACCCGACCGAAACCGGCACACCGGCGGATACCCAACCGGGCGCCGATCCCGCGACGGGTCAATCCCCCACCGACCCGAACGCGAAATCGACCGAACAGAAGCCGGACAATTCGGCGGCGGACAATTCGGCAAGCACCGAAAACAAACCCGACAAGCCGAATTCGTCGCAGTCGGCGGATACCAAGCAAGAACCACCAGCACCCGTTCGGCAGGCGAGCTACGCCGATGTCGGCGCCGACAACCCGAGCAGCACTGTCGCGGCCGCGCCTGGTTCCCCATCGACCGCTCCGGCGAGCACCGGTCTCTTCGGTGCACCGGCGGCGAACAGACAATCGGATTCGGACCATACCCGCCGAGTGCAGGCAACGCCGACGCCGCTCTTCGAGACCCCATCCGGCGAATAGCCGACGAATTACCCGGCCGAATACTACGAAATCGGCCCCGACCGCTGGTGGGCGGGCGGGGCCGATCGTTGGACTGTTGCGTTACCGACGGCTTGCCAGTTATCGACGGCGTCGATTACAACCAATTCACCGGCGCACAGCCGGTCGGCAACCGGAATCAGCCGAAGCGGCCGGAGATGTAGTCCTCCGTGGCCTTCTGCGACGGGTTGGAGAAGATCTTCTCGGTGTCGTCGATCTCGATCAGCTTGCCCGGCTTGCCCTGGGCCTCCAGGTTGAAGAAGCCGGTCTGGTCACTCACGCGCGCGGCCTGCTGCATGTTGTGGGTGACGATGACGATGGTGAATTCCTTCTTCAGCTCGGTGATCAGATCCTCGATCGCCAGGGTCGAGATCGGGTCGAGCGCCGAGCAAGGCTCGTCCATGAGCAGCACGTCGGGCGACACGGCGATGGCGCGCGCGATGCACAGACGCTGCTGCTGGCCGCCGGACAGGCCACCGCCCGGCTTGTCCAAGCGGTCCTTGACCTCGTTCCACAGATTGGCGCCGCGCAGCGAGCGCTCGGCGACCTCGTCGAGCTCCTTCTTGTTGCGCACGCCCTGCAGCTTCAGGCCCGCGACGACGTTGTCCTTGATGGACATGGTGGGGAACGGGTTCGGCCGCTGGAAGACCATGCCGATCGTGCGGCGCACGCCCACCGGGTCGACCTGGGTGCCGTAGATGTCCTCGCCGTCCAGCAGGACCGCGCCCTCGACCCTGGCGTTCGGGGTTACCTCATGCATGCGGTTGAGCGAACGCAGGACGGTGGACTTGCCACAGCCCGAGGGACCGATGAAGGCGGTCACGCTGCGCGGCAGCACGGTCAGCGAGACATCGGACACGGCATGGAACTTGCCGTAGTAGATGTTCAGATCTTTGACGTCGATCCGCTTGGCCATTTTCGGTAATCCGTTCCGCTTCTATCGGTTCCGGGTGAGCAGGCGGTTGAGGACCGCAGCCGCCAGGTACAGGAGGGCGATGATGATGATGAGGGTCAAAGCCGCGCCCCACACCCGCTCGCGTCCGGCAGCTTCGGGGTTGGCCAGTTCCTGGTAGATCAACAGCGGCAGCGACGCCATGTTGCCGTCGAAGACGTTCATGTTGATCGACTTGCTGTAGCCGACGAGCACCAGCACAGGAGCTGTCTCGCCCATCACCCTGGCGATGGCGAGCAGGATGCCGCTGATCATGCCGGGCAGCGCGGTCGGCACCACGATCCGCACGATGGTCTTCCACTTCGGGATACCGAGCGCGTAGGACGCCTCGCGCAATTCGTCGGGCACCAGTTTGAGCATTTCCTCGGTGCTGCGGACGACCACCGGCAGCATCAGCAGCACCAATGCCAGCGACACCGCGAAAGAGCTCTGCGGGAAGCCGAGCGTCGCGATCCACAGCGCGAAGATGAACAACGCGGCGACGATCGACGGCACGCCGGCCAGGATGTCGACCATGAAGGTCGTGGTCTTGGCCAGCACGCCGCGGCCGTACTCGACCAGGTACACCGCCGCCATGATGCCGAGCGGAACGGCGATCACCGTCGCGACCAGCGACTGCACGATGGTGCCGTAGATGGCGTGGTAGACGCCGCCCGCGACCTGATTGGGCAGCACGCCCTTCAGCGAGTTCTGCCACCAGTCCGCCCGGACCACCGCGCTGAAGCCCTTGCTGATCACCATGAGCAGGACCCAGGCCAGCGGCACGAGCGCGACGCCGAACGCCAGCCAGACCAGGCCGGTCGCGACGTTGTTGCGCACCTTGCGCGACAAGCTCACATCTCGGAAGGTGGGCGGCTTGATCGGCCGATCCAGAGTCGAGGAGGTCATCACCCGTTCACCCTTCCGCCCGCGGCGAGTCGAGCCAGCGCGTTCACGACGAAGGTCAGCGCGAACAGCACGAAGCCTGCCGCGATGTAGGCGCCGGTCGGCAGCGGGGCGCTGAACTCCGCCGCGGCCGAGGCGATCTTGGAGGCGAAGGTGTAGCCGCCGTCGAACACCGACCACTGCCCCGGCTGGGCGGCCGTCTTCAGCACGATCAGCACGGCGATCGTCTCGCCGAGCGCGCGCCCGAGGCCGAGCATGGCGCCGGCGATCATGCCGCTGCGGCCGTACGGCAGCACCGTCATCCGCACGACTTCCCACTTCGTGGCGCCGAGCGCCTGTGCCGCCTCGATGTGAGCGCGCGGGGTGAGGTTGAACACCTCACGGCTGACCGACGTGATGATCGGCAGGATCATCACCGCGAGCACGACGCCCGCGGTGAAGATCGTGCCGCCGCTGGCCAGCGGGATGTTGCCGTCCGCGAAGAGGAACAGCCATCCCAGGTTGTCGTTCAGGAAGGTCTGGATCGGCTCCAATTGCGGAGCGAGAACCAGGATTCCCCACAGACCGAACACGATCGAGGGCACCGCCGCGAGCAGATCGACGAGCACCGAGAACGGCCGCGCCAGCGTCTTCGGCGCGTAGTGCGTCAGAAACAGCGCGATGCCGATGCCGATCGGAACGGCGAGCACCAGGGCGAAGATCGAACTCAGCACCGTGACCATGAACAGATCCCGGATGCCGAACCGGAGGTGGTTGGCGTCCGAGGTGTTGAAGTCGGTGCTGGTGAAAAAGTTCGACTCGTTCGCCAGCACCGACGGCACCGCCCGGATGAGCAGGAACAGCGCGATCAACGCGATGGCGGCGACGATGATCGCACCCGCTGTGGTCGCCAGCGAGCGGAAGACGATCTCCGCTCGCGGGCTGTGCGGGCGACCACTCTTCGTGGCCGGGTCGGTGCTCGGCTTGCTCGGCATGAGCGCAGTATCTCCGCCTGCTCGCAGGCCGGTCGAATCCGACTGGCCTGCGGCGGCAACCTCGTCGTGGACGGTCATGTGGGGGCTGCTATCAGGAGATGGCGTTGATGGCGGTGGTCAGCTTGGTCTTGAACTGCTCCGGGATCGGGATGTACCCGGCCTCGTCCAAGCCCTGCTGGCCGTTGGTGACCGCCGAGGTGAGGAAGGCCTTGACCGCCTTCGACGTCTCGGCGTCGGAGTACTTCGAGCACACGATCTCGTAGGTCGGCATCACGATCGGGTACGCGCCCGCGACCGACGGCTTGTAGAGCGAGGAGGTGTCGATGATCAGGTCGTTGCCCTGCCCGGAGATCTTCGCGGACTCGATCGCCTTGCCCGCCGACGCGACGCTCAGGGTGACCGGGTCCTTGCTCGCCGAGGTGATGATGCGAGCGATCGACAGGTTCTGCGCCTTCGCGAAGGACCACTCGTTGTAGGTGATCGAGTTCTTGGTGGTCTTCACCGCGGCCGAGGTGCCCTCGTTGCCCTTCGAGCCCGCGCCGACGCCGCCGTTGAAGGCCTTGCCCGCGCCCTTGCCCCAGGCGCCGTCGGAGGCGGAATCCAGGTAGAGCTGGAAGTTGTCGGTGGTGCCCGACTCGTCGCTGCGGAAGATCACCGCGATCGGCTCGGACGGCAGCTTGGCGTTCGGGTTCAGCGCCTTGATCTCCGGGGCGTCCCAGGTGGTCACGGCGCCGTTGAAGATCTTGGCGGCGGTCGGGCCGTCCAGCGCGAGATCGGTCACACCGTCGATGTTGTAGGTGATCGCGACCGGGCCGAACACCGTCGGCAGGTTCCACGCGGGCGAGGCGCAGCGGTCGGCGGCCTTCTTCGGCTCGTCCTTCTTCGCGCTCAGCGGCGAGTCGGAGCCACCGAAATCGGTCTGGGCGCCGATGAATTCGCTCACGCCTGCGCCCGAGCCGCTGGAGGTGTAGTTGAGCGTGGCGCCGTCGCAGTTCTTCTCGTACGCGGCGATGAAGCGCTCCATCGCGTTCTTCTGCGCGGAGGAACCGCTGGCCTTGAGGGCCTTCTTGCCGCCGCAGGCGACGTCGACCTTCGCCACATTGCCCGTGTCGGTAGAGGTGTTGTCGTCGCTGCCACAGGCGGCCAGCGTCATGGCGCCGACGGCCAGCACACCAACCAGGGCGCTGCTGCGCTTGAGATTCACTATTCCTCCGGAATGGCGTCCTACTCGTCCGGTCCCTCACCGGCCCGGACGGGTGCTGTGGTGCTGTTCGCGGGGAACTTGCGCACCAGGCAGCAGTGTGCTGCCCTCACCCAACCTAAAGTCACGTGGTTGACAGTTGGACCGACCTGAGTGAACGGAGAGTGAACAGCCCGGCGCGATTGCAGCCGGTGGATGTGACGTTTGCCGCAGTTTTACTCGCGCGCATCCGTTCTGCCGCCTGCTATTCAGCCTCCGCCGCGGCATAAGCGACGTCGACGTGCGCCGGAGCGAATCCGAGACGGGTATAAGTGCGCACCGCGGCGACATTGTCGGCCTCGGTGTAAAGCAACACCCCGGCCAACCCGCGGTCGCGCAGATGCCGCAACCCCGCCAGGGTGAGCAGCCGACCGAGTCCCCGGCCCTGCGCGGCCGGATCGATGCCGACCACGTAGACCTCGCCGACGGGCGGATTCTCCGCGTGATGCACCTTGGTCCAGTGGAATCCGAGCAGACGATCGGGAGCCACCGGGTCGAACGCCAGGAACAGGCCCGCCGGATCGAACCACGACTCGCCGCGACGGACTTCGATGTCGCGCTCGGTCCACCCGCCTTGCTCGGGATGCCAGGCGAAGGCGGCGCCGTTCACCCGCAACAGTTCCGCGTCGTCGGCGGGACCGGCGTAGTTGCGCAACACGAGGTCGTCCGGGACAACGAGCTCCGGTAGCGATGGAGTTGCCAGAGACCTCCGCATCTGCCACAACTCACGCGCCGTCCGCAGCCCGAGCCGGGCGGCGACCGCCTTGGCCGCCGGCCGGTCGCCGTGCGCCCAGACCCGTGCGCCCGGCCCGCCCTCGGCCAGGACCGCCGTGACCAGATCGGTACCCACGCCGTGCCCGCGCTGGACCGGATCGACGGCGACCTCGGCCATCGCCGGATGTTCGCCGTGCTCCGGTACTAGATTGGCGTAACCGGCGATCGCTCCGGCCCGCCAGGCGAGCAGGTGGCGCGCTCCGGTGTGGTCGCCCGACGTCAGCGACAGCACGGCTTGTTCCGAGACCGGGGCGACGCCGTCGGCCGCGGTCGCGCGCGCGAGCAGATCGGTGATCGCCTGCACCGTGTCCGCGTCGGGACGGTCGGTCCACTGTGTCGTCGCGCCGCTCATCGGCCTCCGTTCCTCGAGCCGGTAGACCCCGCGCGGGATCCACTGTCGGCAACGTCGTGGAGACGGTGGGCATTTCCGCCGGGAACGGTGCGAGCACCGCCTGAGCCGGCCACCGTCCGCCGGGGATTACTGGGCGGAGCCGTTGACCGGCGTGAGCGGCGAATCGTCGGTGCCCTCGTTGTCGTCGTCCGGGAAGCTCACCGACTCGCCCTTGGCCGACGCCCGCGACGGGCGCACGGCTTTGTAACCGACATTGCGCACGGTGCCGATCAGCGACTCGTATTCACTACCGAGCTTGGCGCGCAACCGCCGCACGTGCACGTCCACGGTGCGGGTCCCGCCGAAGAAGTCGTAGCCCCACACCTCCTGCAGCAGTTGGGCGCGGGTGAACACGCGGCCCGCGTGCTGCGCGAGATACTTCAGCAGCTCGAATTCTTTGTAGGTGAGATCGAGCGGGCGGCCGCGCAAGCGTGCGGTGTAGGTGCCCTCGTCGATCACCAGCTCGCCGAGCGTGATCTTGCCGGTGTTCTCCGGGCTCGCCACGCCGCCGTTGCGTCCGACCAGCAGCCGCAGCCTGGCGTCGAGCTCGGCGGGGCCGGTGCCGGGCAGCAGGATGTCGTCGAGTCCCCAGTCCGCGTTCACCGCGACCAGGCCGCCCTCGGTGAGCACCGCGACTACCGGCACCGAGGATCCGGTGCTGCCCAGCAGGCGGCACAGGCCGCGGGCCGCGGCCAAGTCGGTCCTCGCGTCCACCAGGGCGACGTCCGCGCTGCCTGCCTCGAGCAACGAAGCCACTTCGGTGGGCGCCGGGCGCACGTTGTGTGCGAGCAAGGCGAGCGAGGGCAACACCGACTCGGGGTTGGGGTCGGAGGTAAGCAGGAGCAGCTCCACAGGCCCTCCTCCCATCTCGTAGCCACGCGGATGCGGCAGCACCGCCACGCCCGCGTCGCTAATCACAGGTAATCGGATGCAAGATTAGCGCGTAACAAGGCATGACCACGCATTCCGGGGTCCGTCGCCGCACCGGTGGGCACTCCGGTGCCCAGCTCCGGCCAACCGATATGGTGCGTACATGGGTTACGTATCGGGCATGCCCGCCATCGGCGGCGCGCCCGGCACGGCAGCCGAACGCGCGCCGCGCGGCTCCCGGCCGCCGCGGCCCGAGACCCGGAGAGACGGGGGAGCATGCGCAAGCTGATCATCGGCCTGCTGTGTCTGGCGGGGTTCGCCGTGGTCATCGACTTCAGTACCGCGGCCTATTCGGAGTACCGCGTGTCCAGGGCGCTGCGCGACGGCGCCGACCTCACCGCGGATCCCGAGGTCACCATCAACGGTTTCCCCTTCCTCGGCCAGGCCTGGGACGGTCGCTACGACCACGTCGAGATCCGGGCGCGCGCGAAGCGTCTGGACATCCCCGGCGAGATCGCGCTGGAGGCGACGCTGACGGGGGTGCGGCTGCCGGTCGGTGAACTGGTCGACGGCAGTCTGCGCGGGGTCCCCGTGGAGCGGGTCGACAGCCGGTTGCGCGTGGAGCCGACCGAACTCGGCAGGCTGTTCGCCATCCCCGACCTGCAGGTGCATTCGCGTCCTGCCGACAAGTCCGACGGAACCGGCGGCTCGGGCGGTTCCGGCATGACCACGACCGGCGCGCTGGTGCTCACCGGCACCCTGCCGGAGACGCCGGGCGCGCAGTACGGCGGCGAAAAGGTCAGCGTGCAGGCCGATCTGTCGCTCGACGGCGACCAGGTGAAAATTGTCGCGACCGGTTTCTATCGCGGCCCGCCCGGCACCGAGACCATGCCTGTGGCGGTGATCTCCGAGGCCGATCGGCCCGCGGTCCTCGCCCGATTCACCCGTACCATCGACACCAAGGAGTTGCCGTTCGGTGTCCGGCCCACCAAGGTCTCCGCCCAGGGCGGTCAGATCGTCGTGGAGGGCAAGGGCGTGAACGTCACGATCGACCTAGACCGATTGCAGCGACCATGATCCAATTCACCATCCTCGCAGTAATCCTGCTCGCCGCGCTGGCGGTGGGCCTCCTGCTGCGTCGGCGTGACGGCAAGATTCGCGCGGCCGACGGCATCGACCTGTCCGATTCCGCTCGCGCGCAACTGCTGGCGTCCGTCGGCGTGACCGGCGCCGGGCCCGCGGTCCTGCATTTCTCCGCCGACTGGTGCGGACCGTGCGACGCCGTTCGCCGGGTGGTCGCCAACGTCACCGATCAGCTCGCGGAATCGCCGCAGCCGCCGCAGGACATCGAGGTGGACATCGACGCCGAGCCCGCGCTCGCGCGGGAACTGAACGTCCTCTCGCTGCCCACCACGTTCGTCTTCGACGTCGAGGGCAAGGAGCGGTTCCGCATCTCCGGCGTGCCGAAGGCCACCGATCTGCGCTCCGCGCTCGAGCCGCTGACCGCAGCGGCGTGAGCTGCGATGACAACTCCCCTGGACGGGTGTGATCCACCCCGGGTCCAATTTCCCCGCCGAATTGGGTAAACTGCTCACGTGCTTTCCAACCACGAGCTGATGCTCACCCGACGCCGCACAGTGGATCTGTGTCGGCTCGGTGGTTGTTGCTGCCTGTGCCGCTGATCGGTCGGCTCTTCCGGATTTCCTGACGCCGACCCCTGCCCGCCGCGCGAGTGATCTCACGATCCCCCGGCGAGTTGGCAAATCTCCAGTCATCGGACTTATTCAGCGCAGGAGTATGCACAATGTCCACCCAGATCCGTAACACTTCCGAAGCCACCCCCGCTTCCGCCGACCAGGTCGATGTGCGCGGACCGCGGTTCGCCGCTTGGGTCACCACCGGCGTCCTCGTCGTCGTGGTGCTCGCCGCCGCGGTCTCACCGGCGGCCGCGGCGGTGTTGATCGCCCTGCAGGCGATCGTCTTCGCGGCCGGCGCCGCCCTCGGTCCGCGCCGCCATCCGTACGGCCGGATCTACGCCGCCTTCGTCGCGCCGCGCCTCGCGCCGACGAGTGCGACCGAGCCGACGGCTCCGCTGCGGTTCGCGCAGCTGCTCGGTTTCGTCTTCGCGGCCGTCAGCCTGCTGGGCTTCGCGCTCGGCTCCACAGTCGTCGGCGCGGTGTTCGCCGGCTTCGCCCTGTTCGCGGCGTTCCTGAACGCGGCGTTCGGGATCTGCTTGGGTTGCCGGATCTATCCGCTGGTAGCCCGCCTCCGCCGGAGCCCGTCACCGGCATCGAACTGACCCTGCACGTCATCTCTGAAAGGAAAACAATGGCTCGCTCCGATGTCCTGGTCTCCGTTGACTGGGCCGAAGAGAACCTCAACGCCCCCGGCGTGGTCTTCGTCGAGGTCGACGAGGACACCTCCGCCTACGACGGTGGGCACATCGAGGGTGCCGTCCGGCTCGACTGGAAGAAGGACCTGCAGGATCAGGTTCGTCGTGACTTCGTGAATCAGGAGCAGTTCTCCGACCTGCTCTCGGCGCGCGGCATCTCGAACGACGACGAAGTCATCCTGTACGGCGGCAACAACAACTGGTTCGCCGCGTACGCCTACTGGTACTTCAAGCTGTACGGCCACAACAACGTCAAGCTGCTCGACGGTGGCCGCAAGAAGTGGGAGCTCGACGGCCGCCCGCTGTCCACCGAGCCGGTGAACCGGCCCGCCACACAGTACAAGGCGTCGGCCCCCGACCTGGGCATCCGCGCCTTCCGTGACGAGGTCATCGCGGCCATCGGCACCAAGAACCTGGTAGATGTGCGTTCGCCCGACGAGTTCACCGGCAAGATCCTGGCGCCCGCCCACCTGCCGCAGGAGCAGAGCCAGCGTCCGGGCCACATCCCCGGCGCCATCAACGTGCCGTGGAGCAAGGCCGCGAACGAGGACGGCACCTTCAAGTCCGACGCCGAGCTGACCGAGATCTACAAGGAAGCCGGCCTGGACGGCGAGAAGGAGACCATCGCGTACTGCCGGATCGGTGAGCGTTCCTCGCACACCTGGTTCGTGCTGCAGGAACTGCTGGGCCACCAGAACGTCAAGAACTACGACGGGAGCTGGACCGAGTACGGCTCGCTCGTCGGCGCTCCGATCGAGTTGGGAGAGTAATTCATATGTGTGCAGCACCTACCCAGGGTCAGGCCATTCCGGCCGGCGTCGACGTGGAGAAGGAGACGGTCATCACCGGCCGCGTCCTCAGCGCCGACGGCCAGCCGGTGGGCGGGGCGTTCGTGCGCCTGCTCGACGGCAACGGTGATTTCACCGCCGAGGTCGTCGCGTCGGGCACCGGTGACTTCCGGTTCTTCGCGGCTCCCGGCTCGTGGACCGTCCGCGCGCTGTCCTCCGCGGGCAACGGCTCCGCCGAGGTCCGCCCCGAAGGCGCGGGCATCCACGCGGTCGACGTCGCGGTTGCCAAGTAAGACCTCGCACTCGTCGAACGGCCCCGGTCGCTTTCCGCTTCGCGGAAGCACCGGGGCCGTTTGCGTGCCGCCACCGAGGGGTCGTTAGACTCGGAACGTGGTCCTCTTCTTCGAGATTCTGCTGGTGGCCGTGGCCGTTTTGATCGGCTGGTTCGGCCTCTACGTCTTCTACCGGCTGTTCACCGAATCATGAGCGAACTCGCGAGCGAAGGTTCCAACCCGGCCGAGCGAGCGAGTGAACAACTGAACGGCAACGCTCCGGCCGATGCCGCCGGTCGCCGCAGCGGTGACCAGGCCGTGGCAGACGCTGCCGAACGGGCGAAATCGACCGGCGCCAGGAACATCCCGGTCCTACCCGATCTCCCGCTGCCCGAGGACACCGCCAACCTGCGCCTCGGCCCCGATCTGAGTGCCTCCATGCTCGCGCTGCTCCCGCTGGTCGGCGTGTGGCGCGGCGAGGGCGAGGGCAATGATCCCGAGCGCGGGGACTACCGGTTCGGCCAGCAGATCGTCGTCTCGCACGACGGCGGTGACTATCTCGCCTGGGAATCCCGGTCCTGGGTCATCGAGGCCGACGGCAACTACGGTGGTCCCGACCTGCGCGAAAGCGGCTTCTGGCGGGTCGGCATCGACGGCAACGACGAGGTCATCGAACTGCTGCTGGCGCACAGCAGCGGCATCGTCGAACTGTTCTACGGGCAAGCGCTGACCCAGTCGTCCTGGGAACTGGCCACCGACGTGGTGATCCGCAGCCAGTCGGGCATCGTCGTGGGCGGCGCCAAGCGCCTCTACGGCATCGTCGAGGGCGGCGACTTGGCGTACGTCGAGGAACGCGTGGTAGCCGACGGCCCCCTCGAACCCCGCCTCTCGGCCCGCCTCCAGCGCTACATCGGCTGAGTTCGCCTCTCCGGGTATCGAAGACCCTACAAGTCAAGGTGACGCGGAAGCTGCGCCCAGGCCGTCTGTGCTGTGCTGCTCAGCCCTGAACGTTCGCGCTGATTTCACCAAGTGCCAACGAGCTCAGATGATTGCACTGACCAACGCAACTCCGGGCTGCCAAACCGACCTCGCCCCCACAGCCAAAGCGACAACTGATCTCGCAAGTACATGGGTAACTCCCCGGCCACCCCGAAACGCACCTACGCCCTAACGCAGGACCTGTGACCAACCTACGCCCCAACCCAACTGGTACGGCCTGAATACCCGGAGAGGCGGGCGAGCACAGAACAGCCCCCGAGCCATACCGGTGCGAGTTTCCTCGCACGGGTCCGGTCGGACCGACCGGGGCTCGGGGGCCGGGTGACTGCCTGGAATTCGCTCAGCGCTCGCGCGGGCGAAATCCACCTGCAGCGGTGGCGCTAGCGGACAGCCACCTCACGTGTCCTATGAATATCCATTCTTCGAACCACCTCCTTCCTCGTGTACGAACGAATCTAGCGATGCGTCAGCAGCTCGGCAACGGAATTTCTCGGTCGGCGGAATCCGCGGCGCGGCAAGGCGCCGCAGACGCGGCGAAATCCGTGCTGATCTGGCCTGATGCTGTGATTCGGAGCACCGCGCCCGCCCGGTGGTCGACCGGGAGCTGATGGGTGACGACGACCACGGTGCGGTCGGGTTCGACGAGTCCGCTGTCGATGTCCAGCAAGTCGCGCAGCAGCCTCGCCCCCGCCTCGGCTTCCAGGTGTTCTGTCGGTTCGTCCAGCAGCAGCACCCGCGCCGGGGACACCAGCGCCCGCGCCAGCAGGATCCGGCGGCGCTGGCCCCCTGAAACGGCTGCCGCTCCCCCGACCAGGTCGGTGCGCACGCCCTCGGGAAGTCCGTCCAGCCAGTCTCCGAGACCGACTGCGCGCAACGCCTGCTCGGCTGTTTCGGCGGTCAGGTCACCACGCGCGACTCGCAGGTTCTCCAGCACGGAGGTACCGAACAGGTGCGCGTCCTCGGCGAAGAAGGTGACGCCGGGGCGAGGTGTGCCGAACAACCCCGCCCACTTCATCAGCAGGGTCGTCTTGCCCGCCCCGCTGGGGCCGACCACCGCGATCCGTCGTGCTCGGGGCAGTTCCGGCACCGCCGCGTCGGTCGGTCGGGCCGAGTCCGCGGCGCTTCTTCGCGGTGCCCAGGAGTTCTCCGTCGTGCTGCCGGATGCGCAGTCGTCCAGGCGATGTAGAGCCGCACGGGCGGTCGTCAATGCCTGTGCCGCCGCGGGCAGCGGGCCGACCGCTTCGAAAGCCGAGAGCGGCAAGAGGACGAGCACGACGAGCGCCATGGGTGTCATCGCGCCGGCCGTGCCACCGTCCGGGCCGTAGAGGGTGATGCCGATCAGGAGGGCGCCGAACACGGCGGCGCCGATCGAGAGCGGCGTGGCGGCGGCCGACCAGGCGCTGCGCGCGGCCGCGTGGTCCTCGGCGGCGACCGCCCGGCGCGCCGCCGCTCCGGCGGCGGCCAGCGCGGCGTCCAGACGACCGGCGACGCGCAGTTCGGCGGCGTGGTCGAGGACGGTCATGGCCTGCGCGGTGAATTCCGCGCGGTCGGCACGGACGGCGCGTTCCGCCTCGGACGCCGCCTTGGCCGACAACCACGGCGCGACGACGCCCGACAGTGCGAGCGCCCCCGCCAGGATCGCGGCCGCCGCGAGCGAGATCGTGGCCAGGAGTGCGACGGCCGCGACCGAGAGGACGAACGCGACCGCGATCGGCACCGACACGCGGACCACCACGGCGCCCAGATCATCGATGTCGCTGCCGATGCGGACCAGGAGATCACCGCGGCGCGGCGGCTTCGTGCCCGGTTGATCGTTCGCGCCCCGCGGGACGTCGGGGCGGCGCAGCCAGATATCCGAGCGCGCCAGTGTGCGGTAGACCGTGGTTCGCGCGGTGGTCATGGCGCGCAGCGCGACGTCGTGCGTGGCAAGACGCTCCAGGTATCGGCACAGGCCACGGGAGATGCCGAGCGCGCGCACCGCGACGACGGCGATGCTCAGGTCGAGCACCGGCGGCATCTGCCAGGCTCGTGCGATCAGCCAGGCCGCCAGCGCCGCGAGCCCGAGCCCGCTGCCCAAAGCCAGCACGCCCCACCCGATCGCCACCGCGACTCGCGCACGGGACAATTCGAGCAGCGCCCAGATCCGGCGTAGATCCCCCAGCACCGTGGCGCGGGTTGTTCTTCGCGTATCCGCATTCGGCGCCGCCCTGCCGGCCCGGAACGTCACGAGGCTCATCGGAAAACCTCCGCGGTCTCGGCCCGTACCTGGACGACCTGGTCCGCGGCGGCCAGGATGGTCGGGCGGTGCCCGATGACGACGACCGTCGCGCCCGCACGAGCTCGCACCCGGAGGGCGGCCAGCACGGTGGCTTCCGCAGCGGCGTCCAGGTGTGCGGTCGGCTCGTCGAGCAGCAGGACAGGACGATCGGCGGCCAGCACCCTGGTCAGCGCGAGGCGTTGGCGCTGGCCGAGGGACAGGCCGATGCCGCCGGGCCCGACCACGGTGTCCCAGCGGTCGGGGAGGTCGTCGAGCACGGCATCGAAACCGGTGGCCAGACAGGCGGCTTCGAGGTCGTCGAGCACGCGCGCCGGGCCGCGGGCGGCGCGGTCGACCGTTCGCGCGCCGAGCAGTTCGAGGTTGTCCCGCAGCGTGCCGGGCACCAGCACGGGCCGCTGTGGCAGCCAGGCGACCCGCGCCCACCATCGGTCCGGGTCCAGGTCACGGACGTCCACGCCGTCGACGGTCACGGCGCCCCGGTCGGGCGTGAGCAAGCCCAGGATCGCCTGTATGACGGTCGATTTCCCGCTTCCGTTGGGACCGGCGAGCACCGTGAGCGAGCCGGGCCGCATGCTCGCCGACAAACCCGCGGGAGCGAACCCGTCCCGCGCCTGGATCGAGAGGTCTCGGAGTTCGACCGCTCCGGGGCCCGCTGCGCTGCCGCGACGAACAGTCGCCCTGGCTGCCCACTGCGCGGCGCGACGGTCGCTCGGATCGATGCGCGGCTTCTCAGGTGTCACCGCGTCCTCGACGCCGACGCCTGGCCGCCCGTCGACGTCCGAGTCCGTCGCCGCACCCTCCACGCGGTCGCCGGACCGCCGCTCGAACGACTCGTCATACGGGTCCATCGCCGTGCCGGTCTCGCCGCCGACGCGCTCGGCCGGCGTGGACTCGAGGATCGCGAAGGCCTTGTCGGCCGCCGCCATGCCGTCCTGGGCGGCGTGGAATCGTTCGCCCACCATGCGCAGCGGCAGGTACACCTCGGGGGCGAGTATCAGCGCCACCAAGCCCGCGTAGAGACTCATCTCACCGAACACCAGCCGCAGGCCGATGGAGACCGCGATCAGGGCCACGCTCAGGGTCGCGAGCAACTCCAGCACCATCGAGGACAGGAACGCCATGCGCAGCGCCCGCATGGTGCGCTGCCGCAAGGCGTCACCGAGATCGCGAACGCGGTGCTGCATGGTGCGCGGGTGTCCGGCCCCGCCCCGTTCTTGCTCCGCAGCCGGTTCCACCACGCCACCGGTCTCGCGGCCGAGCGCCCGCAACGTCGGCATACCCGCGAACAGGTCGAGCAACTGGTCGGACAACCGTGTCGTGGCGGCGAGCGTGGCTTCGGCCCGCCCCTGGGTCAGCAGTCCGATGAGGATCATGAAGATCGGGATGAGCGGCAAGGTGATCAGCGCGATCACCCCGGACGTCGGATCGTGTGCCGCGATGACCGTGAGCACGACCGGCGGCACCAGCACCGCCAGCAGCAGAGCGGGCAGGTAGCCGACGAGATAGCCACGCAGCCCGGACAATCCCGAGCCGACGACCACCGCCAGCTCCGTCCGGCGTGTGTCGAGTTCGCGCGGCGACAGCCGTGCGCTCGCCGCGAGCACCGCGCCCTCCAGCTCCGCCACCACGCTCGCGCCCGCCCGATGAGCCAGCCGGGACTGCGACCAGGTGGCGAGCACCCGCACCGCGACGACGAGCGCGAGCACGATCAGTTCGGCCGTCCACGCACCGAGCGTGCGCGCGTCCGGATCGGTGACGACCCCGGCCAGCATCCGTCCGATGAGCACCGCGGCCGCCACGATCGCTCCGGTGACGACCAGTGACAGCGCCACGCTCAGCGCGAGGTAGGTGCGCGCGGAGCGGGCGTACCGCCACAGGCGCGGATCGATCGGCGGGCGGGCCATGGCGTCAATCCTGCACAGGCCGCAAGGGCAGTCCGACCGGGGGCGGGATCTGCTCGACGGTGATCCGCTTGCGGAACACCCAGTACGTCCAGCCCTGGTACACCAGCACGACCGGGGTGGCGAGCAGCGCCGCCCAGCTCATCACCCTCAGCGTGTACGGCGTCGAGGACGCGTTGTGGATCGTCAGGTCGAATGCCGCGTCGATCGTCGAGGGAAGCACATTCGGGAACAAAGACCCGAACAGCAGCGCGGTCGCCGCCGCGACGGTCACCGTGGTGCCGGTGAACGCCCACCCGTCGCGTTGCGCGAGATCGGCGGCCACCGCGAGGCCCAGGCCGAGTACGGCCAGTCCCAACGGGATCCACGTCCAGCCCGCGCCGTAGGACAGCTGGGTCCACAACCCGAATCCGCCGACCACGACCACCGTCGGGGCCGACAGCAGCCGGGCGGCGCGCCGCGCGTCGTCACGGACCTCGCCCGCGGTCTTGAGCACCAGGAACATCGCTCCGTGCAGCGCGAACAGCAGGCCGGTCGCCAGCGCGCCGAGCAGCGCGTAGGGCCCGAACAGATCCGCCACCGAGCCCGCGAACTGCTTCTTCTCGTTCAGCGGGACGCCGTGCACCACATTGGCGAACACCCAGCCCCAGGCCAGCGCCGGAACCCAGGAACCGATGCCGATGCCGATGTCGCAGCGGGCCCGCCAGCGCGGGTCGTCGATTTTGCCGCGATATTCGATGGCGCAGATCCGCAGGATCAGCGCGACGAGCACCAGCAGCAACGCCAGGTAGAAGCCGGAGAACAGGCTGGCGTACCACTCCGGGAACGCGGCGAACATCGCCGCGCCCGCGGTGATCAGCCACACCTCGTTGGCGTCCCACACCGGCCCGATCGTGTTGAGCACCGCACGCCTGCGGCGGTCGGACCCCTTGCCGAGGATCGGCATGAGCATGCCGACGCCGAAGTCGAAGCCCTCCAGCACGAAGTAGCCGGTGAACAGCACGCCGATCAAGACGAACCAGAACTCTTGCAAATTCATCGCCGGCTCCTAGTAGGCGAACGACAGTTGTTCGACGGCAGGTTCTTCGGCGCGGGAGCCGCCCGAAGACGCGTCCGTGTCCTTCGGCTCCGTCGCGGCGGGCGCGGCCGGATCGGGTCCATGGATCACGTATCGGCGCATCAGGTAGAACCACACGATCGCGAGCGCGCCGTACAGCAGCGTGAAGGTGATCAGCGAGAAGAGCACGACGCCGGGCGAGTGGTTCGACACGCCCTGCTGCACGGTGAGGCGCAGGTTCGGATCGCCGGTGGGATTGGGCGCGACCACCCAGGGTTGGCGGCCCATCTCGGTGAACACCCACCCGGCGCTGTTGGCCAGGAAGGGCGTCGGGATGACCAGCAGGCTCAGCCAGGAGAACCAGCGCTGGTCGGCTACCCGTCCGCGGCGGGTGAGCCACAGCCCGGCGAGCGCGAGCAGCGCCGAACCCGCCGACAAGCCGATCATGGCGCGGAACGACCAGTAGGTGACGAACAGGTTGGGCCGGTAGTCGCCGACGCCGAACTTCTCGTTGTAGGCCTTCTGCAGGTCGACGACGCCGTCCAGCGTCACGCCGGTGAACTCGCCCTTCGCCAGCCAGGGCAGCACGTACGGCACCTCGAGTACGTGCGTCACGCTGTCGCAGTTGTTGTGCGTACCGACGGTGAGCACGGAGAAGTCCGGGTCGGGTGCGGTGTGGCACAAGGATTCCGCCGAGGCCATCTTCATCGGCTGCTGCTCGAACATCAACTTGCCCTGCACGTCACCGGTGTAGACCAGCGCGGCCATGGAAACGATCAGCACCGCGATGCCCGCCCGTGCCGCGGGCCGCCACATCTCCCGCGCATCGGCCATTTTCGCCGGGTCGCCACTGCGCGCGTTACGCACCATCCACCAGCCCGCGATGCCGGCGACGAACGTGCCCGCTGTGAGGAAGGAACCGGCCACGACGTGCGGGAAGGCCGCCAGCAAGGTGTTGTTGGTGAGCACCTCCACGATGCTCGCCAGTTCCGCGCGACCGGTTTCCGGGTTGTAGCGGGCGCCGACGGGGTGCTGCATGAACGAGTTGGCCGCGACGATGAAGTACGCCGAGGCGTTCACGCCGATCGCGACCATCCAGATCGCGCCGAGATGCAGCAGTTTCGGCAATCGGGTCCAGCCGAAGATCCACAGGCCGAGGAAGGTCGACTCCATGAAGAAGGCGATCAGGCCTTCCAGCGCCAGCGGTGCGCCGAAGACGTCGCCGACGAACCGGGAGTACTCGCTCCAGTTCATGCCGAACTGGAACTCCTGCACGATGCCGGTCGCGACGCCGAGCGCGAAGTTGATCAGGAACAGCTTGCCGAAGAATTTGGTCAGCCGCAGCCAGTGCTGCTTGCCGGTGACGACCCAGGCCGTCTGCATGGCGGCCACCAGCGGCGCGAGACCGATGGTCAGGGGCACCAGGAGGAAGTGATAAACGGTCGTGATGCCGAACTGCCATCGGGAGATGTCCAAGGCGTTCAAGCCGGCCTCCTGCGTGTCTACGACGTGTCGTAGTAAGCCTACGTCGGAGGCGGTTACGGACAATGAGTCCTAGACCACGCACCAGGGCCGATTCCGCCCGTTCCGGACCGTTTCCCGTGCTCATCGCCGCCCCGTGGCCGCCAGGGTAGGACGGAGATCACGAAGCGACGCTGATCACCACGACGGCACCGGCTGTCCACGCCCGGTCCGACGCACCGATCGACCCTCGGTCGAGGCAACAGCCGATCCCTCTCAGCGGACGCCAGAACCGATCTCGTCATCCGGCGCGACAACTGGTCCCCTCGGCCGAGGCGACCCCCGAGCGGACGCGAGGACCGATCTCGTCGAGCAACGCGACAACTGGTCTCGTCAGCACATGGGTCACTCACGAGGTACGCCCCAACCCCGCGCGGCACTCGACACAGGACCTGAACGCGAACTCGGCCACCCGACTCGTGCGGCCCGAATACCCGCAGCGGCGGCACAGCGCAGCTCACCAGTCGCCGATGGCTCCCGCCCGCTCGATGCCGCGATCGACCAGTCCGATGATCTCTTCGGCGTTGTCCGGCGCGGACATCCGCAGCCCGTCGAGCGAATTGACCCGCGCCGCAAGGGAAATGCTCGAGAGCATCCAGATGCTGTCACAGGTGAGCAGGTCGGCGGTGAACAGCGAGTCGTAGCGGCATTGCCAGCCCGCCTTCTCGGCTTCGGCGAACAGCGCGCGCTGGGTGACGCCGGGCAGCACACCGTTCTTGGCCGGCGGGGTGATCAACTGCTTGTCGCGGGCGATCACCACGGAGGAGCGCGGCCCCTCCAGCACCCGGTTCTCGGTGCTGGTGAAGATCACGTCGTCCGCGCCCATCCGTGCGGCGAATCGCAGGGCGGCCATGTTGGTGGCGTAGGACAGCGTCTTGGCTCCGAGCAACTGCCACGGCGCGGCCTGCGCGAGGTCGATCGAGATGCCGCGCGACAGGGTCACCACGGCGACGCCTTCGGTACGGGCCTTCTCCACGCGCTCGGGCACCGGCGCCACGAGCACGAAGGCGGTCGGCACCGGCACGGCGGCGGCGAGGTCGCCGGTCTTGACCTTGTCGGGGGTGCCTGCCAGCTCGGAGTCGCGGCCGCGGGTCAACACCAGCCGCATCACGCCTTCGCGTTCGCTGCCCCACTCCTTGGCCGCGGTCTCCACCGCCTCACGCCATTTGCCCAGTTCCGGCTCGGGCAGATCGAGCGCCTGCGCGGAGCGGCGCAGTCTGCCTAGATGAAATTCGACCGCGCACGCGACTCCCGCGCGCACGAGCACCGTTTCGAAAACACCATCGCCACGCAATACGCCGATATCGTCCGCGAACAACAACGGCGCGTCCGCATCTCGGACCGCGCCATCGAGAGTTACCAGAACTCGATCCACCATGCGACGAGCGTAGGCGGTGTGAGCGGACAATGCCTATGTCACGGCCGCTTTTGCCAGACCTTTTGTGGAGCCGCGCCACAGCGCCCGCCGTAATGCTCGGACAATGCCGATCGGCTATGCCGGACTCCGGCGCCGCAGCCCGGTTCGCGCACCGCCCGACGACCCCGCCTAGAGTGGGAGGGGTGTCCGTGGTCGTTGCGCCCAGCCCCCTGCTCAGTGTGTCGGGAGCCGTCGCGGGAGCGGCGGGTTCGCCCGACGCCGCCGTCGCCTGGCACTACGGCGATCCGTTCGGTGAACAGCGCGCCGCGGTGCAGCGCGCCGCGATCGTCGACCGTTCACACCGATTCGTCCTGCGCATCACCGGCGCCGAGCGGCTGACCTGGTTGCACACGATCTCCAGTCAGCATGTCGCCGCCTTGGGCGACGGGCAGTCCGCCGAGAATCTCGATCTCGATCTGAACGGCCGGGTCCAGCACCATTTCGTACTCACCGAACTGGACGGCGCCGTCTGGATCGATACGGAGGCCGAGCGCGGACCCGACCTGCTCGCCTTCCTGCAGAAGATGGTGTTCTGGGCCGACGCCAAGCCGGTCGAAGCCGCCGATCACGCGGTGCTGAGCCTGCTCGGACCCGAAGTGGCCGGACTGACCGAGACCCTCGGCATCGCCGTCCTCCCCGGTGCCTACGAGGCGACACGGCTGCCCGGCGGCGGTTTCCTGCGCCGAATGCCGTGGCCGACGGCCGACGCCTTCGACCTGGTCATCCCGCGCGACCAGCTGACCGGTCGGTGGACCGAACTCGCCGCGGCCGGCGCCACCCCGGCGGGGATGTGGGCGTTCGAGGCGCTGCGCGTCGCGGCAGTTCGCCCGCGGATCGGGCTGGACACCGACGAGCGGACCATCCCGCACGAGGCCCGCTGGATCGGCGGCGTCGCCGAACACGGAGCGGTCCACCTGGACAAGGGCTGCTACCGCGGCCAGGAGACCGTGGCCCGAGTGCACAACCTGGGTAAGCCGCCGCGGCACCTGGTGCTGCTGCATCTGGACGGCTCGGCGGACGAGCGCCCGGCCACCGGTGACGACGTCACCGCGGGCGGCCGCGCGGTCGGCAGACTCGGCACGGTCATCGATCACTACGAGTTCGGCCCGATCGCCCTCGCCTTGGTCAAGCGCACGGTCCCTGCGGACACCGCGCTGGCCGCGGGCCCGGTTGCCGCGTCCATCGACCCCGATTCGGTCCCCGCCGACGACGAGCCGCAGGCGGGCCGTCTCGCGGTCGACCGGCTGCGCGGACGCTGATCCGTTGGCGAAACACCGACCGGCCTGGGACTTTCCCCAGCCGACATGCCCACCCCTGCTCAACGCCGAGCTCCCCATCCGTGACGAGAGGAGCGCCGCCCATGCGCGTCGGTGATACCGGAGAAGTGCTCGCGGCGTGCGTCGTGCACGCCGAAATCGAGGTGCCGGGACGGGTCGGTCGCAGCGCGATCGATAAGCGACCGGTGGCGGGACGCGTCGCGGTGCGCGCGCTCGGCTTGGCGGGTGATCACGTCTGCAACACCAAGGACCACGGTGGTGTGGACCAGGCCGTCTACGCCTACGCCGACGAGGACGCCCGCCGCTGGGGCACAGAACTGGGCCGGGACCTGCCCGCGGGGTGGTTCGGCGAAAACCTGCGTGTCCGTGGCCTTCCGGTCAGCGATGCGGTGATCGGCGCACGCTGGTCGGTCGGCGACACCTTGCTCGAGGTCAGCGCGCCGCGCGTGCCGTGTGCCTCGTTCCAGCACTGGAGCGGCGAGCAACAGTGGGTCAAGCGGTTCACCCTGCGCAGCGACACCGGCGCCTACCTGCGGGTACTCACGGAGGGCACGATCGCGGCGGGCGACCGGATCTCGGTGGTGCACGTCCCCGAACACGGCGTCACCGTCCGCGATCTGTTCACCGGCGCCGATCCGGACCTGCTGGCGATCCTGCTCGCCGACGAGCCGACCATCTCCGACGACGTGCGCATGCAGGTGGAACGGCACGCGCACAGGCATAGCCGCGCCGCCACGCACCGGCACGCGACCGCGAGCACCGATGACATCGCCACGGGGGTGTAGCCATGAGTGTCGAACTGGTCGAAGTCGTACGCTCCGGCTTCCGCGAATGCGTGCACCGCGGCTCGGTGGTGGTGCTCGACGCCGCGGGTGAGCCCACTCTCGAACTCGGTGAAGTGCACCTGCCGATCTTCCCGCGCTCGACGAACAAGCCGATGCAGGCGATCACCTTGTTGCGCAACGGCTTCGAACCGCTCGATGACGCCGAACTGGCCATCGCGACCGCCTCGCATTACGGCGAGCCGGACCACATCGCGCTGGTGCGCAGGTTGCTGGACCGCTTCGGTCTGCCCGATACCGCGCTGGCGTGCCCGGCCGATCTGCCGTACGACGAGCGCGCCCGCGTCGCAGCGCTGTCGGGCGGTCCCCACCCGATCTACATGAACTGCTCGGGCAAGCACGCGGCAATGCTCGCGACCTGCGCGGTCAACGGCTGGCCCACCGCGGGCTATCAGGATCGGGCGCATCCGCTGCAGCGCGCGGTGATCGCGACGGTCGCCGAGCTGACCGGCGAGCCGGAAACCGATCTGGGCATCGACGGCTGCGGGCTGCCGATCATCCCGGTCTCGCTGGTCAATCTCGCCCGGGTGTTCGCGGCCATGGCGACGGCCGAACCCGGCACCCCGCAACGCCGGGTCGCCGACGCGGTGCGCGCACATCCGCGAGTGATTTCCGGCACGAACGCACCCGACCTGCTGGCCATGCAGGCCACTCCCGGACTGGTCTGCAAGATCGGCGCGGACGGTGTGCACGCCGGCGCGTTGCCGGACGGATCGGCGTTCGCGTACAAGATCGAAGACGGCCACGATCGCGCTCGAATGCCGCTGACGCTGGCGATTCTGCATCGGATGGGGATCGAGTGGACCGCTGCGCACGCGGAACTGGCGGCCCCAGCGGTACTCGGCGGAGGCGCTCGCGTTGGTGTGATTCGCGCCATACCCGGAGTCGTCTAGCTATCACACGCCTGGGCGACAAGCGGGCAAACGGCACCGGTTCGCGAGTTCTTCACCCACTCCTGGAAGCGAGACCGCCGGACACACGCTAAAGTGTCTGTCAGGAAGAGTATTAATTCGAACGGGGCCGCCACCAAACCCCAGGCCGCCCCGCTGTGACGCGAGGGGGTCAGCCATGGGCCGTGGCCGGGCTAAGGCAAAGCAGACCAAGGTCGCACGCGAGCTGAAGTACAGCTCGACGCCGACCGACTTCGCGAGCCTTCAGCGCGAGCTTTCGGGAAGCCCCAACTCCCAGCGGAGTGGTGGTGTGCTGTCCGATGAGCACGACGCGGACGACTCTTTGTCCCGCTGGGACGAGGACGACGACTACGACGACTGGCGCCGCTGACTCCGATCTACGTCTGAAGGGGGAGGCCGACGGGCCTCCCCCTTCGAGCGTTGTCGCGGGTTGACGTCACAGACGCCGAAAAGGCTTGCAACACAACAGAGTCCCGCATCGAACGAGGATGCGGGACTCTGACGTGTCTTCGCGGTCAGAACCGCGGATGCTCCCCGACCAGGACGGCGCGCAGGGCGTCGGCGTCCTTGGCCTTCTTGACCGTGCCCAGCGTCCAGCACTCGATGTGCCGCGCGGTCAGCACCGCCAGCGCCCGATCCACGTCCTCCGGAGCGACCACGGCGACCATGCCGACGCCCATGTTGAACGTCTTCTCCATCTCGGCCCGCTCCACCCGGCCGCGCTGGGCGATCATCTTGAACACCGGCGCCGGATTCCAGGTGCCGCGATCCAGTTCGGCCACCAGGCCCGCGGGCAGCACCCGGGCCAGGTTCGCGGCCAGGCCGCCGCCGGTGACATGGGCGAAGGTGCGCACGTCGGTCTCCGCGATCAGCGCGAGGCAGTCCTTGGCGTAGATCCGGGTCGGCTCGAGCAGTTCCTCACCCAAGGTGCGGCCGAATTCCTCGACATGGCCGGTCAGCGACATGCGGTCGATGTCGAGCAGCACCTTGCGGGCCAGGCTGTAGCCGTTGGAGTGCAGGCCCGAGGACCCCATGGCGATCACCACGTCACCGGGTCGAACCCGGTCCGGGCCGAGCACCGCGTCGGCCTCGACCACGCCGATGCCGGTGGCGGACAGGTCGTAGTCGTCCGGGTCCATCAACCCGGGGTGCTCGGCGGTCTCGCCGCCGAGCAGCGCGCAACCGGCGCGCACACAACCCTCCGCGATACCGGAGACGAGTTCGGCGACCTTCTCCGGGACGACCTTGCCGATCGCGATGTAGTCCTGCAGGAACAACGGCTCCGCCCCGCAGACCACGAGGTCGTCCACCACCATGGCGACGAGATCGAGACCGACGGTGTCGTGCTTGTCCATCGCCTGCGCCACCGCGATCTTGGTGCCGACGCCGTCGGTGGACGCCGCCAGCAGCGGTTCCCGGTAGCCGCCCTTCAGCGCGAACAGCCCGGCGAAGCCACCGAGTCCGCCTTGGACCTCGGGCCGGGTCGCCTTCTTCGCCAATGGCCCGAACAACTCGACTGCGCGATCACCTGCCTCGATGTCCACGCCTGCCGCGGCGTACGAGGCACCACCACTGGGGGTCTGTTCAGTCATTTTCGGGGAGAGCTCCAAACCGAATCGGCGGATAGATGCCTGCTCACGCTACCGGAGGCGGATAACGACCCCGCACCGGTGTTGGCTCGCCCTCTTGACAATAGGGCACGGCGAACCGTAGAGCGGGCGATCAGTCGGTCTCCGTCCCGTCCAACCGCCCGGCCTGCTCCCGCCGTCGGCGTTGCCGCACCGGGTCGGGCACCGGCACCGCGGCGACCAGACGCCGGGTGTACTCCTGCTGCGGGGCTCGCAGGATCCGATCGCGATCACCCTGCTCGACCACCGCTCCGTCGCGCAGCACCAGGATCCGGTCGGCGAGCTGGTCGACCACGGCCAGGTCGTGGCTGATGAACAGACACGCCCAGCCGCATTCGCGCTGCAGCTGACCGAACAGCTCCAGCACCGCCGCCTGCACCGAGACGTCCAGCGCGCTGGTCGGCTCGTCGGCGACCAGCAGGTCCGGGTCGAGCACCAGGGCGCGGGCCAGGCTGGCGCGCTGCCGCTGCCCGCCGGACAATTCGTGCGGGTAGCGGTGTTCGGCGCCCGCGGGCAACCGCACGTCGTCGAGCAGTCCGCGCACTCTGGCGCGGATCTGCGCGGAACTTCCGGCCTTGTGCACGATCAGCGGCTCGGCCACGCACTCCCCCACGGTGAGCCGGGGGTTCAGTGAACTGGCCGGGTCCTGGAAGACGAATCCGAAGCGCCGCCGGATCGGCCGCAGCTTGCGCTGCGACAGCCGCGTGATGTCCTGCCCGCGCACCCGCACTGTCCCGGATGTCGGCCGTTGCAGGGCCGCGACACAGCGGCCGATGGTCGACTTTCCCGACCCGGATTCACCGACCAGGCCGAGCGTCTCGCCGGGGCCGATGCGCAGGCTCACCCCGTCCACGGCGCGGAAACGCGGCCGGCCGAACGGGCCGGGGAACTCGACCACCAGATCGCTGACTTCGAGCACCGGATCGCCGAGGCCGGCCGTGCTGTGCGGCGAGCCGTGCTCGATCTGCTCGGTGCCCAGGTGCGGCACCGCGGCCAGCAGGGCGCGGGTGTACGCCGCGGTGGGACGGGCGAACAACTCGTCCACCGGCGCCTGCTCGACCACCGCGCCGTCGCGCATCACCACCACGCGGTCGGCGATGTCGGCGACGACGCCCATGTTGTGGGTGATCAGCACGATCGCACTGCCGATCCGGTCGCGCAGGTCCCGCAGCAGGGCGAGGATCTCGGCCTGCACCGTGACGTCCAACGCCGTGGTGGGTTCGTCGGCGATGATGACCTTCGGTTCGCACGCGATCGCGATGGCGATCACGACGCGTTGCTTCTGCCCGCCGGAGAGCTGGTGCGGGTAGTAGTCCACCCGCTGCTCCGGGTCGGGCAACCCGACCAGGCGCAGCAGTTCCACCGCGCGCGCCTTCGCCGCTTTTCTGCTCAGCCGCTCATGGGCGCGCAGCGCCTCGACGATCTGGAAGCCGACGGTGAACAGTGGATCCAGCGCCAGACCGGGTTCCTGGAACACCATCGAGATCGCGCCGCCGCGCAGCGCGGTGAGCTGCTTCTCGCTCATCGCCGTGACCTGCTCGGCGCCCAGGGTGACCAAGCCTCGCACGGTCGCCGTCTCGGGCAGCAACCCCATCGCCGTACGCGAGCTCACCGACTTGCCCGAACCGGATTCCCCGACGATGGCCAGCACTTCGCCCGGATAGACCTCGTAGGAGACGCCGGTGACCGCGTGGACGGCCCCGTGTCGGTGGCGAAGGTGACCGACAGCGATTCGATGGACAGAGCGGGACGGCCCCGGTCCGTCGTGACCGGCTCAGGCATCGGCCGCTTCCTTTCCGCCGTCCGGCGCGGGAACGGGCGCGCTCGCCACCGCCGCGGCGCGACGAGTGCGCAGGATCGGGTTGAGCACCTCGTTCAGGCTCTCGCCGACCAAGGTCATGCCGAGCACGACGAGCACGATGGCGACACCGGGGAAGACGCCGGTCCACCAGATGCCGTTGGACACGTCCGACAGCGCTTTGTTCAGATCGAAGCCCCACTCCGCCGCCTGTGTCGGCTCGATGCCGAAACCGAGGAACCCGAGCCCGGCCAGGGTGAGAATGGCCTCCGACCCGTTGAGCGTGACGATCACCGGCAGCGACTGGGTGACGTTGGCGAGGATGTGCCGGAACAGGATTCGCGCGGTCGACGCACCGGTCACCCGGGCCGCGTCGACGTACGGCTCCTGTTTCACGGCCACGGTGGCGTTGCGCACCACCCGGAAGTACTGCGGCACGAAGACCGCCGTGATGGCCACTGCCGCGGAGAGCACGCCGCCCAGGCTGGTCGAGCGGCCGCCCGCGACGACGATGGACACCACGATCGCCAGCAACAGCGTGGGGAAGGCGTACATCGCGTCCATGAACAGCACCAGCAAGCGGTCCGGCCACCGGCCGACATAACCGGACAGCAGCCCGAGCGGCACCCCGATCGACAACGAGAGCGCCAGCGAGATCGCGATCACCCACAATGCCGTGCGCGCACCGTAGACGACCCGGGAGAACACGTCTTCGCCGCGCACCGAGGTGCCGAACCAGTGCTCGGCCGATGGCGCCTGCTGACGCGCGAAATCGACGCCGTCCGCGGCGCTCTGCGCGAATCCGTACGGCGCGATCAGCGGAGCGAAGACAGCGGCGACCACGAACAGACCGACCAACACGAGTCCGAGGATCAGCGTCGCGCGCTGCAACCCCGCGGTCATCGAGAACAACCGCAGGCCAGGTATGCCCCGGCGCGCGGGCGGCAGGACGGGAGGCTCGTTCAGCAGTTCCGGAGCGGTCATCAGAACCTCACTCTCGGATCGATCAGCGCCACCACGACATCCACCAGGAAACTCGTCACCGCCACGATGAGTGCGATGAACGCGACGATGCCCTGCACGGCGATGAAGTCGCGCGCCGACAGGTACTGCGCGAACTGGTAGCCAAGGCCCTTCCACTCGAAGGTGGTCTCGGTGAGCACCGACGCGCCGAGCATCATGGCGATCTGCATGCCCATCACCGTGACGATCGGGATCATCGCGTTGCGGAAGGCGTGCCGGCCGGTCACCACCCGGCGGGACAGGCCGCGCGCTCGTGCCGCGTCCACGTAGTCGGCGCGAAGGGTCTGGATCAGATTGATCCGGACCAGGCGCAGGAAGATGCCCGCGGTGAGCAGACCCAGCGCTATGGCGGGCAGCACCGCGTGCTTCAGCACGTCGATCAGGTAGTCGGTGTCGCCGTAGAGGATCGCGTCGATCACCATGATGTTGGTTTTCGGCGAGACGTGCTGCAGCCGGAGCTCCACGTTCGTGCTCGCCCGGCCCGCCACCGGCAACCAGCCCAGGCGCACCGCGAACACCAGCTTCAACAGCAGGCCCACGAAGAACACCGGCGCGGCGTAGAACAAGATGGCCAGCAACCGCAGCGTGGTGTCGGCGGCCGAATCCCGGCGGGTCGCGGCGTATCTGCCCAGCGGGACGCCGATCGCGAAGGCGACGATCAGCGCCCAGCACACCAGCTCCAGCGAGGCCGCGCCATAGGTGATCACCACCTCGCTGATCTCCCGATTGTCCTGGGAGCGTCCGAGATCACCGTGCAGCAGCCCGGACAGGTAGTCCCGGTACTGGGTCAGGATCGGCCGGTTCAGCCCGGCCGCCTCCTTGCGTGCCTCGATCTGCTCCTGGGTCATGCGCCCGCCCATGGCCGCGCTGATCGGGTCGCCGACCACCCGCATCAAGAAGAACACGACCGTCACCAGGATCCACGCGGTCACCGGAATCAGCAGTAGGCGGACGCTCAGGTAGCGCAGCAACGCGCGATGGCGCGAGTCGCCGCGGCTTCGCCGCAGGCCGGAGGGCCGGGCCCGGACCGGCATCGGCGCGCTGTTCGCCGATATCGTCGTCCCGGGCCCGGCTGTGTCGCCGGAACTCACTTGCTCAGCACCGTGTAACGGAATTTGAACGACGCGTCGAGGGTCTGTTCCACACCGTGCACTCCGGCGACCGAGACCGCGATCTGCTTGCCGGACAGCAACGGAACGATCGGCAGGAAGTTCTGCGCGAGATCGCGCTGGACCTGCTGGATCTGCGCGAGCCGCTTGTCCTTGTCGGGCTGGGTCGCCTGGGCGATCAGCTGCGCGGAGATGCCCGGGTCCTCGAAATGCGACTGCAGGAAGTTGTTCGGGCCGAAGAACGGGGACAGGTAGTTGTCCGGGTCCGGGAAGTCCGGGAACCAGCCGAACTGGTAGAGCGGATACCCGTCGCGGGCGCGTTCGCGCTGGTAGGTCACCCACTCGGTGGATTGCAGATCGACCCGGAACAAGCCGGTGGCCTCCAGCTGCGCCTTGATCGCGGCGTACTCCTCGGAGCTGCTGGAACCGTAGTGATCCGGGTTGTACTGGAGATTCAGCGCGACCGGCGTCGGCACCCCGGCGTCGGCCAGGATCTTCGCCGCCTGGTCCTTGTTCGGCTGGGCGCCGTAGATGTCCTTGAACGGCTCCGCCGCGCCCGGCAGGCCCTGCGGCACGGACGAATACGCGGGCAGATACGTCTTCTTGTAGACGCCGTCGGCCAGCGCGGCCCGGTCGACGGTGGACGCGACGGCCTTGCGCACGGCCAGTTTCTGCGCGGGCGTGCCGCCCGGCATGGTGTTCAGGTTGAACACGATGTAGCGCAGTTCTCCGCCGGGGCCCTCGTGCACGGTGACCTTGCCGTCGCCGCGCAGCGACTCGATGTCGGTAGGCGTGAACGACCGGTATCCGACGTCGAGCGAACCATTCTGCAGGTCGAGTTTCATGTTGTCGGTGGTCGCGTAGTACTTCGTGGACACCGTCTCGGTCTTCGGTTTGCCGAGGATGCCGTTGTAGTCGGCGAACGCCCGATACTCGACGAGCTTGTTCTTGTCGTAACCGGCGATGGTGTACGGGCCGGAGTAGCCCTTGCCCTTCACCACGTCCTCGTCCGGCAGCACCCGGTCCGGCGCGTACACCTTCTCGTCGACGATCGGCCCCGCCTGAGTGGGCAGGATCGCGGGAAAGGTCTGATCGTTCGCCACCTTCAACGTGAACGCGACGGTGCGCGCGTCTACGACGTCGGTCTTCTCCAGGTTGCCCAGCAGCGATGCGGGGCCGTTGGGGTCGTTGATCCGCAGCATCCGGTCGAAGGAGAACTTCACGCTGGTCGCGGTCAGCGGGTTGCCGTTGGCGAACTTCAGGCCGTCCTTCACCGTGCAGGTGTACACCGTCGGCGCGGTGAACTCGCACTTCTGCGCGGCATCCGGCTGCGGCGTCGCGTCGCCGGGCGCGAAGTTGAGCAGGTACTGATAGATCTGCGTCTCGGCGACCAGCGAGCCGTTGTCGTAGGCGGCCGCCGGATCGAGCGAGAAGATCTTGTCGGTGGTGCCCGCCACCAAGCCGCCGCCGCCGTCGTCCTCACCGGTTCGCCCGGAACCGCAGCCCGCGAGCACCGACGCCGCCAACGCCAGCAACCCGACGGCCGCGATGGTTCGCGTTCCGCTCCGTCGCCCCAACCTCGAATTCCTCATCACGGCCCCACTTCTCGAGCGCCGCACCGCGTTCCGCTGGGATCGCAGGCCCGGTGCGGACACGGGTGAACTTCCGATCTGATCGGCACCGTACCTACGAAGCATTTTCGGCACGTTACGTTTTCGAAGAAAATTCGCGAGCCCGTCAGCAGGCATTATGCGCAGCGCCTACGACCGCCGAGAAATACCGGTCGTACGTCCAGAATTGCCGCGGAGCGCTGGCGTCATGTCTCGAGCACGCCAGACCACGCTGCGTGACAGTCCATCACGGCACCCACGAACGCCCGCGACGAAACCCTCCCGCGCCGCGGTGCAGAGTGATCCGGCGCTCGCCCGGAGCGGACGGGCCACCGGATCGGATGATCAGAAGGCGATCAGCGGCCGCTCATGGACGGCTGAGCGCGCTCGCGTTCGCGTTCTCGCCCAGCAGCACGGCCTCGGACTGGCCGGTGAGCATGCCCTCGAGCACGTTCTTGCCGATGGCGGCCTCGGTGGGCAGCGGGATCGGGTAGTTGCCGTCGAAGCACGCTGCGCACAGCCGTGAGCGCGGCTGTTCGGTCGCGGCGACCATGCCGTCGAGCGAGATGTAGCCGAGGGTGTCGGCGCCGATCGAGCGGCGCACGCCTTCGACCATGTCCGCGACGTCGCCCTCGGTTCCCGCGCCGTTGGCGATCAACTCCGCGCGGGAGGCGAAGTCGATGCCGTAGAAGCACGGCCATTTCACCGGCGGCGAGGCGATCCGCACGTGGATCTCGACCGCGCCCGCCTCGCGCAGCATCCGGATCAGCGCGCGCTGGGTGTTGCCGCGCACGATCGAGTCGTCCACGACGATCAGGCGCTTGCCCCGGATGACCTCGCGCAGCGGATTGAGCTTGAGTCGGATACCCAACTGCCGGATGGTCTGGCTGGGCTGGATGAATGTGCGACCCACGTAGGCGTTCTTCATCAGACCCTGGCCGTAGGGCACGCCCGACCCCTGGGCGTATCCGACGGCGGCCGGGGTGCCTGATTCGGGGACCGGGATCACCAGGTCGGCGTCGACCGGGTGCTCCTTCGCCAGGCGCCGGCCGATCTCCACGCGGGTAGCGTGCACCGACCGGCCCGCGATGGTGCTGTCCGGCCGGGCCAGGTAGACGTACTCGAAGACGCAGCCCTTGGGCTCGGGGTTGGCGAAGCGCATCGAGCGCACGCCGTCGGCGTCGATCGCCAGCAATTCGCCGGGTTCGATCTCGCGGACGAATGCGGCGCCGACGATGTCCAGCGCGGCGGTCTCACTGGCAACGACCCAGCCACGCTCGAGCCTGCCCAGGCACAGCGGGCGCACGCCGTGCGGGTCGCGCGCGGCGTAGAGGGTGTGCTCGTCCATGAACGTCAGGCAGAACGCGCCCTTCAAGGTGGGCAGCAGTTCCATCGCGGCCTGCTCGATGCTGGAGTCGGCGGAGGCATGCGCGAGCAGCGCGGTGACCACGTCGGAGTCGGAGGTCGCCGCGGCGGGCTGCGGGCGGCCGCCCCGGACGGAGGCGCCGAGCAGTCCGAGTTCGCGTGCGCGACCGGCCAATTCGGCGGTGTTGACCAGATTGCCGTTGTGGCCGAGGGCAACCCCGGAGCCGACCGCCGTGGTGCGGAAGATGGGCTGGGCGTTCTCCCAGGTCACTCCACCCGTGGTGGAGTAACGGCAGTGCCCGACGGCGATGTGGCCCGGCATGGCCGCCAGGGTCTGCTCGTCGAACACCTGGCTGACCAGGCCCAGATCTTTGAAGACGAGGATCTGCGAGCCGTCCGACACCGCGATGCCCGCCGCCTCCTGCCCACGGTGTTGCAGAGCATAGAGCCCGTAGTACGTGAGTTTCGCCACTTCTTCACTCGGCGCCCAGACTCCGAAGACTCCGCACTCCTCGCGCGGTTCGTTCTCATCGACGTCCGGGGTGGGACATGAGGTGGCGGAAATGCTCTGGACCGGCAGTTCGGCGTTGGTCACCGTTTGCTCCCTGTTCGGGCGGGCTGGGGGCAGATTTCATTCTACGGGTGGACAGCCGTGCGCTCGCACCGCCGCCGCATCCGAGCAGCAATCCGGCGTGCCCGAAGCTGGGTCGACGCGGGCCGCACAGCTGTTACGGTGCGCACCGTGACGACTACGGACGACGCGGGCACGACGGAGTCGGGTGCGACTCCCGCGCGCAGGCCATGGCCTCGGATGGTGCTCTTTCCCCTCGCCGTGCTGAGCCTGCTCACCGCACTGCTGGGCATCATGTACCTCGACTATGTCGTCGATCCGGAGAAGAACCTGCACGACTTCCCGATCGCCCTCGTCAATCAGGACGTGGGCGACACCATCGGCAGCGCAGACAGCGCGCAGAAGGTGAATTTCGGCGACCAGATCACCCGCGCGCTGGCCGAGGGGGTGCCCTCGGACAAGGTCGACCTGCGCGTGATCAGCATCAACGAGGCCGAGCGGCAGATGCAGTCCGGGCAGGTCTACGGCGCGATCGTCATCCCGAGCGATTTCAGCAAGCGGCTCGGCAATCTGGGTGTGGGCAGTGTCATACCGGGTGACATCCCGCGACCGATCATCACCGTGCAGACGAACCCGCGCACCGGCGCGTTCGGTACCCAGATCGTGCTGCGGATCGGGAACGAGGCGCTGACCGAAGTGAACGAGCAGGTCGGCAAGCAGCTGCTCGACCAGGTCACCGCGCAGCTCGCCCCGCGGCCGGGCGGTCCGCCCGCGCCGCAGCTGACCGGCGCGGCCAAGGTGGCGCTTGCGTCGCCGATCGAAGTGGTCACCCAGCAGTACCACCCGCTGCCGCACGGCAGCGGCCAAGGGCTGACCGCGTTCTTCTACTCCTTGTTGCTGCTGCTGGCCGGGGTGGTCGGCGCGATGGTGATCCACACCATGATCGACGCGCAGCTCGGCTTCGTCCCCACCGAATACGGGCCGTGGTACGTGCACTACCCGCCGACACCGATCTCGCGGTTCAAGACGCTGCTGATCAAGTGGGGCGTGTTCGCGCTGGCGGCGAACATCGTCGCGGCGGTGTTCCTGATCGTCGGGAAGTTGCTGGACATGCCGATCGGCAATCCGCTCGCCCTGTACCTCTACAGCGCGCTCGCCATGACCGCCGTCGGCGTGACCGGGCTGTCCATGCTGGCGGCGATCGGTTCGGCGGGACTGCTGGTGAACCTGATCCTGTTCGTCATCCTCGGCTTGCCGTCCTCCGGCGGCACCGTGCCGATCGAGGCCACGCCGCGGTACTTCGGCTGGCTCGCGTCCTTCGAGCCCATGCATCAGGTGTTCCTCGGGGTGCGCTCGATTCTGTACTTCGACGCGAATTTCGCGGCGGGACTCACCCGCGGCGTGTGGATGGCGGTCCTCGGACTGGTGATCGGACTGGTCTTCGGCGCGGCGGTCACCCGCTTCTACGACCGCAAGGGGCTGGAGCGCCGCAACATCCTCCAGGGCTGAGCCGATTAGGCGCCGCGATGACGGACTCGTACGGCCGGCCCTCAGCTGGTCGTCGCCCGGACGATCGGCAGCCAATGGGCGATTTCGGGTGCGCGCGCGCCCGAGGCGCTGACCGCCCCGGCGGTTCGGGCTTCGTCGAACGTGACGAGGCCGGTGGCCAGCAGCAGCCAGGTGCGCGGGTCGGTCTCGACGACGTTCGGCGGGGTCCCCCTGGTGTGGCGCGGGCCCTCGAGGCACTGCACCGCGACGAATGGCGGCACCCGCACCTCCACCGAGTGTCCTGGCGCGGAAGCCGCCAGTATCCGTGCGGTCGTCCGCACCGCCGTCGCCAGTTCCGCACGGGTGGGGGCGCCGACCGACTCGTCGCGCAACCACTCGCTCACCACCGCCACCGCCGCCCGCATCCGCGCTGGATCGACCGTCCCTCGTCCTGCCACGTTCCCGACCCTACTTCGCACGCTTGGCAGTCGCCCGGCGCTGGGCACCCGCTCGAAGCGGGAGCACGACCGGTCGACTGGACGAGATGGCGTGGTGTCACGCCTTCGGGGTGGCGCGCATGCCCACATAGCAGCACTCGGTGCCGTCGGCGAGGGTGGCGAAGACGACAGGCATGTATGCCTCGCTGAACGACGGGCCCGCGCCGGAGGCGGCGAACACGGTGGGCCCGACGGGAGTCAATTCCATGTCCAGCGCCGGTGACAGGCCCGCCATGCCGTCGACGAACTCATAGCGAATGTGCCCGGCCCCGTCGTCCCGCTTCGTGACGGTGACCACCACGCCCGCGCGCCGGTAGGTGCCAACGAACGGGGCGATGTCCACTGCCACCGGCGGGTCGGCCGGGCCGAACGGGTCCGGCATCCGCACGTCCGCCAGTTCGGCGAGCAGTTCCCCGAACAGGGTCGCGTAGAGCGGGCGGGCGCCGCCGCCATTGGTGAGCAGCGCCACCGCGACCCCCGCTTCGGGCACCGCCCGCAAGTACGCGTACTGACCTACGGCCGCGCCGTCGTGGCCGAATCCTTTGACGCCGTCCCAGTCATAGAGCGTCCACCCGAGACCCCAGCCGTCGGCGCTGACCGTCCACTTGTCCGGTACGTCGACCTCGCGCCGCTGCATCGCGGCGACCGAAGCACGGGACAACACCGTCGCGCCGTCGGCGGCGCGCCCGCCCTCGAGATGCATTCGAGCGAAGCGGACCATGTCGCCCGCGGAGGTGATCACCCGAGCCGCAGGCGCGGCGCTGCGCGGCATCGCATCCCACTCCGGCGCGGGATCCGGATCGACGCCCGCCGTACCCAGATGGCTCATCGCGACGCGGAACCGCAGCGCTTGCTCGGGCAGCGTCACCAGATGGCCGAGCCCCAGCGGGGCGGCGAGCATGTCCTGCACGGCCTGATCCCACGTCTTGCCGGTGAGTACTTCGACGACACGGCCGAGGACGATATAGCCGAGGCTGCCATAGGACATCGCTGTGCCGGGCGCGCAGTCCAACGCCACTGCGCGTGCCGCCGCGACATATGCGGCGAGACAGTCGTCGCCCCGCCCGGTGTCGTGGTTGAAATCGTTTGTGACACCGCCGGTGTGGCTGAGCAGCTGCCTGATCGTGATCGTCGTCGTCGCCAGCTCATCGGGACTGGCGAACTCCGGCAGGACGTCGATCACCGGAGCATCGAGATCGAGCTTGCCCGCGTCGGCGAGCTGCATGATCAGCGTCGCGGTGTACACCTTGGCGATCGAGCCGCAGAGGAACACCGAGTCGGTGGTCACCCGCACGCCCGTTCCCCGGTGCAGGACGCCGCTGGCGATCTCGTAGACCTGTCCGTCCACCAGCACGGCCAGCGCCGCCCCCGGAACGTTGTACTGGGCACGCAATTGGTCCAACCGCGCCTGCCAGCGCGCGACGGAGAACCGGCGTCCGGACGAATCCGCGCTGCCCCAGTCTCCACGCACCTGCCACGCGCCCGTCTCGTCCCAGTCCATCGCGTTCGCCATAGCTTCACTCCGATCTTTATTCGTGCGCACACCGTTCGCGCTATGCGAACACCGTACCCATACTGGAACACTGTGCGCAACCCTCGGGTGCGGCGGCGGACAGCGGACGGGCCGAGTCACTTACGAACCATGTCTGCGAGGTGTTCGGTACGCCGTGGCATCCGCAGGCCCCGGGGCGGCGGCGGACTCGGACCATCGTCACGGCCGCCGAATCACCGCACTCGTTCGACGACGGCGGCTCCGCAGCCGAGAGGGGGCTGCGGCGAACTGAGGAAGGCGACGGCGCTTCGGAGCCGTACGAGTCGGTTTCGCCGAGGAGAAGGCCCGCTCACCGGCATCTCGGTCGGCGACGTGACGATCGACGGGCGCGAATCTCAGTCCGGCGGGTCGGAAACCGCGCACCGCTCGCAAGGAACGCCGAACAATGGAGCTCCGTGGCTGTTCACAAGCTCGCAGGCGCCGGCCGGGATCGGTGATCCTGGATCTCGAGGCGGCGGGCCAGGCGCGGAGCGATCGCGCCACCCGCGTTCATGGCCAGGTGCAGCAGCGCCGGAGCGACGACGCCCGCCGTGCGGCGGCGCAGCCAACCGAACACGAGACCGCCCGCCGCCGTCACGGCCACGGTAGCGGGCACGCTGTCACCTACGGCCCGCGCGGGTGCGATGTGCCACAGCCCGAAGACCGCCGCGCCGAGCAACGCGCCTGCTCGCGGACCGAAGACGTTGTCGAGCAGGGGATCCAGCGTGCCGCGGAATACGAGTTCCTCGCTGTAGACGGTCCCGAGGGGAATGTGCACCGCCACCCATTCCGCGGTCGCCACGTCGGGTCCGCGGTCGGCGAGTTCGGCCGATTGCCATCGCAGCGACGGGACGGCGAGGGCCGATGCGTAACCGGCTGTCACCGCCGAGGCGGCGAGCAGCCCGGAGCGAACGCCGCGCACCGACCACCGGCCCGGGTCGGCACGCACTGCGATCGCGTAGATGGTGGCGAAACCGGCATTGGCAGCCGTGCGCCCACGGATGCCGAGACCGAGGCGAGGCAGGACCGCATTGCTCCAGGCGAGCGGAGCAGCCACCGCCACAATCGATCTCGCGGCCGTGCCAGATCTCACTTGGTCTCTCGCTCGTAGTCCTCCGCGGCCTCGACCACGGCCCGGATCCGTTCGGCGCGCTCGGCGGTCCAATCCGGCGGCGCGGCGATGGCCGCCCAGCCGTCCAGCACCAGGCTGCCGTACCGGTGTCCGTGCCCGTCGGTAACGCCTTGCGCGTTGGTGAGATCCGCGGCCACCTGCCAGAACGTGACGAACGGCCACCAGCGCATCTGCGAGGAGACGTCCGAGCCGCGCGGCTCCGACAGCCAATCCGGTCGTGAGAAGATCAGATCCGGCGACCACCAGACGATCGGGTCGGACGCGTGCTGCAGATACGCGATGCGCGGAGCCCGCCACTCCGACGAAGGCCGCGCCAGGTCGGCGCTGTCGGTGGCGAACCGCACCACCAGCCCGTCGGCGTACAGCGGCTCGACTTCCCTGGACCCCGGATCACGGCGGGCGACGAACTGCTGCCACAGCCGGTTGGAGTTCGGCGGGCCGACCCACAGCGCGCCGTCGACCTTGGCCCGCAGGTCGGCGAGGCCGTCGAACGCGGCCTCGGATCCCTGCGAGCCCAAGCTCTCCCCGTACACCAGCAGTTTGGGCCGCACCTCCGGCGGCCGCGCGGTCCAGTGCTGATACACCGCGTCGAACACGTCCCGGCCCGCCGCGGCGGCCTTGTTGCGGTCGGCCAGGAACGACAGCACGCTCGGCAGGTAGGAGTACTGCGTGGCGACGATCGCCGTGTCGCCGTCGTACATGTACTCGATCGCCCCCGCCGCCAGCGAGTTCACCCATCCGGTGCCGGTGGTGGTGACCACCACGAGCGCCTTCCGATCGAACGCTCCGGTCCGCTCCAGCTCCGCCACCGCCAGCTCGGCCGGTTGCTGACCGCCTTCGACCGATTCCAGACCGACGTAGGCGCGAATGGGCTCCTTGGCCGGACGACCGGTTACCGAGGTGATGCGGCTCGCCGTGGGGCCGTGTGAGACGAACCAGCGCCCCTCGAATCCCAAGGTCTCCCATTTCGCCAGCGAGGCCGGGCTGCCGGAGCGCTCCGGTTGCTGCGGCTGCACCGCGTTCACCGAGGTGTGGTCGTTGCGCACGCTGAAGGCCGAGTTGGCCACCGCGAAGAACGCCTGGGTGGCGACACCGTTGAAGATCGTCACCGCCAGCACCACCAGCACCAGGAATCCGGCGGCCGGCGCGAGTTCCCGCGGCACTCGCACCCACCGGTTGAGCACGCGAGCCAGGAACAGGATGAACTCTCGCAGTGTGCGGTAGACCGCCACCGCCGCGGCGCCGACGGCCAGGCTGAGCAGACCGGTGCGCAGGTAGGCGGGCGTGGTGGTGCCTTCCATGCCCATCAACGCCGTGATCTCGCGCTGCCACCGCGCCGACTGCACCAGCATCAGCGCGGCGCTCAGCGCGGCGGTGAGCAGCACCGCGGATTTGACCGCGTAACGCGCCCACGTCGGCGGCGGCGAAATCTTCAACCGCGGCCGCACCCAGAGGCGGAACAGCCATTCCAGCAAACACCCCGCGCCGTACCCGATAGCGGCGTTGATCCCGCTGATCAATCCCTGGAACAACCAGTCGCGCGGCAGCAGCGACGGTGTCACCGACAACGCGAAGAACACCGTAGCCACCACCAAGCCGACGTAGTTCAGATCGATGACGTCCTCGGCGCGCCGGGTCATCGCGACCGCGCGCGTGCGCAGCTTCCGCATGGTCCCGGCGGTCTCCAGCATTCGATCAGTATGGCGGTCGCCACCGACCGTCCGGCGCGTCGCCCGCCGCGACGCGGTCGCACCGGACGCAGATCACACCGGCCGCGGTCCAGGCAACTACCCATGCCGCTCGAGTAGTTGTACACGGGTGCCTACGCCGCGCCGTCCGCAAACTTTCTGTCCATGAGCACAACGACCGCGCGGCAGAAGGCGAGCGCCGCAGCGCGGGTTTCTCGCGATGTCCATGCTCTTCCTGGTCACGAGCACCTTCACGCTCGCGAAGGTGATCCGCGACCAGCACGAGGCGGCGACCATCCACGGTCGCATCGATCAGGCGCGGATGGAGAAGCTGCTCTCCGAGCACGATCCGTTCCATTCCGTCGCCTGAACCCGCGCACCTGGGCGGGCCCGGCAACGAGGGGTCCAGGCCCGCCCAGGTGGGCGGTTTCGTCAGACGGCGCCCGCGCCGAACAGTTTCGGCAGCGTGCCTTCGTGCGCGGCCCGCAATTCGTCCATGGTGATCGAGAACTGGCCCTGCACGTCGACCGAATCCGAACCCTGGTCGACCACGCCGATGCGCACCCACGGCAGTTCGCGGGCGGTGCACATGCGGGTGAACCTGGTCTCCTCCGAGCGAGGAACGGCGACCAGCACGCGGCCCGCCGACTCGGAGAACAGGGTGACGAACGGGTCCGCGCCCTCGGGCAGCAGGATGCGGCAGCCGGTCTCCCCGGCGAGTGCGGCTTCCACGACGGCCTGGGCGAGACCGCCCTCCGAGAGGTCGTGCGCGGCGCTGATCATGCCGTCGCGCGAACCGGCGGTGAGCACCTCGGCGAGCAACTGCTCGCGGGCGAAGTCGACCTTCGGCGGGACGCCGCCGAGATGGTCGTGCGCCACCTGGGACCAGATGGACCCGCCGAACTCGTCGCGAGTCTCGCCGAGCAGGATCAGCGTCTCGCCCGGTTCCAGGCCGACCCCCGTCGGAATGCGGCGGTGCACGTCGTCGATCACGCCCAGTACGCCGACCACCGGGGTCGGCAGGATCGCGGTCTGACCGGTCTGGTTGTAGAAGCTGACATTGCCGCCGGTGACCGGGATGCCCAGCGCCACGCAGCCGTCCGCCAGTCCGCGTACCGCCTGCTGGAACTGCCACATCACCCCGGGATCCTCCGGCGAACCGAAGTTCAGGCAGTTGGTGACCGCCTTCGGCGTCGCGCCGGTGGTGGCCACGTTGCGGTAGGCCTCGGCCAGCGCCAGCTGCGCACCGGCGTAGGGGTCCAGCTTGGTGTAACGGCCGGACGCGTCGGTGGCCAGCGCGATGCCGCGGCCGGTCTGCTCGTCGATCCGGATGACGCCCGCGTCGGCTTGGTCGGCCAGCACGGTGTTGCCGCGCACGTAGCGGTCGTACTGCTCGGTGATCCACTTGCGGCTGCACAGCTGCGGGCTGGAGATCATCTGCAGCAGCGTGGCGCGCAGTTCGTCGGCGTTCCGCGGCCGAGGCAGCCGGTCCGGGGAGTCGGCGATCAGCGCGTCCTGCTCGTCGGGGCGCGCGACCGGACGCTCGTAGACCGGTCCCTCGTGCGCGACGGTGCGCGGGGGCACGTCGACCACGGTCTCGCCGTGCCAGGTCACCACCAGCCGGTCACCGTCGGTGACCTCGCCGATCACCGTGGCCAGCACGTCCCACTTGCGGCACACGGCCATGAACGCGTCCACGTTCTCGGGCGTGACGACCGCGCACATGCGCTCCTGCGATTCACTGGAGAGCACTTCGGCGGGCGTCATGCCGGTCGCGCGCAGCGGCACCTTGTCCAGCTCGATGTGCATGCCGCCGTCTCCGGCCGCCGCGAGCTCGGAAGTGGCGCAGGACAATCCGGCGCCGCCGAGGTCCTGGATACCCACCACCAGTTTCGCCGCGTACAACTCGAGACAGCACTCGATGAGCACCTTCTCGGTGAACGGGTCGCCGACCTGCACCGCGGGCAGCTTCTTGCGGCCGGAACCGGACTCGTCACCGGAGAAGGTGTCCGAGGCAAGCACCGAAACACCGCCGATGCCGTCCAGGCCGGTGCGCGCGCCGAACAACACGATCTTGTTACCGGTGCCGGAAGCGAAGGCCAGATGCAGGTCCTCGACCCGCATCACGCCCGCGCACAGCGCGTTCACCAGCGGGTTGCCCTGGTAGGAGGCGTCGAACACGGTCTCGCCGCCGACATTCGGCAGGCCGAGCGAGTTGCCGTAGCCGCCGACGCCGCGCACCACGCCGTCCACCACGCGGCGGGTGTCGGCCGCGTCGGCCGCGCCGAAGCGCAGCTGGTCCATCACCGCGATCGGGCGCGCGCCCATCGCCATGATGTCGCGCACGATGCCGCCGACGCCGGTGGCCGCGCCCTGGTACGGCTCGACATAGGAGGGATGGTTGTGGCTCTCCACCTTGAAGGTGACCGCCCAGCCGTCGCCCACGTCGACGACGCCCGCGTTTTCACCGATGCCCGCGAGCATGGACGCGCGCATCTCGTCGGTGGTGGTCTGGCCGAAGTAGCGCAGGTGCACCTTCGAGGACTTGTAGGAGCAGTGTTCGCTCCACATCACGGAGTACATCGCCAGTTCGGCGTCGGTCGGCCTGCGACCGAGGATCTCCTTGATGCGGGCGTACTCGTCGTCTTTGAGGCCGAGTTCTTTGTAGGGTTGCGCCACGTCGGGGTTTGCTGCGGCTGCGCTGACGGTGTCGACCTGCGGAGTCACGGAGTACCAGGGTCCTTTCGGCCGGGCATGCTGAAGCGACGAGCGTTGTCACTGGGCGGCGGCGAGATGCCTGGGTGTAAGTCTAGAGGCAGTGGGTACAGGCCATCCGCACCGGCTACTCTGAGCCCGTGAACGATGGATCGGGGGTTGTGAATCCGGCTGAGAGATCGGTCACCCCGGACGACGCGCCTGCCCGGAGCGGGGGACCGGGAACCGCGCCCGGCGACGCGGCGCCGAACCTCCGGTCACCGCAAGTGCGCTGGCTGATCGCCGCAGTCGCGTTGTTCGCGGTGTCGGCGCTGGTGTCACTGCTGGCGCACTGGTGGCACGGCTACATCGACCTGCAGGTCTACCGCAACGGAGCCCGGGTCTGGTTGGACGGCGGCGACCTGTACGGCCCGATGCCGCCGGTGGAGGGGATCGGGCTGCCGTTCACCTATCCACCCTTGGCCGCGTTGTTCTTCGCGCCGCTGGCCCTGATGCCGCTGGTTGCGGCCGAGGTGCTGGTGGTGGTCACCTCCGTGGTGAGCCTGAGTATCTCGCTGTGGCTGGTGCTGACGCGCCTGCGTCCGGAGTTGTCCCGGCCGGCTGTCCTCACCCTGGTCATCGGCGCGGTAGCGGTGGCGCAGTTCTTCGAACCGATCCGCCAGACCTTCGGCTTCGGTCAGATCAACCTGGTGCTGATGGCCGCGATCACACTGGACTGCCTGGTGCGCAAGCCGTTCTGGCCGCGCGGCATGCTGATCGGCATCGCCGTGTCGGTGAAGCTGATCCCGGCCGGTTACCTGCTGTACTTCGTGCTGCGCAAGGACTGGAAGGCCGCGGGCACGCTGGTGATATCGGCGATCGCGGCGGTCGGTCTCGGATTCCTCTTGTTCCCCGGCGATTCCGTGGACTACTGGTTCCACACCCTCGCCGACACCGGCCGCATCGGGCCGCCGTACTTCGCGGGCAATCAGTCCATCAAAGGCATGGCGTTCCGTCTCGGCATCGACGACACGGCGGCCACGCTGGTGTGGATCACGCTGTCGGTACTGGCTGTCGCGCTCGCCGCGGTGTGGATGCGCAGATTGATCGAGACCGGCGCGACCGTGGCGGCGCTGCTGGTGAACGCCGCGGCGGTGCTGCTGGTATCGCCGGTTTCCTGGTCGCATCACTGGGTGTGGATCGCGCCCGCACTGGTGTTCACCGCCGATCTCATGGTGCGCGGCAGGCGCGGTCCGCGAGCGATCGGCCTGGTCACGGCGGCCGCCGTGGTGTTCCTCATCGGCCCGCACTGGCTGCTGCCGCACTCGCGCGACCGCGAGCTGGAGTGGGCCTGGTGGCAGCAGATCATCGGAAGCTCGTATGTGCTGGCGACTTTCGCCGTGTTCGTCGTCGCGGTGTTCACCTACCGCCCGGTGGTCTCGGGCGTGAGGAAGGCGGCCAGCGCCGCGGCATAGGCCGGGACGTCGAACGCGCCCATCAGCTCGCGCGCCGAATGCATCGCCAGCTGCGGCGCGCCCACGTCGACGGTCGGCATGCCGGTGCGCGCCGCGGTCATCGGCCCGATCGTGGAGCCACACGGCAGGTCGGCCCGATGCACATAGCGCTGCAACGGGACCCCGGCCTGGGCACAGGCCAGCGCGAACGCGCCCGCACCGGTGGCGTCGGTGGCGTAGCGCAGGTTCTGGTTGACCTTCAGCACCGGCCCGCCGTTGACCTCTATCCGGTGCGCGGGCTCGTGCCGCTCCGGATAGTTCGGGTGCGTCGCGTGCGCCATGTCACCCGACGCGCACACCGAACCGGCCAGCGCGGCAAGGTAATCGGCGCGGCCGCCGCCGCGCGCGAGCACGATGCGTTCCAGCACCGCGGGCAGCAGGTCGGACTGTGCGCCGCGGTCGGACTGACTGCCGACCTCCTCGTGGTCGAACATGGCCAGCACCGGGATCGCCGCGCCGGGGTCGTCGATCGCGGCGAGGAACGCGCGCAGTCCCGCGAAGCAGGTGCCCTGGTTGTCCAGGCGCGGCGCGCTGACCAGATCCTGGTCCCGGCCGATCAGCCTGCTCGGCGTCAGGTCGTGGGTCATCAGCTCCCAGCCGAGCACGTCGCCGGAATCGACGTCCGCCCGATCGGCCACGAAATCGATGAACGCGGCCGCCTCGTATCCCGCGCCCCACACCGCGTTCACGTGCCGCTGCGGGTCCAGCGTGACGCCCTTACGGTCCTCGGAGAGGTGGATGGCCAGTTGCGGCACCCGCAGGATCGGCTCATCGATGCGAACCAGGTGCTCCCGCACCGTGTTCCCGTCGCGCACGCTGAGCCGCCCGGAGACGCCGAGCTCGCGGTCCAGCCACGAGTTCAGCCACGCGCCGCCGTACGGCTCCAGCCCGACCAGCTGCCAGCCCGCCGAGGTCAGGTCGGGATGCTGCTTGACGCGTAGATTCGGACTGTCGGTGTGCGCCCCGACCACGCGGAACGGGGTCGCGCCCGCGCCGTCCCCGGCCGCCCAGGCGACCAGCGACCCACCGCGAACCACGTAATGCCTGCCCGAGCCGTCCGTGGGCCAGGGCTGCGACTCGGCGAGCCGGGTGAACCCCCGCTCCGCCAATTCCGCGGCGACCGTGCGACAGACGTGGAACGGCGACGGAGACGCATCGATGAACGCGCACAACCCGGCGGCCGTGGCGGCGGTGGTGGAGACGGGCATGCCTGCGATCCTAGGCAGGGCATCCGTGACCGGCGCGCCCCGGTCGATCACCAGGCGTGGCGAATACCGGTGGAAACGATATGGCCGATGCCGAAATCACGGCCGACCCGATCACCCTCGGCACCGCGTGTTTCGCCCGGAAGCATAAGGGTCGGAATGGTCCGGCGGCAGATCACGAATCGGACGTTCGCGGCATTCATCGGATGAATGTCCGGTACTTCGGCGTATTACTCGGAGGCGATGGAAACCAGATCGAGCAATCGCATGAGTTCGGTATATCGACGCGCACCGATTCGCCCGCGCAACTCCTGTTCGGCGCGCGCCTCCTCCGCGCGCACCTCGGCGACCAAGTCGGCGCCGAGCCTGCTGAGGCCGATCAGGATGCGGCGGCGATCGTCCTGCGCGGCGAGCCGGAAGATCAGGCCGCGCTCGGCGAGATAGTCGGCGTGCCTGGTGGCCGAGGAGGGCGCCAGCTGCGATCTGGCCGCCAGCTCGGTCATCGTGATCCCCGTGTCACCGCACAGATTCGACAGCATCGACCACTGATCCGGCGAGAGCTGCCTGGCGCACAGCGCCGCGTCCAAGTGGCGCACCCAACCGCGCTCCGCGGCACGCAGCGCGCCATGCAGCGTCGAATTTCCGCTTACAATGGACGTCATTATTCCCCGCCTGCCGTCAATTTCGCTCGAACGAGAAGAAGAGTACCCAATGTCCGCGTTGAGCGAGAGCCCCGACGGCACAATCGAGGTTCTCAACATAGTTCCGCGGCAGGGACCGGGCGGTATCGTCGCACCGTCCTGCGATGCGGCGATATCGCTCGCGGTCGACGAAATCAACCGGGGAGCGGGAATTCTGGGGCGGGAAATTCGTACCACGAATATCGACGGCGGGCGGGCGCCGTCGGAGGTCGCCGCCGAGGTCTCCGCACTGCTGTCCACCGGCATGGTGCACGCGATCACCGGATGGCACACCTCCGCGGTCCGGCGGGCCGTGGCACGGGCGGGTGCGGGCCGGGTGCCGTACCTGTACGCCACCAGCCACGAGGGCCTGACCGACGAGCTACCCGGCGTGCTGATGCTCGGCGAGCACCCGGCCGGGCAGACCGTGCCCGCCGCGCACTGGCTCGAACGCGAGTACGGCGTGCGGCGCTGGGCCATCATCGGCAACGACTACATCTGGCCACGCCGGTCCGCCGCCGCGATTCGCGCGAGTCTGTCCGATCCGGCCGCGATCGTGCTGGAACAGTACGTCCCGCTGGGGTGCCCGGATTTCTCCGGCTTCCTCACACATCCGGCACTCGACCTGGCCCACGGGGTGGTCATCCTGATGGTCGGCGCCGACGTCGCCCGCTTCAACCGGCAGTACGCGGCCACCGGCCGCGCCGCGACCCAGCCGCGGGTCAGCCCGGCGGCCGACGAGAACGTCCTGCTGGCCGCGGGCCCGGAGGCCAACCACGGCTTCTTCGTGGCGTCCAGCTTCTTCCTGGACGACCGCACATCCGACGGGCGCGACCGGATCACTCGCTACCACCGGCGCCACGGCGCGTTCGCCCCCGCGCTGACCAGCTTCAGCAACGCCACGTACGAAGCCATCCATACCTTCGCCGCGCTCGCGCGGACGGTCGGATCAATCGCAGTGCCCGAGATCCTGGAAGCGCTCGACCACGGCCTGTTCCTCGAAACTTCCTCCGGCGTAAAAGCTTTCCGGGGCAACCAGGCAATCCAGCGTGGGTACATCGCCCGCGTACAGGGAGTCGACTTCGAGATCATCGACCGCATCAGCTGACGGACAGACGCGGACATCCTGTCCGACAATCGGTCCGGAAGTCTTGTAGCGCAGCTTCTTCAACCGACCGCCCGTTCGCACCGAAGAAGAGAGCGCCGACAACTGCGGCCCACAGGTGTTTCTGCCTCGGCCATAACACGCGCCCCGCGCACCTCAACCCTGATTTCGAGCGAAGCGAGACCGAGCATTGCCCGTTCGCGGCCCGGCTCGCATTTGCGCGGCCGCCGCGTAGGCGACGAAGGAGCAAGCGGTGGTCGCGCAAACGCGAGCCACAAAGGGGCCGCGAACACGCCGCGACGAAGTCGCGGCCAGACTACACGGCGACCAGCGTGTCCAGAACCGAGAGGAACAGGCCGAGCCCGTCGTCGCTGGGGCCGGTGAGCGGCTCGGTGGCGTGTTCGGGGTGCGGCATCAAGCCGACGACACGACCGTTGGCCGAGGCGATGCCCGCGATGCCGCGCTGCGAGCCGTTCGGGTTGTCGCTCGCGTAGCGGAAGACCACCCGGCCCTCGCCTTCCAACTGATCCAGCACGGCCTCCGACGCCTGATAGCGCCCCTCGCCGGACTTCAGCGGGACCAGGATCTGCGCACCCTGCTCGAAGCGGGAGGTCCACGCCGTCGACACCGATTCCACGGTGAGCCATTCGTCGCGGCAGATGAAGTGCAGGCCCTCGTTGCGGGTCAGCGCGCCGGGCAGCAACCCGGCCTCGCACAGCACCTGGAAGCCGTTGCAGATGCCGAGCACCGGCAGCCCGGCGCCCGCCGCGCGCACCACCTCGCCCATGACGGGGGCGAACCGGGCGATGGCGCCTGCCCGCAGGTAGTCGCCGTAGGAGAAGCCGCCGGGCACGATCACCGCGTCGACGCTCTTCAGGTCGGCGTCGGCGTGCCACAGGCTGACCGCCTCGGCACCGGCCAGGCGCACCGCCCTGGCCGCGTCGACGTCGTCGAGCGTGCCGGGAAACGTGATGACGCCGATGCGAGCGGTCATGAGAGGCGAACCACCTTCCATTCCTCGATCACCGTGTTGCACAACAGCGATTCGGCGATCTGCTCGAGCGCCGCGTCGTCGACGCTGTCGTCGACGTCGAGTTCGAATCGCTTGCCCTGCCGCACGTCCGAGACGCCCTCGAATCCCAGGCGCGGGAGTGCGCCGACGATGGCCTGCCCCTGCGGATCCAGGATCTCGGCCTTCGGCATCACCTCGACCACGACTCGTGCCACGCGTTGCTCCTCATGTGGTTGGGGGGTTACCTCAGCAGCGTAGTTGTGCTGGTCGGGTGCGTCATCCGCGGGGTAGGCCGAGCCGGCGGCGATGTCGCGGAGAACACATCGGCCGTGGCTAGCATGGCGGCATGCGCATAGCCCACTTCGGTCACTCCTGCCTCCTCGTCGAGCTGCACGGCACGAAGATCCTGTTCGACCCGGGCACGTTCTCGCACGGTTTCGAGGGCCTCACCGGTCTGGACGCGATCGCGGTCACCCACCAGCATCCCGACCACATCGACCCGAACCGGATCGATGCGCTGGTCGAGGCCAATCCCGGCGCGCGATTGCTCTCGGACCCGCAAACCGCCGAGCAGCGCGGCGGGCGGTGGGAGGCGGTGCACGCGGGCAATGTGCTCACTCTCGGTGAGCTCCGCATCACCGGTGGTGGAGGCAGGCACGCCGTCATCCATCCGGAGATCCCGGTGATCGACAACACCGTCTTCCAGCTGGGCACCGCCGCCGACCCGGCGCAGCTCGTCCACCCCGGCGACTCGCTGTGGGTGCCGCCGGTCCCGGTCGGCGTCCTGGCCGCTCCGGCCGCCGCGCCGTGGATGCGGGTCAGTGAAGCCGTCGACTACCTGCGCGCGGTCGCTCCGCGTGTCGCGCTGCCCATCCACTACGGCATCATCCGGGAAGAGGCGCAGGGCATCTATTTCGGCAGGCTGTCCGAGATGGCCCCGGCCGGAACGGAATTCCGGGTCCTCACACCGGAGAACGACATCGAGCTGTAGCGCTACCCGGCGTAGGTGGCGAGGAATATCGCCTCGGCCAGCGCCATGTGCTCGATCTCCTTCGGATCGACGCTCTCGTTTGGCGCGTGGATCAGGGATTTCGGCTCCTCGACCCCCAGCAGCATGATCTCCGCGTCCGGGTAGGTGGTGGCGAAGACGTTGCACAGCGGGATCGAGCCGCCCTGCCCCTGGGTGGTCGCCGGCCGACCGTAGGACGCCGCCAGCGCCGCCTCCATCGCGGCGCGCGCGGGTCCGCCGGTCGGGGACCGGAACGGCGCTCCGGTGCCTTCCAGCTCGACGGACAGCCTGGCGCGCCACGGCGTGTGCGCCTCGAGGTGCGCGACGAGCGCCCGGTAGGCCTGCTCCGGGTCGGTGCCGGGCGGGATGCGCAGATTCAGCCGGGCGCGCACGGTCGCCGGGATGGCGGCGGCGGAGCCGACCACCGGAGGCGCATCGATGCCGAGCACCGTCAGCGCCGGTCGCGCCCAGAGCAGGTCGGCGACGGTGCCGTCACCGACGAGTTCGACGCCGCCGAGGACGCGCGCGTCGGTGTGGAACTGCTCGCTCGGGTACTGGACGCCCGGCCAGACCTGATCGTTGGGCAGCCCGTCGATGGTCGTGTTGCCCCGCTCGTCGCGCAGCGAGGCCAGCAGCCGGATCAGCGCGGCCAGCGCGTCGGGGGCCGGTCCGCCGAACATGCCGGAATGCAGCGGGCCGGCGAGGGTTTCGACGGTGATCACCACGTTCACGCCACCGCGCAGCGTCTGCGTCAAGGTGGGCACACCGGCGGCGAAGTTGCCGCAGTCACCGACCACGATCGCGTCCGCGCGCAGCAACTCCGGCTCGGCTTCGACGAACTGCTCCAGTCCCCCGGTGCTCTGTTCCTCGGATCCTTCCGCCACCACGGTGACGCCCAGCGGCAGATCCGGACCGAGCGCGCGCAGCGCGGTCAGATGCATGACGATGTTGCCCTTGCAGTCGGCGCTGCCGCGGCCGTACCAGCGCCCGTCCCGCTCGGTCAGCTCCCACGGCGGGGTGCGCCACGCCGCCTCGTCCAGCGGCGGCTGAACGTCGTAGTGACAGTAGAGCAACACCGTGGGGGCCCCGTCGGGCGCGGGCCGGGACGCGACGACCGCCTTGGTGCCGTCGGGCGTTTCGTGCAGGCCGACCGCGGTCAGTCCGGCGGCCGCGAACGCGTCGGCGACCCACTGCGCGGCCCGGTCGCACTCCTCGATCGGATACTGCCGCGCATCGGCCACCGACCGGAACGAAACAAGCTGTGCCAAATCGGTTTTCGCCTGCCCCATCAGCCCGGCCACCGCAGCGCGCAATTCCGTCACCCGCACGTCCTCCACCATTCCCACACCCTATCCCCCGCTGCGGGGGCGAAGTTCACACCACCGGCCGGGTGTTCGCGCCGGCTGCGCGGTCCGGGCGGGACGCACCGTGGGCGCGAAGTGCGTCCAGTGGTGGAAAGGGTGTGCCAAGCTGAGGATCGAGGTTGCTGGCAAACTGCTGGCATTCTCGGCAGGCACGCCCGCACACCAGTCGAATCGGGAGGCCGTTCACATGTCCGAAGCAGCCGATGACTTATTCGCCCTGCCCGGGCTCAGCCGGTCCGCGCCGCGGGCCGGATTTCCGCCGCACGAGATGTTTCCGCAGGTGGCCTACGAGATCGTGCACGACGAGCTGCTGCTCGACGGCGTCTCGAGGATGAACCTGGCCACGTTCTGCACCACGTGGGTGGACGACCAGGCGCGCAGGTTGATGGCCGAATGCCTGGACAAGAACATCGTGGACAAGGACGAGTACCCGCAGACGGCCGAGCTGGAGCGCCGCGCCGTCCGGATGGTCGCTGACCTGTGGCACGCGCCGGATCCGGCCGGAACGCACGGCACCTCGACCATCGGGTCCAGCGAGGCGGCCATGCTCGGCGGCTTGGCGGCGAAATTCCGCTGGCGCAAGCGTGGCGACAGCGGGACGCCCAACTTCGTCTGCGGACCGGTTCAGGTCTGCTGGGAGAAGTTCGCGCGCTACTTCGACGTCGAGATCCGGCAGATCCCGCTGCGGGGCGACCGGCTCACCATGCACCCCGACGACCTCCCCGCGTACTGCGACGCGAACACCATGATGGTCGTGCCGACCTTCGGCCAGACCTACACCGGGCTGTTCGAAGACATCGCCGGGATCAGCGCGGCGCTCGACGCGTTGCAGCACGAAAAGGGCTGGGACATCCCGATCCACGTCGACGCGGCCAGCGGCGGCTTCCTCGCCCCCTTCGCCGCGCCGGAGCTGGTGTGGGATTTCCGGTTGCCCAGGGTGAAGTCGATCAATGCCTCCGGCCACAAGACCGGCCTGGCACCGCTCGGCGCGGGCTGGGCGATCTGGCGCGAGGCCGCGGACCTGCCGGAGGAATTGATCTTCGACGTCGACTACCTCGGCGGCAGCATGGCCACCTTCAACCTGAACTTCTCCCGGCCCGGCGGTCAGGCCATCACGCAGTACTACCAGTTCATTCGCCTGGGACGCACCGGCTACGCCCGGGTACAGTCCGCGATCTACCGGGCGGCGCAGCATCTGGCCGCGGGAGTACGGGAGCTGGGGGCCTTCGACCTGATCCACGACGGCGATCCGCAGCGCGGCATCACGGCCGTGTGCTGGCGATTGAGCGGCGATCCCGGCTTCAACCTCTACGATCTGTCCGATCGGCTGCGCTCGCGCGGCTGGCTGATCGCGGCCTATCCGCTGCCGGCCGACCGGAACGAGGAGACGGTGATGCGCGCGGTACTGCGCCACGGTTTCACTGTCGACATGGCCGATCTGCTGCTCGCCGACCTCCGCCGCTGCATGGACCAGCTACGGGAGCGACCGTTCTCGACCTCGCTCACGCGCGCGGAGGCGGGCGGCTTCACGCACGACGCGACGCCCGCCGTCGCGGAGACGAAGGTCGCTCCGTCCTGAACGTGACAGCGCCGCCGCCCGGCTACGCCATTCGCGGGCGGCGGCGCCGATCGGTCGCGCGAAGCTCCCGACCGGCCGCGGGCGACGGGGCCGACGCACCCTCGCCCACGGCGTCAGTCATGCGGCGCGAACCACCGCGAAGGGCTCCCACCGATATGTCGCGGCCGCCGCACCGTGGAACAGTGCCAGGTCGACGGCGTCGAGCATGGCCTGGCGCGGACCAGAGCGCGCCAGCTGGGGGGCGGACACGGCCAGCCGCAAAACACCGCCGCGCCGGGCGGTCCGCGCGGCGCCCATGACCAGCGCGCGGCACCACCAGGGCTCCGCGCGGAACCCCTCGCCGATGCCGTACACCCTGGACTTCTGCGCCGTGTTGCGCTCCAGGTCGATGATCGAGGTGAGGCTGAGCGCCAGCCGGAAACCGCCCTCGGGCAGTGCGTCCAGCGCGCCCGCCGAGGCATCCCAACGCGGAGCCGCGAACAGCCGGGTGCGCAGGTCGGCCTGCTCCATCACCCGATCCGCGGCAGTCAGCCGCAACCGCGCCTCGTGCCGGGGCAGCGTGGCGAACTCGGCGCGCCGCCGCTTGGTGGCCGCCTGGTCGTACCCGTGCAGCACGATGGCATCGCCGCGGGCCCGCCTGCCGCGCAGCCAGGCCTGCGTCGCCGGGTCGTCGAGCAATCGGTACTTGCCCTTCAGCCGCGGCGCGACCAGTAGCGAGAGCGGCACGCCGCGCCGATCCATCTCCTCGGCGAAATCCATCGCCGCGTCCCGGGTGGTGTTCCTGATCCCGGAGATCGATACGATCAGCTCAGCGTTCATGACCCCACGGTGCCAGCCGCACGTGTCCGTGATGTGCAGACTGTATGACCAGGTGGCGAACTCTCCACCACGCCTGTGCCGAGCCGGCGCCCCGCGGTCGGCGCGCCGCCGGGCTCGGCAGCCGGTGCGCTACGCGTCGGCGAGACCGACCGTGTCCAGCACCCAGGCATGCTCGAAGGCCACTTCCCGCCATTTCTCGTACCGTCCGCTCACCCCGCCGTGGCCCGCACTCATCTCCGTCTTCAGCAACAGCGGGGCGTCGCCGGTCGCGGTGGCGCGCAGCTTGGCGATCCACTTGGCGGGCTCGACGTAGAGCACCCGGGTGTCGTTCAGGCTGGTGATGGCCAGAATCGCCGGATAATCCTTGGCCTCGACGTTCTCGTAGGGCGAGTAGGACTTCATGTATTCGTAGACGTCCTTGTCCGCCAGCGGGTTGCCCCACTCGTCCCACTCGATCACGGTCAGCGGGAGCGACGGATCCAGGATGGAGGTGAGCGGATCGACGAACGGCACGTTCGCCAGGATGCCCGCGAACAGCTCGGGGGCGAGATTCGCGACCGCGCCGACCAGCAGTCCGCCCGCGCTGCCACCGTCGGCGATCATCCGGTCCGCGGCGGTGACCCCGGTGTCGACGAGATGCCGCGCGGCGGCCACGAAGTCGGTGAAGGTGTTCTTCTTGGTGAGCGTCTTGCCGTGCTCGTACCAGAGCCTGCCCATCTCGCCGCCGCCGCGCACGTGCGCGACAGCGAAGACCATGCCGCGATCCAGCAGCGACAATCGGGCAACCGAGAACGAGGGGTCGATGCTCGCCTCGTAGGAACCGTAGCCGTACAGCAGCAGCGGTTTCGGTCCGTCGGCGGTCGTCTTCTTCCGCACGAGCGAGATCGGGATCCGGGTCCCGTCCTCGGCCACGGCCCAATCCCGGTGCTGCTCGTACTCGTTGGCGTCGTAACCGCCGAGCACCGGCTGTTCCTTGCGCAACAGCAGCTCACCGGTGGCGGGAACGTAGTCGAACACCTGCATCGGCGTGATGAAGGAGGCCAGTCCGATGCGCAGGGTCGGCTGGGCCCACTCCGGGTTGGAGCCGGTGCCGACCGCGAAGAGTTCCAGATCGAACTCGAGTTCGCGCCGCTCGCCGTAACCGGAGGCGGTCAGCGGCCACACCGCGATCCGGGTGAGCGCCTCACGCCGGTAGCTGAGCACCAGGTGGTCGCGGAACGCATCGATGTCCTCGAGCCGCACGTCGTCGCGATGGCCGATCAGCTGGGTGAGGTTCGACGGGTCGTCCACCGGCGCCTCCGCCAGCACGAAGTTCTGCGCCTTGACGCCGTCGACCACGTCGTTGTGCAGGATGAGGAAGCGGTCCTCGCCACCGATCACCGCGTGCTCGGCGGAGTACTCGACGCCCTCCCGGCGCGGCAGCAGCACCCGGAACTCGCCTTCCGGATCGTCGGACGCCAGCACCCAGCCCTCGCTGGTGATCTTGGACCCGACCCAGATCATCAGGTATTTCTCCGAGCGGCTGGCGCCGATGCTCACCCAGTAGCGCTCGTCGGGCTCGTGGAACACCTTGACGTCGGGATCGGTGCTGCCCAGCCGGTGCCGCCACACCGTGTCGGGCCGCCACGACTCGTCGACGGTCTGATAGAAGACGTGGCTGCCGTCCAGCGACCAGGTCGCACCCGGGGCGGTGCCCGCGATCTCGTCGCCGAGCAGTTCACCGGTGCGCAGATCCTTGAAGCGCAGCACGTACCGTTCGTCGCCCACGTTGTCCACCGAGTAGGCGAGCAGAGTGCCGTCATGGCTGATCGAGAACGCGCCGAGGGCGAAAAAATCATGCCCTTCGGCCAGTTCGTTGCTGTCGAGCAGCACCTGTTCGCCCGGGACCTCGGTATCGGCGCTCAGCTGCGGCGGGGTCCACGCATCGATGCCTTCGGCGCCCTCGGCGATCGGGCACCGGCAGTGCACGCCGTACTGCTTGCCCTCGAAGCTGCGCGAGTAGTACCAGTAGTCGCCCAGCCGGGTCGGCACCGACAGATCGGTCTCCTGCGTGCGCGCTTTGATCTCGTCGAAGATCGTCTCGCGCAGGGTGCTCAGGTGCTCGGTCTGCGCCTCGGTGTAGGCGTTCTCCGCCTCCAGATAGGCGATGACGTCGGGGTTCTCCTTGTCCCGCAGCCACTCGTACTCGTCGACGAAGACGTCGCCGTGGTGCACCCGCTCGGTGGGCACTGTCTCGGCGACCGGCGGCGTCACCGCGCCGCTACCCGTTTCGGAGATCGTTCCGCTGTCGAGAGCCATGGCGTCCACCCTACTGTTCGGCGGCTTCGCCGCCCGCCGCACGGATGATGCCGTCGAGCACGTCGCTGGTCCGGCGCAGGTCGCGCATCGCCTGATCGATTCTGGCGCGTTCCTCGGTGAGCTTTTCCACCAGGAACGGCGTCGCCGTGGCATTGGGCGTGCCGTCGACATCGTGGATGCACGGCAGCAGTTCACCGATCGTGTCACTGTGCAGCCCGGCGGCGAACATCTCCTGGATGCGGCGGACCCGGTCGACCGCCGCCTCGGGATACTCCCGTTGCCCGCCGGAGGTGCGTTCCGAGCTCAGCAAGCCCTTGCTCTCGTAGTACCGCAGTGACCGGACGCTCACGCCGGTCCGCTCGGCGAGTTCACCGATCCGCACATTCGCTCCTTGACCTAACATCGATGTCAGGTTTTACGGTACAGCCATGCTGCTGTTGACCGAATACCGCAACCATCCGCTCGACCTGCCCAACCGGATCGTCATGTCGCCGATGACCCGGCTGCGCTCGCGGCCGGACGGCTCGCCGACCGATGCCGTCGCCGACTATTACGCTCAGCGCGCGACGGCCGGGCTCATCGTCACCGAGGGCATCTGGCCGCACTCGACCGGCCAGAGCGAAGCGTGGGTGCCCGGATTGCAGACGCCCGCGCATGTCGCGGCGTGGCGGCGGGTCACCGAGGCCGTGCACGCGCGCGGCGGGCGGATCTTCGCGCAGCTCATGCACGGCGGACGCAAGGGTCATCCGCTCGCCCGGATCGATGGTTCCTGGCCCGCGGGACCGTCGGCGGTGGTGGACGACGACCGGGTGCATCTGATCGACGGCAGCAAGGCCGACCCGATCACGCCCGCCGCGCTCGACCGCGCCGGCATCGAGGCCGCGGTGCGGCACTACGCCGCCGCCGCACGCAATGCAGTGGCGGCGGGCTTCGACGGTGTCGAGATCCACGCTGCCAACAGCTATCTGCCACACCAGTTCCTGGCCGACAACACCAACCTGCGCGACGACGAGTACGGGGGTTCGATCGTCAACCGCATGCGGTTTCCTCTTGCCGTGGTGGACGCGGTGACCGACGCGATCGGCGCCGAGTACACCGCGATCCGGCTCTCCCCGGGCAATCCGCAGTTCAACATGTCCGAGGCCGACCCGGCCCCGCTCTACCGCGCCCTCGTCGCCGAACTCGACCGACGCGGTCTGGCCTACCTGCACCTCACCGACAACGACCACTACCCCCCGCTGCGCGATCTGCGCCCGCGCTGGCACGGCACGCTCATCGCGAACATCGGCGAGAACCGTGCGCCGACCACCGCGGCGGGCGCGGAGGCGACGCTGGGCGCCGGCCTCGCCGACCTGGTCTCCTTCGGCAGGCCGTTCATCGCCAACCCTGATCTCGTGCACCGCATCCGCTACGACCTACCGCTGGCCCCCATTCGCGAAGAGTTTCTCTACGGCCGCACCGCCGAGGGCTACAGCGACTATCCGAACTGGACGGCAGCCGAATTGGTGCGCGACTGACTCGTCGCTCTCGGGGATTCGGCGATCCTCGGCATCGCCACCCGGCGACTGGCACTCGAACGCCGTCCACGGTCCCGGGCCGGGTGCCGCGATTCCGGCATCCGGCTCGGCGATCGGCTGCCGCTGGTCACGAGTCGCCTTTCCGCGAACCGGCACTGTGGAACACCGGGCGAGCCGCTCGAGTTCGCGGGCGCGGTGCGGAACGTTCCGGGCTCAATCCTTCAGTGCGCCTCGGATCGAGGTGGCGAGATAGTCCAGGTCTTCCCGCCGCGGGCTGGTCGGACGGCCGCGCAGGCCGAAACCGTCGCCGGGAGTCCGCGGGATGACGTGCAAGTGCACGTGAAACACCTCCTGCCCGGCCGTCACCCCGTCCGCCAGAAAGAAATTGACGCCGTCGCACCCGACCTCACTGGTCCGCAGCGCCGCCGCGAGCCGCTGTCCCACTTGGAACAGCTTCCCCCCGACGACCGGATCGAGCTCCGCCAGGCTGCGCGCCGCCACCTTCGGCACCACCAGCAGATGCCCCGGCGTCATCGGCCGAATGTCCATGAACGCCAGGACATCGTCGTCCTCGTAGACCTTGCTCGACGGCGCCCGCCCGGCGACGATATCGGCGAAAATCGTGTACGGATTCACGATCCGCAGCCTATGCGTTCGCTGTTGTGTTCGGGCTACGCAATCACCTAGCCCGAACACAACAGGTGCGGTACCACCGAATCAGCTCCTGGCAGTAGCCGGGAGAAGTGGACCCGGCTCTGCACCGGACGGTGGGCAGTCGGGTTTCGCGCTGTTCGGGGTGGTCTTCGATAGCGACCACGGCCCGCACCGGTGGCGTCACCATCGCCTTCCAGTTCCCACCCGCGCCGAATGCCCAGGCGATGGCATCGGAAAGCGTGGAAAGGTACGGAGGGACGATACCGGCCCCCGACCAGGCCGACGAACGATATCGTCGCGAAAGGCGCAGTCCCGCTACAGGATCGGCGACGGCGAGTACCGCGCCGCGTCCGGGTACCGGTCGACCAGTTTCTGCACTTGGCCGATGACATCGGCGACCTGGGCTTCGGCCGCGCCGACGAAGACGGACTTGTCGGCCAGTGCCGCGTCGAGGGCAGGGCGATCGAGGGGCAGGCGTGCGTCGGCGGCGAGGCGATCCAAGAGATCGGGTTCGCGCCCCTGCTCGCGCATGGCCAGGGCGACCGCGACGGCGTGCTCCTTGATGACCTCGTGCGCGGTCTCGCGGCCGACACCGGTGCGGACGGCCGCCATGAGGATGCGGGTGGTGGCGAGGAAGGGCAGGTACCGGTCCAGTTCGCGGGCGATCACCGCCGGGTAGGCGCCGAACTCGGCCAGCACCGTGAGGAAGGTTTCCATCATCCCGTCGATGGCGAAGAACGCGTCCGGCAGCGCGACGCGGCGGACCACCGAGCAGAACACGTCGCCCTCGTTCCACTGCGCGCCCGCCAGCTCGGCGGCCATCGAGGCGTAACCGCGCAGCACCACTTGCAGGCCGTTGACCCGCTCGCAGGAGCGGGTGTTCATCTTGTGCGGCATCGCCGAACTGCCCACCTGCCCGGGCTGGAAGCCCTCGGTGACCAGCTCGTGCCCGGCCATCAGCCGAATGGTGTGCGCGAAGGAGGACGGACCCGCGCCCACCTGCACCAGGGTGGCGAGCACGTCGTGATCCAGCGAGCGCGGGTAGACCTGGCCCACGCTGGTGAGCACGGTGGCGAAACCCAGGTGCCTGGCCACCTGCTGCTCCAGCCGGGCGAGCTTGGCCTGGTCGCCGCCGAGCAGGTCGAGCATGTCCTGCGCGGTGCCCATCGGACCCTTGATCCCGCGCAGCGGATAGCGGTCGATCAGCTCGCGCAGCCGGGTCAGCGCGATCAGCAATTCGTCGGCCGCCGAGGCGAACCGCTTCCCGAGCGTGGTGGCCTGCGCCGCGACGTTGTGCGAGCGGCCCGCCATCACGAGCGCCTGGTATTCGGCGGCGCGCTCGGCCAGGCGCGCGGCGATCGCGACGCCGTGCGCGTGCACGTGCTCGAGCGAGAGCCGGATCTGCAGCTGTTCCACGTTCTCGGTGAGGTCGCGGCTGGTCATGCCCTTGTGCACGTGCTCGTGCCCGGCCAGCGCGTTGAACTCCTCGATGCGCGCCTTCACGTCGTGCCGGGTGACCCGCTCGCGTTCGGCGATGGAGGCGAGGTCCACCTCGTCGAGCACCCGCTCATAGTCGGCGACGACTCCCTCGGGCACATCGACGCCCAGTTCCGCCTGGGCCCGCAGCACCTCCAGCCACAGCCGCCGCTCCAGCACGATCTTGTGCTCCGGCGACCACAGATGCACCAGTTCAGGACTGGCGTAACGGGTGGCCAGGACATTGGGGACGATGCTCACGTCCGGTCAGTCTAGTGCTCGGTAACGATCCACTTGCTGGGGCGTGGCACGCACGGGGCCGTCCGTGGTCGCGTAGGCCGCATCGGGGGTCGTGCCCCGGGCCGGGGGCGCGACGATGTCGATCACTTCCAGCAACGCGCCGCGGGCCATCCGCCGCGGCTCCGGGTCCATCTCGGTGAGCGCGGCGACCACGGCGCCGTCCACCACCGCGACCAGCCTGCGCAACTGCTCCGGCCGCACCATCCGGTCGGAGCGGCGCAGCACGTCGGCCAGCAACTCGTCCAGCTGGGCGCGCAGCCGCAGCTGGACTTCGCGCAGCTCCGGGTGCCGCGCCGAGGCGACCGAGCGCTCGTAGCGGGCGATGAGCTGCCCCCGCGCGCCTTCATCGGGACCGTCACTGCCCACGAGCAGATCGAGCACCAGGTCGACGGTCGCCTCCGCGCCGCGCCGGCGGTGGCTCACTTCGCCGACCCGCCTGCGCATCGCGTCCAGTTCGGCCATGCCGCTGAACTCGACCGCCCTGGCGATCAGGTCGTCCAGGGATTCGAAGTAGTAGGTGGTCGACGCCAGGGGCAGATCAGCGCGCGTGGCAACCGAACGGTGCCGCACCGCCTCGAACCCGCCTTCGAGCAGGAGCTCGGCAGCGGCGGCTATCAAAGCCTGGCGACGCCGTTCGCCTTTCGGGGTCGTCGCGGTGATCACCGTGCCATCGTGCCAGTCGTCATCAGTTCTTCCAGGGGAAATCGGCGAGGAAAAGCAACCATCGTTGTTTTACCGCATCCGCGCGGCCAGGGTGCCGAACTGCGAAAAGTTGTTGCCGGACCGGTCTTTCAAACCGCGAGATAGTGCCCTAGACGCAGCAGCGCCGCCTCGATATCCGCGGTCGCTCCGGCGAACGAGAAGCGGACGGTGCGGTGCCCGTTGACGGTGTCGAAATCGACCCCCGGTGCGAGCGCGACACCGGTGTGCTGCAGCACGTCGGCGCACCAGGCGCGAGAATCGTCGGTGAGGTGGCCGATGTCGGCGTAGGCGAAGAAGGCGCCGTCGGCCGGGGCGAGGTCGGTGATGCCCAATTTCGGCAGCCCGTCCAGTAGCAATCGCCGGTTCACCGCATACCGCCGGACGTGCCCGTCGAGCTCCTCCTTCGCCTCCGCGCCGAACGCGTGCAGCGCCGCGTACTGCGAGATGGCGGGCGGGCAGACGGTCAGGTTCGAGGCCAGGCGCTGCAACGCGGGCCGCAGCCCGCTCGGCACCAGCATCCAGCCCAGCCGCCAGCCCGTCATGGAGAAGTACTTGGAGACCGAGCCGATCACCACCGATTCCCGCGAGGTCTCCCAGGCCGATGAGGTCGCGCTGTCGGCGCCGGCGCTGTCGTAGGTGATGCCGTGGTAGATCTCGTCGGAGATGAGCAGGGTGCCGTGCTCCTCGCACCATCGGGCGAGCGCGGCGAGTTCCGCGGGCGCGATCATGGTGCCGGTCGGGTTGGCGGGGCTGGCCACCACCAGACCGGCGGGGGGCTCGGGAAGCGCCTCGAGCATGGCGACGGTGGGCTGGAATCTGGTCTGGGCGCCGCAGTCCAGCTCCAGCACACGGCAGCCGAGCGCGGCGAGCGTGTTGCGATAGGCCGGATAGCCGGGACGCGCGACCACGACGGTGTCCCCCGGGTCGAAGGCGGCGAGGAAGATCAGCGAGAACGCGCCGGACGAGCCGGTCGTCACGACCACGTCGTCCGGGTGGACCTGGTAACCATAAGTCTCGCGATGGTGCTCGGCGATCGCTTCGCGAATCGCGAGGATGCCGAAAGTCTCCGTGTAACCGAGCAATTCGGACTGGATGGCCAGTTCGGTCGCGCGCAGGACCGGCGCGGGCGCGGGTGTCGACGGTTGTCCCGCCGCGAGCACGAGCACATCACCGTGCGTGCGGGCGCGTTCCGCGGCGGCTTTCCACACATCCATCACGTAGAAAGGTGGAATGGTCGACCGGCGAGATTCTCTGGACACTCGACAGACGGTAGAGCACGCTTCACCGCACGGTCGCGGTTATGGTCTACCCGATGCTCGATAAGGCTCGACGAGACGGGCTCGACCGAGTGCGCGGAGTGGCCGGCATCGGCATCATTCCGCGCGATTGGCGCGCGCGCTCGCCGCGCCCCCGAAAGCGGCTGCTCGGCGGCGACGAGATCGATCCGCGCGCGCTGTGGGCACGCCGCAGGCAGGTGTGGGAGCGCAGACCGGATCCTCGCGACCTGTGGCGGCGCAAACCCACCGGCGAGCAGGTGCTCGCACTGGCGCGCAAGCACAAGGTGCTGCTGGCCGGGCTAGCCGCGACCTCGGTGTTCGCCGCGGGCGACACGTCGTTCGCCGGGATGGTCACCGATCGCACTCCGGCGCCGGATCGCGCCCAGCTCGTCGCCGTCGCGTACCCACCGCAGATGCAGAACACCCCGCCCTCGGTGACCAGATTGCTGAACGCGATCGCCAACGGCGAGCGGCTGCGGGAGCAGGCGGTGGTCGCGGCCGCCGCGCGCGCGACGCTCGAACGCGCGAAGGCGGAGGCGGCCGCCGCCGTCGCCGGCGAGCGTCAGCCGTGGATGACCGGCACCGCACCGGTGCAGCCCGGGGCGCTCGCGCCGGGCGGCAGAGGCTTCGCACTGCCCACGCGCGGCATCTTCACCTCGGGCTTCGGGTCCCGCTGGGGAACCTTCCACAACGGCATCGATATCGCGGGCCCGATCGGCACCCCGATCTACGCGGTCGCCGACGGGACGGTCATCGATGCCGGACCGGCGCAGGGCTTCGGCCTCTGGGTGCGGATCCGCCACGACGACGGCAGCACCACCGTTTACGGCCACATGTACGACTTCTTCGTCTCGGTCGGCGAACGGGTGCCCGCGGGAATGCAGATCGCCCGCATGGGCAACCGCGGCGACTCCACCGGCCCACACCTGCACTTCGAGGTAATCGTCGGCGGACAGCACGTGGACCCGCAGCAGTGGCTGGCGATGCGCGGACTCAGGTTCAGCTGAGCGGCGACCAGGCGTCGGCTCCGCTGCACCGGCGACGGACCAGCTGTCGCCGCGGCCAGCGGGTGTGGCCGCGGACAACCGACCGCGTGGCGGCGTTGCGGATCGCGTAGGCGCTGCCAGATCAAGCCCCGACCGGCGGGGCAACGGCACGGCCCCGATCCGACCGTCTGCCGCGCGGCCCGCCAGTAGTGTCCACCGAAGCAGTGTCCACCGAAGCCCCAGCGGCCCTGCCGCGCGACCGTCAGCGGCGTGCATCCACGAACGCCGACGGTCCTGCTATGCGGCGTCTGCCGAGGCGAGGATTCAGACCTCGATGCGGCCTTCGACGGCAGCCAGGCCGATGTCCGTGCGGTAGTGGCTGCCCGGCAGTTTGATCGCGGCGATGCGCTCGTAGGCGCGGGCGCGGGCCTCGGCGAGATCGGCGCCGACGCCGACCACGTTCAGCACCCGTCCGCCCGCGGAGACCAGGGCCCCGTCCTCGCGCTGCGTGGTGCCCGCGTGCAGCACCGTCGCGTTTTCGTCGGACGCGCCCTCGCCCGCACCGAAGATCGCGTCGCCCAGGCGCGGGCGGCCCGGGTAGTTCTCGGCGGCGAGCACCACGGTGACCGCGGCGCCGTCGCGCCAGCGCGGCGGCTCGACCTGCGCCAGCGTGCCGGTGGCGGTGGCGTGCAGCAGCTCGCCGAGCGGGCTGTCCAGCAACGCCAGCACCGCTTGCGTCTCGGGATCGCCGAAGCGGCAGTTGAACTCGACCACGGCGGGGCCGGCCGCGCCGATCGCCAGCCCGGCGTACAGCAGGCCGGAGAAACCGCTGCCCCGCCGCACCAGCTCGGCGGCGACGGGCTGCACCACATCCTCGACGATCGCGGTGCGGGTCTCCTCGGGCAGCCAGGGCAGCGGCGTGTAGGCGCCCATGCCGCCGGTGTTGGGCCCGGTGTCGCCGTCACCGACGCGCTTGTGGTCCTGCGCAGGCAGCAGCGGAACCACCGTCTCGCCGTCGACCAGGCAGAACAGCGAGACTTCCGGGCCGTCCAGGAACGATTCCAGCAGCACCGGGTGGCCCTGCTCGAGCAGTTCGGCCCCGTGCTCGCGCGCGGCGGAACGGTCCGCGGTCACCACCACGCCTTTGCCCGCGGCGAGTCCGTCGTCCTTCACCACCCAAGTGGGACCGAAGCGGTCCAGCGCGTCGTCCAGCTCGGCCGGGTTGTCCACCACTTCGCTGTGCGCGGTGCGCACGCCCGCCGCGGCCATCACGTCCTTGGCGAACGCTTTGGAGCCCTCGATCCGGGCGGCCGCGGCCGACGGCCCGAAGCACGGGATGCCCGCCACCCGCAGCGCGTCGGCGACGCCGAGCACCAGCGGGACCTCGGGGCCGATCACCACCAGGTCGGCGTCCACCTCGGTGGCCAGCGCGACCACGTCCTCGGCGGCGCACGGGTCGACCGGGCGGACCTGCGCGTGCTGGGCGATCCCGGCGTTGCCGGGTGCGGCGAAGAGCGCGGTCACCGCGGGGTCCCGGCGCAGCGCCAGGACGAGGGCATGTTCACGGGCTCCGGAACCGATGACGAGTACACGCACGGCAGACAGCCTAAACGAGCCGTTCGGCGGGATCGCCGCTGCCGGTGCGCACGAAGGGGATGATGAATGGGGACAACCGATGTGGCGGCACTTCGCTCACGTGGTGCCTGACCACTCGTACCGCCGGAGCACCCGAAGGAAGTGCTGAGATGGGTCTGATCGACGGACTGATGGGAAACGCCGGCCGGATCGATCCGGGGCAGGCGCAACAGGAGTACGCCAAGCTCCTCGGCAACGGAGAGCAGGTGTATGCCGCATACCTGCTGGTCCGCGACGCGATGCTGTTCACCAATCGCCGCCTGATCCTGATCGACAAGCAGGGCGTCACCGGCCGGAAGGTGAGCTACCACAGCGTTCCGTATCGTGCGATCACCCACTTCTCGGTGGAGACCGCGGGCACCTTCGATCTGGACGCCGAGTTGGCCATCTGGATCGCGGGCACCGCGGAACCGCTGCTGAAGCGGTTCAACCGGCAGGTGGACATCTACGAGGTGCAAGGCATCCTGTCGCACTTCGTCGCGGTGTAGCGCGCGGGGCCGGCGCCGCGGCGCGCGGACCCGTCTACGCTGCGGGACATGGCTTCTGTCTTCAGCGCGATCATCGCCGGTCAGCTCCCGGGCCGTTTCGTCTGGGAGGACGACGAGTTCGTCGGCTTCCTCACCATCGCCCCGGTCACCCCTGGTCACACGCTCGTGGTGCCCCGCAAGGAGATCGACCAGTGGCAGGACATCGACGCCGACACCTTCGCCCGGCTGACCGCCGTCGCCCAGAAGATCGGCCAGGCAGTCCGCGCGGCGTGGGACGCGCCGCGCGCCGGTCTGCTGATCGCGGGTTTGGAAGTGCCGCACCTGCACGTGCACGTGTTCCCGGCCTTCGCGCTGGGTGACTTCGACATCTCCGGCGCCGACCCGAACCCGAGCCCGGAGTCCATGGACGAGGCCCAGGCCAAGATCAAGCAGGCGCTGCGCGACCTCGGCTACGGCGCCAACGTCCCCGGCTGACCGTCCCGCCTCTCCGGGTATTCAGGCCGTACGAGTTGGGTGGCGGTGGATTTGCGTTCAGGTCCTGCGTTGGGTGCGACGTGTGTTCTGGGCGTACCCGGTGAGTTACCCATGTTCGTGCGAGATCAGTGTCGCCTCGATCGTGTGGGTTCCGGCCGCTTGTCGCGGTCGGACCCTTGCTTTCCTTGCTATCGCGGTCAGCTCGCTACGTCGTGCAGGGGTGTGTCGACTCCGCCGACCGCTACCGTGGCCAGAGTCTGGCTCGGGGTCCAATAGATCCGGCCGTGCTCGAAGTCCTGGTAGGTGCCGGTGTCCCAGGGGATCTCGTCGGTCGTCGGCCAGCCCAGCGGGCCGTTCTCGAAACCCGAGCGGTTCCAGCGGTCGCGGATCGCGCCGTGCACCCAGCACACGGTGCCGCTCGTCTGCCGCCGGTAGAGCGCGCCGCCCTGGAAACCTTGCACCTCACCCGCGGCCTGGCCGTTCGGACCGGGTAAGAGGGCGCGATCGGTGATCGGATAGCCGAGCGGACCGGCCTCCCAGCCCAATTCCTCGAACTTTCCCCATAGCGTCTCCGGGATGGCGTGCGCACCGGTATCCGGATGCCAATAGATGTACCCGTGCTCGAACTGCGCGAAGCGACCCGCACCGTCGGGCGTGGCGATCTCGCCCTCCGTGATCCGCTCACCCAGCCACGGATTCGCCGCCGCGCAGTCGTTGATCGCGTTCGGCTCCGGTTCGCCCGGCTCACCGGTCGCGAAAGCGCGCACGTCGTCGGCGAACACGTCCCAGGGGAAATTGGGTCCCACGTCGGTGTGCGTGCCGATGCCCAGACACTCGGTGACGTACTTGTGGTCGGAGATTCCCTGCCGCCGCTGGTAAGGCGGCGCGATGACATATGTGTCGAACCCGTACTTACGCGCGTCCTGCACCGCGAGCCAGGCCGCGATCCTGATGTCGTCGCGGATACGCAGCCAGTCGTCCCGGCTCCACGCGACGCGGCTGCCCGCGAAGCAGAGGTTGATCGTGAACGAGTTCGCGTCCAGCACCGACCAGCTGGCCAGATCGGTGTCCACCACGTCGACCACCACGCGGTCGCGCACGGTGTAGTGATAGCTCACCCCGTTCGCCGGATTGTTGAGATAGTTGGCCAGGCTTTCGGCCGTTCCGTTGCCTTCCTGGGTGTGCAGCAGAAAGTTCTCGACGCGCGCACCGTGACGGCTGGACGCGGAGTCGCCCATGCGGTCCAATTCGACGTATTCCGGCTTCTGCACGGCTCCCCCTGGATTCGACAGAGCCTTCGACCACTGGCCGTAGTCGTCGGCGAGGACTTTGTTGACATCGACGACGACGCCGGCCACTCGGTCGCGGTCGATGCGGATCTGATGGATGTGCGCGGCCGGATGGTCGCCGTTGATCGAGGAATCGCCGGACCAGTTGTGTTGCCAGAACCAACTGGCGACGCCGTCCTCGAGCGCCCAGTCGATGCACCGGGCATTGCCGTACATACCGGTCCATTCCAACCCGACGACCGACGCCCAGCCGCGCAGAAATGGGGCGATGAGCGAATTCCACTCCGCCAGCGTCGGATTGGCGTCGACCGGGGCATACAGCGGACGAAAGCCGGGTCCGCCCGCCGCGAAGTGGTAATCGAGCGCGATCCGCGCATGACGCACACCCGCGGCGTAACCGCCTTTCCAGTCCGCCGTCTCCCCTTTGCCGTACTGGTAATTGGTCACTATCTCGAGCCCGATGGCGCGCAATCGGTCGCAATACTCCCGCCGCAGCGGCTTCGCACCGAAATTCGTACCCGGACGGGAATCACTGAAGTAGCCGATGACGCCCGCGTACCCGGCGTCCTTGATCGCTTGCGGCTCGATGAGCGCCGCGGAGAAGTCGATCAACTCAGTCATCGCGCACCCCCTGGGTCGTACGAGCCCGCGCAACGGTCGGCAGCAATGCGTTGAATTCGTACATCTCAGTAACTTTCGGCAGATGGTGAACCCGACAGAGCTAGAGTCGCCCGAATGTGCGCGAAGTATGCCCACATGTCTGGTTTGTGGCCCATCCGGTGTTTGCGCGTGACCTGATCCGGCTCATCACGAGACCTGTTTGCGCACACCAGACTACAAACGGACTCGTAGCCGAAAACATGCTCGTCAGTCGGTAATCAGATCTGCTGATCGTTCGCCACCGACCGTCGTACTGGTCGGCCGCTTCCCGGAGCCGTTCCCACCGGACCGCATTGCCGAGTTTCCCTGTTGCCGGGCCGGATCCGAACCGGACGCATTCGCAGGCGTTCACCGGATACCGGTGACAGCTGTTTCCAGCTTCCAGCCGCATCGCCAGGGCGAACAACCGATGGCGGAAGCGGTGTACTCCGGCCACATCGGCCCGCACCCGTTGGCGACCGGCCCACCTTTCCTGTCCAGGCTCCTGGAGCGACCGCGCATCAGCCGACCTCGATCGCGCGCAGCCTCGCCGCCACCGCCCCGGGGGGCCGGACACCCAGCATCCTCGGGCTCGCCCCGAGCCCACGGCCTCCACCACTGAGCAAATACACGCGCAGTGGACGGTGGATTCCTGCGGATCGAAACCGACGACCGCTCGCCTCCGACATCAGCCACGGCCGATATCCGCGAGCCGCACACGCGCGGCAACTCCATTGAGCCCACGTCAGGGGGGCATTGACAACCGCTCGCCTACAACACCGGGGCACGGCCTCTACCACTGAGCTACACGCCCAGCAACCCAATGGAGCCCCCTGTCAGGATTGAACTGACGACCGCTCGCTTACAACACCGAGCACAGCCTCTACCACTGAGCTACACGCCCAGCAACCCAATGGAGCCCCCTGCCAGGACTGAACTGACGACCGCTCGCTTACAACACCGAGCACAGCCTCTACCACTGAGCTACACGCCCAGCCACCCAATGGAGCCCCCTGTCAGGATTGAACTGACGACCGCTCGCTTACAAGGCGAGTGCTCTACCACTGAGCTAAGGAGGCGGGAAAGCGGTTGTCATCATAGCCCGGTACGGCGTCCGCCTCACAACGGAATGCGCGTTCGACGCCGAACGCGACCGTACCGGCCCGACAACCGCTTTCAAGCGAAGCGAGATCGAGCTTGCGCTGTTCGCGGCTCAACTCGCGCCCGAGTGGACGCCGCGCGACGCGGGTCGCGATCGGCGGTCACTCGGACGCGAGCTGTCAGGCGGCCACGAACACGCCGCGCCGAGGGCGCGACGGATCAGACAGAGCCCTGACGGGCCGCGTCGTCCGCGGCCATGGCGTCACGCAGGCTCTTCGGACGCATGTCGGTCCAGTTCTTCTCCACGTACTCGACACAGGCGGCGCGGCTGTCCTCGCCGAACACGACTCGCCATCCGGCTGGAACCTCTGCGAAGGCCGGCCACAAAGAGTGCTGTTCCTCGTCGTTGACCAGGACGAAGAAGCGGCCGTCTTCATCATCGAAGGGGTTGGTGCTCAATTTCACCTCACTGGATACTGGCGCTATGTACGGGATCGCTCCTGGTTCACCCGGCGCCGGGTTGCTGCCAACCCCTGGCGCCGAGAGAACCCGAGCGTTGTTTCGACACTAGCAAGCAAGACGTTACGCCTGGGTGGTTACCTACGCTGTCACCCCCGCCGACGCGCAATCAGCCCGCAAAGAAGTCCAGAAGAATCTTGTTGACCGCCTCCGGCCGTTCCAAATACCCGAAATGCCCGGCGTCCGGGATCTCCTGGTACCGCGCACCCGGAATGACCTCGGCGATCTCCCTGGACAGATACGGCGGAATCATCCGGTCGTCGGCGAATCCGATCGAAAGACACGGCACGCGGATGCCCCGGTAGGCCTGCACCCGGTCGAAATCGTGGTCCATCCTGCGCTGCGCTCGAATGCCGGGCGGGACCGGCCCGCCGGTGAACTCGAACAGGTCGAGCCAGTCGCGCGCGGCGTTCGGTTCGGCCATGGTGGCGGGCGAGAGGTTCATGACCGCGGTGATCGCGGCTTCGTATTTGGGCGGCAGTTTCACCCCCGCGGCGTCGAGTTCGTGCTCGCCGAGCGACAGCGTCTTCTGGAACTGGTCCAGCCGTCCGTGTCCGGCCATGAACACCGCTTTGCGCACCAGGTCCGGGCGGGCCAGCGCCAGTTCTTGGGCCACCCGCGCGCCCATCGAGGTGCCCACCACCAGCGCGGGGCCCTCGTCGAGGAACTCGATCAGGGCGGCGGTGTCGGCGACCAACTCGTCGATGGTCATGCCGGAGGCCGCCTCGAACGAGGGCGCGATCCCGCGGTTGTCGAACGTGCAGACCCGGTAACCGGCCGCGACCAGGGCCGGAACCTGGTGCAGCTCCCACACCCGGCCGGGACTGCCGGTGCCCATGATCATGACCACGAGCGGCGCGGAGCCCTTGGCGCGGTCACCCTTCACCTGATAGTTGAGGGAAATCCCGTTCACCGTGGCCAGCGGCATGTCGACCCTTTCGTGAGGTTGGTGCTGCGTTCCCCACGGTATAGGGACCGGCGGGGACGACGCACCGACCGGGGTGCCTCGGCGGCCTCGTACCGCGCTTCGGCCAACGCCCCGGCGAGTGCACCTCCCAGCGTCGCATACCATTGACTTTTCGCAGGGCAAGAGCGCACTGAGCCGGGAGGACTTGACGATGGCCGCGAAGGGCAGCGCGAACGACATTGCGGACGAGGATCTGGAACCGCTCGCCGACGAAACCGCGCGTCAGGCGCAGCGAGTGGTCGCCGCCTACGCCGAGGACGCCGACGAATGCCGGATGTTGTTGTCCATGTTGGGTATTGGACCGAACGCTCGAGGCGAATAACCTCGTTCTCGACGCCAACGGCGACGTCGACTACACAACTCCAGCGGGATACAGCAACGCGCAAAGGATGCGTGAGTGGACCAGATGAATCCGTCCGACGACTCCGAGCACGCCAGAGAGACCTCGACTGCTTACGCCGCGGCGGAGAACACCGGCTCCGGTTTCGTCGTCGTCGCCAACCGGCTCCCCGTCGACCTGGAACGGCTGCCCGACGGCAGCACCCGGTGGAAGCGCAGCCCGGGCGGTCTGGTGACCGCGCTGGAATCGGTCCTGCGCAACAACAAGGGAGCGTGGGTCGGCTGGGCGGGCGTCCCCAATGTCGACGTGGACCCGATCATCGAGGACGGTCTCGAACTGCATCCGGTCCCGTTGTCCGCGGACGAGGTGGCCGACTACTACGAAGGCTTCTCCAACGGGACGCTGTGGCCGCTGTATCACGACGTGATCGTGCGGCCGGTCTACGACCGCAAGTGGTGGAGCGCCTACGTCACGGTGAACCGGCGTTTCGCCGAGGCCACCGCCAAGGTCGCCGCCGAGGGCGCGACCGTGTGGGTACAGGACTACCAGCTGCAGCTGGTGCCCAAGATGCTGCGCATGCTGCGCCCGGACCTGACCATCGGGTTCTTCCTGCACATCCCGTTCCCGCCGGTCGAGCTGTTCATGCAGATGCCGTGGCGCACGGAGATCGTGGAGGGCCTGCTCGGCGCCGATCTCATCGGCTTCCACCTGCCCGGCGGCGCGCAGAACTTCCTCTATCTGGCTCGCAGACTGGCCGGTCAGCCCACGTCACGCGGCTCGGTCGGGGTCCGCTCCAAGCTCGGCGTCGTCCAGGTGGGATTCCGCACGGTGCGCGTCGGCGCGTTCCCGATCTCGATAGCCTCCGCCGAACTGGACGAGCACTCCAGGCGCCGTTCGGTGCGCGAGCGCGCCGCCAAGATCCGGGCCGAGCTGGGCAACCCGAAGAATATCTTGCTCGGAGTGGACCGGCTGGACTACACCAAAGGCATCGACATCCGTCTCAACGCACTCGAGGAGCTGCTGCTGGAGGGCCGGATCGATCCCTCCGAGACGGTGATGATCCAGCTGGCCACCCCCAGTCGCGAGCGGGTGGAGAGCTACATCCAGATGCGGGGCGACATCGAACGCCAGGTCGGCCGCATCAACGGCGAGTTCGCCCGGGTCGGCTATCCGGTGGTGCACTACCTGCACCGTCCGATCCCGCGCGACGAACTGGTGGCGTTCTTCGTGGCCGCCGACGTGATGCTGGTGACGCCCTTGCGCGACGGCATGAATCTCGTCGCCAAGGAGTACGTCGCGTGTCACAGCGGGCTCAACGGCGCCTTGGTGCTGAGCGAGTTCACGGGCGCGGCGGCCGAGCTGCGGCAAGCGTATCTGTGCAACCCGCACGACCTCGACGACGTGAAGGACGCCATCGTCGCGGCGCTGGAAGACGAGCGCGACGTCAAACGCAGGCGGATGCGTTCGCTGCGCAGGCAGGTACTGGCCCACGACGTGGATCGCTGGGCGCGCGCCTTCCTCGACGCGCTGGCGCAAGACCAGGTCGCAGGCAGCGCGTTGCTGACCGACGACGACGTGTACCCCGAGGACCGCGAGCGGCGCTGAAGCCGTTCACAGGAACCACCCAGCTTCGGTCCAGGAAGTTCGCAGCCGGATCACGGACCATGAAGCCATGAGTGGTGCGCCCGTGCGGCAGACGCCGGAGGCCAGAATCCTGGTGGTCGACGACGAGCCGATGATCGTCGAACTGCTCGCGGTGAGCCTGCGCTACCAGGGCTTCGAAGTGGACACCGCGGCCGACGGCGCGCAGGCGCTGGACAAGGCGCGTAGTTTCCGTCCGCAGGCGCTGATCGTGGACGTGATGATGCCCGGCATGGACGGGTTCGGCCTGCTGCGCCGACTGCGAGCGGACGGCATCGACGCGCCCGTGTTGTTCCTGACCGCGCGCGACGACGTGCAGGACAAGGTCACCGGCCTCACCCTGGGCGCCGACGACTACGTCACCAAGCCGTTCAGCCTGGAGGAGGTCGTGGCCCGGCTGCAGGTCATCCTGCGCCGCGCGGGGCACGCCGCGCCGCAGCGGGAGAGTCCGCGCATCCGCTTCGAGGACATCGAACTCGACGACGACACCCACGAGGTGTGGAAAGCGGGCGAGCCGGTCGCGCTGTCGCCGACCGAGTTCACGCTGCTGCGCTACTTCATGGTCAACGCGGGCACCGTGCTGAGCAAGCCGCGCATCCTCGACCACGTCTGGCGCTACGACTTCGGCGGCGAGGTCGGCGTGGTGGAGACCTACGTCTCCTACCTGCGCAAAAAGGTCGACACCGGCGATACCCGGCTGATCCACACCCTGCGCGGCGTCGGCTACGTGATGCGCGCGCCTCATCGCAAGAGCGCTACATGAACCCGGGCCGGATCGCCACGGCGCGTGCGAAGATCTCCGGCCTGCTTTCCGCCGTTCCGCTGCGCGTGACGCTGACGGTTCTGCTGGCGCTCACGGCGGGGCTCGGTTTGCTCGTCTCCGGCATGGTCGTCACCTCGGCCCTGGATCAGCAGCTGACCGACCGCACCGACCAGCAGTTGCGCGACGGCGCGCGGGAATGGTCGAGACGCCCGCCGCCACCTCCGGTGCTGCCGCCCGATCCGCGCCACGCCCCAAGCCAGTTCTATGTGCGCTCCATGCGCTCCGACGGTCGCGTGTTCCTCATCCCGGCGTTCGCTGAGGACTCCGAGCCGGCCCTGCCCGCGACCCCGCCGTCCGGCCCGTACACCGTCGATTCCGCGAACGGCGGGCCGATCCGGTGGCGTGTGCTGACAACTCGCACACCGGACGGCACCACGACGGTGGCGCTGCCGCTCACCCAGAACACCGACACTGTGCACCGGCTGGTGATGCTCGAGCTGATCGTCGGGGCGGTCGTCCTGGCGGTGCTGGCGGTGCTCGCCTACTTCGTGGTGCGGCGCAGCCTGCGGCCGCTGCGGCGGGTGGAGAGCATCGCCGCCGCCATCGCCCGTGGCGATCTGCACCGGCGGGTCCCGGTGCGCAACACCAACACGGAGGTGGACCGGCTGTCCAGGTCGCTGAACGGGATGCTGGCGCAGATCCAGCGCGCATTCACCGCCACCGCCGCGTCCGAGGAGGCGGCTCGCCGGTCTGAGGAGCGGATGCGCAGGTTCATCGCCGACGCCAGCCACGAGCTGCGCACGCCGCTGACGACCATCCGCGGGTTCGCCGAACTGTACCGCCAAGGCGCCACCGGCGATCCGGCCGCGTTCATGGACCGCATCGAGCGCGAATCGCAGCGAATGGGCGTGCTCGTGGAAGATCTGCTGATGCTCGCGCGGCTGGATGCGCAGCGCCCGCTGGAACTCGGCCCGGTAGACCTGCTCGCCGTGGCCAGCGACGGAGTGCACAACGCGCGGGCTGTGGTCGCCGCGGGGCACTCCGACGGGCCCGTCCGCAGCATCGAGCTGAAGATCGAGCCGGGCGAGGGGACGCTCGAGGTGATCGGCGACGAGGCGAGACTGCGCCAGGTCCTGGGCAATCTGCTGACCAACGCCCGCACGCACACCGCGCCCGGCGCACAGGTGACGGTACTCTTGCGGCCCGGCCCCGACGACGTACTGCTCGAGGTGGCCGACACCGGCCCCGGCCTGCCGCCGGAGGATGCCGAACGCGTCTTCGAGCGCTTCTATCGCACCGACAGCTCACGCGCCCGCAGCAGCGGAGGCACCGGGCTGGGCTTGTCCATCGTGCAGGCCCTGGTGACCGCGCACGGCGGCGAAGTCGGCGTGCGCAGTTCGCCCGGCGCCGGGACGACGTTCACCGTGCGGCTACCGCGCAGGCAGCCTGCGGAGGGGTCCTGACGGATCCCGGGTCGACGGTCAGACCGGGGTCACCGCCGAGACCAGCCAGTGCGAATCCGCTTTCGTCAGCGTGACTCGTACGCGACTGCCCGTGGTGGTGCCCTGCGGGGTGTCCTTGCTCGTCATCACCTGGTTGAGGAACAGCAGGACCTGCGCGTGCGAGCGGTCGGCGGAGATGACACCGGCCGCCTGCGTGGTCGCGGTGACGGTGAGCTGCTTCTCCTTGGCACCGGGCGCGATCTGCTTCTCGATCAGCGTCAGGTAGTCCGTGCGGAAATCACCGGTGAGGTTGTCGGCGGACTTGGGCAGTTCGGTCTCCACGGTCTGCGGGTTGTAGGTGAACATTGCCTCGACGGTGCGTCCCGCCGTCGCGACCGCGTCCTTGCGGGACTGCTCGGCCTGCCGGTCGTCCCAGTAGCGGTAGCCGTTGACCCCGCCGACGACCGCGGCCGCGGCGACCGCGACACCGAGCACCGCGAGCAGGATCTTGGCTCGAATTCCGTTCATGCTGTGTCCTCTCCGGCATGAACGGAGCCCTCCATGGTCACGCTCCGCTGCCGCCTCCGGGCCTGACCGTTCATGCTGGTCATGCCACGAACTCCACGTCCGACACGGTCAACCCGGAATCTCCGCGCGCGACGGTGACCCGGAACCGGTAGTACCTGGTCTGCGGCTCGGCCTGGCCCGCATTGGTCAGCGTCTGTTTGGCGGCGACCAGCACCCGCCCGGAACGATCGTCGTCGCTCTCCAGCGCGGCCTCGACTATCTCGCCGCTGGAAACTACTTTCGCCTGCTGCACGATGCTGGTGAACGGGTCGACCCGGCCGTCGAACTCGGTCTTGAACTCGCCCGAGGCCAGCGACAGGATCCGGTCGATGTCCTGCTTGGCCGAATCGGCGCGGATGGTGGTCAGGTTGACGATCGCCTGCCTGGCGGTCTCCACATATTCGGCGCGACGCTCGTCGCGCTGGTGCGCCGAGCGCATCGCGAGAGCCGAGAGGGTCGCGCCGCAGACGAGTGCTACGACCAGCAGCGCGGCGGCGGCCATCGCGAGCATGCGGGGAAGACCGCGGCCCTTGTCCGAGGCGGGCTTCTGCTCGGTGGACGCCGCTTCGGCGGCCTGCTCGGTCTCGGTTTTCGTCGAGGCGACCGTCGCCTCGCCCGCGCCGGCGGTCGAGCCGTCCCGGGCAGGTGCCGATGCGCCCGCGGTGTCCGACTCGGTGACTTCGGAACTCGGCCCGTTGTTCGCGACAGCGGTTTCGGTCGCGCGGGCAGCGGCGACCTCGGCGGTGGCGGTCTTCGCGCCGGTCACGGTCTTCGTATCAGTGGCGGTCGCGGTCTTCGCGCCGCCGCCGGTCTCGATCTCCTCGACCGGCGGCCCGGCCGAGCGCACCGCACGCCGTCGCGTGCGGTGGCCTTCTCCGTTGCTCTCACTCATCGTTGCTGCTCCTCGAGCATCGCCTGCCAGCTCGACGGTACCGTGCCCGAACCGCTCGGTCCGATATCGCCCTGTCGGTATGTCCGACCGTCGGGGCCGATGTAAACGCCGCTGCCCGGGTCGTAGGCTCGGGCCGCGGCTGGTGTGCCGCCCCCGTAACTCGCCGGCGCGACGACGGGCGGCTCGTCGGCGGGCGCCGCCGCGGGCGCCACCGGCTGCGGTGGCCCGAACGGGGGGTTGTTACCCAACGGAACGTACCCGGTCCGGCACATTTCCGGCGTCGGGGCGCGCACGCCGGGCACCTCGGCGCACGGTGTGTTGCGAATGCCGCGCACTGCCTCGGGGGCGTCCTGCGGCACCTTGCAGTACAGGCCCGAGGGCGTGTCGGGGGTGTCGAGCAAGCTCGGCGAGCGGCGCTGGTCCGGCGGGAGGAAGCCGGTCGTGCAGGCGGGCGGGTCGTTGACCAACGCCATGAAGTCGACCAGGGCTCCGTATTCGAGCGGGCCGCGTACCGCGGTGAGCAAGGCGGCGACCAGCGGTGGATACACCACGAGGATCTGTTCCAGTCCGGCGTGATACGTGACCGCAACCTGGCCGACGCTGACCAGGTTCGACAGCAGCAGCGGCAGCGTGGGACGCAGATCGTCGAACAGGTTGGTCACCCGCTGCATCGCGGACGGACCCTCGCGCAGGATGCCGCGCAACGCTGGGTCGTGGCCGCGCAGCTGGTCGGTGACCGTCGCCAGATCGGCGGTCCAAGAGCGGATCGCGGCGTCCGAGCGGGTCTGGGTGTCCAGCAGCGGCCCGATCTGGTCGAGCAGTTGCTTCGTCGGTTCCGCGTTCGCCTGCGCTTCCTGTACCAGCAGCGACGCGGAGTCGATGAACCGCTGCAAGTCGGGTCCCGCGCCGTTGAACGCGACGAACGCCTCGTCGATCACCTGTTTCAGCCGGGTGTCCGCGACGCTCGACAGCAGCCGGTCGGCCTGGTCGAGCAGCGCGCCGACGTCTTGCGGCAGTTTGGTGCGCTCCACCGGGATCACGCTGCCGTCGCGCAGGTTTCCGCCCGTGCGGTTCTGCGCGGGCACGAGGTCCACGTATTGCTCGCCGACCGCGGAGACGCTGCGCACCCACGCGTCGACGTCGGAGGGGATCTTGTAGTCGCTCGCGATGGACAGCTCGGCGTCCACGCCGACCGGTGTCAGCCGGACCTCCTTCACCACGCCGACGTTCGTGCCGCGATAGGCGACGTTGGCCGTCGGGTACAGACCACCGGTCGCGGCGAGCTGCACGGTGACCTCGTAGCGCCCGATGCCGAACATCGCGGGCAGTTTGACGTAAGTGCCGCCCATGACCACCAGGCCGACCACCGTCAAGACGGAGAAGATGATCAGCTGGGTACGGACGAACCGGGTGAGTTTCACTGCCCCGGACCCCCTTCCGGCGCGGTGTTGCCCGGCATGGGCACGGTCAACCCGGGAATGGCGGGAATGCCCGGAATCGGCGGCAGTCCCGGGATGGTCGGGGCCGGCTGGCTCGCCGCGGGCGGCGGCGCCTGCAACGGCCCGGTGGCCGGGTCGCCGTTCTGCGCGGCGGTGCCGGGCGCGAAACTGCCGAGTGCGCCTTCCACGCCACCGAACCGTCCGCCCAGCGGCGTTCCGGTGAGGAAGTTCGAATCCAGCCGCTTGCCCGTGATGTCCACGGTCATGAACAGATTGAGGTAGTCGCCCTTTATCGCGTGGTCCAGGTTCTTCATCGGGAACGGGAAGGTGGCCAGGATCTTCAGCGCTTCGGTCAGGTCGCTGCCGGTGTCCGACAGCGACTTCAGCACCGGCACGAGGCTGCGCAGGTTGGCCTTCAGATCCTCGCCGCTCGCGTCGACGATGCGTCGGACGACGTCGCTCAGTTCGCCCAGCGCGGTGATCGCCCGGGTGATGTTCGCGCGGCGGTCGGCGAGCACGGTCAACGCCGGATGGATCTGCTCGATGGCCGCGGCCACCACGTCGCGCTGCTCGGCGAGCTGCCCGCCGAGCCGGTCCAGCCCGCTCATCGCGGCGATGATGTCGCCGGTCTGGCGGTCCAGGTTCGTGGTGAGCTCGTTCAGCTGCGGCAGCAGGTCCCGGATGGCTTCCTCCCGCCCGGTGAGGGCGGAGTTGAGTTCGTGGGTGATGGTCTCCAGCTGCGCGACGCCACCGCCGTTGAGCACCACCGACAGCGAGGACAACACCTGCTCGGTGGTCGGGAAGGTCCCGGCCCGCCCCAGCGGAATGACGTCACCCGCCTTCAACTGCCCTTGCGGCGCCTGATCCGTCGGCTCGGCGAGTTCGAGATGGTTGGACCCCAGCAGACTGGTCTGCCCGATCTTGGCGACGGCGTTCGCGGGCAGGTGCACATCCGGGTTCAGCCGGACGGTGACCAGCGCATGCCAGTCCTCCACCTCGATCCCGGCGACCGTGCCGACCGTGACGTCGTGCACCCGCACCGGCGAATTCCGGGTCAGCGTGGTCACGTTGGGCATCTGGATACGGACTTCGTAGGAGCCCGGCCCGGTGCCCTCGGTGCCTGGCATCGGCAACGAGTTCAGTCCGTCCCACTGACAGCCGGAGACGCCGAGCGCCACCGCCAGCCCCGCCGCGACGGCGGCGGTCCGGCGCATCCGCCGGGTCCGCATCATCGCCCACCTCCTGTCAGGCCCGGAATGGCCAAACCGGCCAGACCCTGGGGCACGCTTACCGGCGCGGGCTGCGGCTGCTGCGGAGTCTGGTTCGCCACCCGCCCGGCCAGGCTGGGATCGGTGTACACCAGCTGGTCGGGGAAGGCGGTGACACCACTGGCCGGGTTCGTCATGATCGGCACGTAATTCATGCTCAGGCTGTTGATCACGGGCGCCAGGTACTGCGCGCACAGGTCGGCGCTGCGGTCGGCGTCGTTGGTCTCCAGCGCCCGGACCGAACCGCACAGGAAGCCGAGCGGGTCGGCCGGGTTGTTCAGCGCGATCGCGCCGGTCAGGGTGCCTTGGGCCGGTTTGTAGATCTGGTAGAAGTTCACCAGCGCGGTGGGGCCGGAGTGCAGGACGCGTTCGAGTTCGGGCCGCTTGTCGACCAGCACCTGGGTGGCGTCGGCCAGCCGCTGCACACCCTCGGTGAGTTCGGCGCCGCTGCCGTCGATGAACCGGCGCACGTCGACGATCGCCGCGTCCAGATTGTCCAGTCCCGCACCGAGGTCCGAGGAGACCCCGGCCAGCACCGAGGACACCGACGCCAACCGTCCGCCGAACTGCACGATCTGCTCGTTGCTCGCCGACAGCACCTCGACGAACTTCTGCAGGTTGCGCACAGTGCCGAAGAGGTCGGTGCGACCGTCCGAGAGCGTGCTCAAAGTAGCCGACAGCTCTCGCAACGTGTCGCGGAACCGCTGCCCGTTGCCGTCGAGGTTGTCGGCCGCGGTGTCGACGAAGCGGCCGAACGAGCCCTGCTTGTCGTCGCCGACCGGGCCGAGAGCGGTGGCCAGCTTGGACAGCTCGGCCTTGATGTCGTCCCACTCGACCGGCACCGCGGTGTGCTCGATCGGGATCACGCTGTCGTCGGCCAGCTTCGGCCCGCCGGTGTAGGCCGGGGCGAGCTGGACGAACCGCGCCGAGACCAGTGAAGGCGAGATGATCACCGCCTTCGGGTCGGCGGGGACGTCGACTCCGCGATTCAGGGTCATCGTCACCTTCACCCGGTCGGCGCCGGGCTCGATGGCGTCGATCCGGCCGACCTTGACGCCGAGCACCCGCACATCGTCGCCCGCGTACAGGCCGGACGTGGACGGGAAGTAGGCGGTGACCTTCGTGGTGCCGATGCGGGTGATGCCGTTCCACGCGACCGCGACCACGAGCGCCGCGACGACCACACCGGCCAGCAGCAGCGCCCAGCGGGGCAGTTTCCCTACGACGTTCAGCATGCACATCCCTCCGGACGCGACTCCCCCGCCGTCGGAGCCGATCCGTCGACGGCTCGGGACGGGTGCGGGATGGACGGGTGATGCCCACTCATCGCGGCGGCTCCTGTATCGCGGGTTCGATCGAGGGAGGCGGCGTGAGGTAGCTCTGCAGATCGTTCGGCAGGTGCTGCGGCCACACCAGCGCGTCCACCAGCGGCTGCAGCGTCTTGCTCGCGGCGTTGATCACGTACGCCTGGAAGTAGGGGCCGCTGCCGACCTGTTCGCCCAAGGCGGCGGCGAACGGGCCGAGCCCGTCCAGCGCGTCGGCGAGGTTCTGCTTGTTGCGCTGCAACAGCGCCAGCACCGAGTTGAGCTTGTCCAACGCGGGTTTGAGCTGCGCCTCGTTGTCGGCGACCAAACCGGACAACTGCTGGGCGAGTCCGTTGACGTAGACGATCAGCTGCCCGAGCGCGCTGCGCCGCCGGTCCAGCTCACCGAGCAGCTCGTTGCCGTCCAGCAGCAGCGCGTTGATCTGGTTGCCGCGGTCGGCGAGGATCTTCGTCACGCTCTGCGCCCGCTTCAGCAGATCCGTCAGCGCCTGGTCGCGCGCGTTGATGCTGCGGGACAGCGCGGTGACGCCGTCGAGCGCCGAGCGCAGCGGCGCCGGCGTGTCGGCGAAGGTGGCCGAGAGCGCGTCCAGGGTCTGGTCGACGCGGTCCAGGTCCAGGTCGTGCACCGTGCCCGCCAGTTCGCTCAGCGCCTCGTTGAGCGAATACGGCGAGGTGGTGCGCTCGAGCGGGATGGTGTCGTCGGTGCGCAGCGCGCCGGGGCCGGACGGCGTCACCTCGAGGGATTTGCGCCCGAGCACCGTGTTGGTCTTGATGGCCGCGGAGGTCTTCTCGCCCAGCACGATCGACTCCGCGAGGGTGAATCGCACGAGCACCTTCGCGCCGTCCAGGCTGACGTTCTCGACCCGCCCGGACCGCACCCCCGCGACCTGGACCGCGTCGCCGGGAAGCAGGCCGCCCGCGTCGGCGAAGTAGGCGGTGAACGTGGCGCCGGAACGGATGAACGGCAGCCGGTCGAATTGCAGGGCCGACAGCGCCACCGCCACGGCGAGCACGAGGCCGACGATGCCGATGGTGATGGCGGGTGATCGCTGCTCGTTCATCGGTTGTCCGCACACCTTCCGGTCGTCTGCGCCCCGGGCATGTTGATCTTCATCGTCTGGCCGTTCGGGCCGTCCACCAGGAAGTTCGTCGAGCAGACGTAGAGCTGGAGGAAGGATCCGTATGAGCCGATGCGGATCAGCTGGCGATAGGTCGACGGCAGCCGCTCCAGCACCCACTGCACCGTGTCGGACCCGGCGTCGAGATTGGTGGCCAAGCGGCCGGTCTGCTCGATGGTGCCCTGCAGATCGGGGCGGGCCTGGGCGAGCAGGTCGGTCAGGTCGCCGGTGGCCCCGGCGATGCGCGGGAGCGCGTCGCCGATCTGATCCTTGTCGGCGGCCAACCCGCTGATCAGGCGCTGGAGCTCGGCGATGGTGGTGGCGAACTGGTCGCCGCGCTGATCGATCGTCTGCAACACCGTGTTCAAGTTGTTGATCACGCTGCCGATCAGCGCGTCCCGGTCGGCGAGCGTCTTGGCGAACGAACCGCCGCTGTTGAGCAGCGACACCAGCGTGCCGCCCTGGCCCTGGAAGATCTGCAGCAGCGCGTTGGTCAGGTCGTTCACCTGTCCCGGATCCAGGCCACGCAGCAGCGGCCGGAAACCGCCGAGCAACATGTCCAGATCGAGCGCGGGCGCGGTCTGCTCCTTGACGATGGTGCCGCCCGGCTGCAAGACCCGGTTCGAGCCCGGCCCCTCGGTCAGTTCGAGGTACCGGTCGCCGACCAGGTTCTCGTATTTGATCGCCGCCCGGGTGCTGGTGAGCAGCCGGTACTTGCGGTCGACGTCGAACTCGACGTGCGCCAGATAGTCCTTGCCGACCCGCACCGACGTGACGGAGCCGACCGGCACGCCCGCGATGCGCACCTTCGCGCCGGGCAGCATGCCCGACGAGCTGGTGAACACGGCGTGATAGCCGTTCTCCCGCGCGAAGCGCATCTGGCTGAACACGACCGCCAAGCCGGCGAAGATCAGCGTCATCACCAGCGTGAAGATGGCCAGTTTGACGGTGGTCGCGGTGTTCCTCACGGGCGGGGCACCCCCGGTAGTCCGGCGAACAGGATCTGGAAGATCTTCGGCGGGTTCACACTCAGCGTCGTCGACGGCGTGTACACGTGACCTTCCGAGGTGTCGGTAACGACATAGTCGGAGTGACTGCCCGGCACCCGGTCCAGGATGCCCGCGCACTGCGGACCGCCGGTCGCGTTGACCTTGGGCAGATCCTCCGGATAGGTGTAGGGCTTCGCGCCGTACATGAAGCCGGTGTTCAGCGCGACGCCTTCCTGCAGGCCGCCGAACACCGCCTCGCCCATCGGCAGCGCCTTGCCGAGGCCGCCGATGAGGCAGTACAACGCGGGCGCGTATTCGTCGAGCAGGCCGGTGGTCGGGCGCAGCAGATCCAGCGCCGTACCGAGCTGGTTCTCGTTGTCGCGCAACACCGATCCGGTGGTGTCGGCCAGGCCGGTGAGATTCACCAGGACGTTGTCCAGGCTGTCCTGTTCCTGGGCCAGGGTACGGCTGGTGACCGTGAAGTTGTCCACCGTGCGCAACAGGTCGTTCACCGTGTCCGCGTACAGATCGGTGACCTGGCCGGTTTTCGCCAGATCCTGTTGCAGCGTCGGCAGATACGGGTTGATATCGCGCAGGTAGGCGTCGCTCTGCTCGAGCAGTGCGCCCAGCTTCTCCCCGCGGCCCTGCAACGCGGTGCCGAGCGCGGACAGCGTCGCGTTCAGCTTTTCCGGCTCGATCTTGGCCAGCACGTCGGACAGGTGCTGGAACAGCGTGTTGAACTCGACGGTCACCCGCTGCGCGGTGACGACCGCGCCCGGTTGCAGCGACGTGGTCGAGGGCTGCCGCGGAACGATGAAGTTGACGTACTTCGCGCCGAACACGGTGGTGGACCTGATGTCGACGTCCGCGTTGGACGGCACCAGCTTCAACAGCTCCGGATCGAGTGCCAGCTTCAGCCGGGCGCCCTCGTCGGTGTTGTCGACGGAGTCCACCCGGCCGATCTCCACCCCGCGGACCTTCACCTTGGCGTCCGGGTCCAGCACCAGGCCACTGCGCGGCGCGTCCACCGTCACGGTGGCGGTGGGCGTGAACCCGCCGAGGAACATGATCAGCGCGACCGCCACGACGGCGACCAGCGCGAGCACCATCGCGGCCCCGGCCAGTTTCAGGCCGAGCCCGCCGCGCAGCGCCCGCATGAGGCGGCTTTCCGTTTGCTTCGATTCCGCCATGTCGCTATCCGGAGAGATGGAAGTTGCCGGAGGTGCCGTAGATGGCCAGCGAGATCAGCAGGGTCACCGTGACCACCGCGACCAGCGAGGCGCGCACCGCGTTGCCCACCGCGACACCCACGCCGACCGGCCCGCCCGCGGCGTTGTAGCCGTAATAGGTGTGGATCAGCATGACCGCCAGCGCCATGAAGATCGCCTGGGCGAAGGACCAGAGGATGTCGCTCGGGATGAGGAACGTGGAGAAGTAATGGTCGTAGACGCCCGCCGACTGCCCGTAGATCACCACGGTGGCGAAGCGGCTGGCCAGGAAGGAGGCGATCACCGCGAGCGCGTACAACGGGACGATCGCGATCATCCCGGCCAGCACGCGAGTGCCGACCAAGTAGGGCACCGGCCGGATCGCCATCGACTCCAATGCGTCGATCTCCTCGGCCACCCGCATCGCGCCCAGCTGCGCGGTGGAGCCTGCTCCGATGGTGGCCGCCAGACCGATGCCGGAGATCACCGGCGCCGCGATGCGGACGTTGATGAACGCGGCGAAGAAGCCGGTCAGCGCCTCGACGCCGATATTGCCCAGCGAACTGTAGCCCTGCACGGCGATCGTGCCGCCCGCGAAAAGGGTCAGGAACCCGACGATCACCACCGTGCCGCCGATCACCGCCAGCGCACCGGTGCCCATGCTGATCTCGGCGATCAGCCGGATGGTCTCGGTGCGATAGTGCACCAGTGCCCGCGGAATGGCACCGAGCGCCTGGGCATAGAACACGGCATGCTTGCCCACCGAATCGAGCGAGTCCGACATGCGGCGCACCCGTCGCACGGTCCGGGGAAAGCGGGATTCGATTACGAAGGCCATCGCGTCACCGCGCCGTGAACTTGATGCCGACGGCGGTGACCACCACGTTCACGACGAACAGGGCCATAAAAGCGAAGACTACGGTCTGATTCACCGCATCACCGACACTCTTGGGTCCACCTTTGACATTCAGGCCCAGATAGCAGGCGACCAGTCCGGCGATCAGCCCGAACAATCCGGCTTTCACCTCCGAAATGATCAGCTCGGGCAGATGGGTGAGCAGCGTGATGCCATTGACGAACGCGCCGGGGTTCACATCCTGCAGATACACCGAGAACAGAAATCCGCCGACGATGCCGATGGTGCACACCAGGCTGTTGAGCATCAGTGCGACGAACATCGAGGCGAGCACCCGGGGCACCACCAAACGGTGCACCGGATCGATGCCGAGCACCCGCATCGCGTCGATCTCCTCGCGGATGGTGCGCGCGCCGAGATCAGCGCAGATCGCGGTGGCGCCCGCACCCGCGACGATGAGCACGGTGACGATCGGCCCGACCTGGGTGACCGCGCCGAATGCGGCGCCCGCCCCGCTGAGGTCGGCCGCGCCGATCTCACGCAACAGAATGTTCAGCGTGAAGCTCACCAGAACGGTGAACGGAATGGCCACCAGCAATGTCGGCACGATCGAAACCCGCGCGATGAACCAGGACTGGTCGATGAACTCGCGCCATTGAAACGGTCTGCGCACGCTGGCGCGCGCGACATCGGCGGTGAGTTCGAAGAATCCACCGACGGCCCGCAATGGCACGGCAAGGACCTCGTTCATCCGCGATCCTCCTTGCTCACCGGCGTACACAGCACACGGCGCGAGTCTCACCGTGGCCGCACCGCCGGAACGATTAGAACATGTTCACCGTGTTGCCGGTAGCCTTTTTGGCACATTTGACGTGCAATTTCTCGAAAAATCGGCATATAAATTTGGAACCGGTGTCAGCGAGTGATGATCCCACCTTTGTGAGCTGAGACATAACCCGTCCCTATGTCTACCAAGCACCGATGCCATGATCAACAGTTGGACAGCTGATCAGTAACGCGGCGGCCGTGAGCCGCCGCCGGCTCACCCCAGCTCGGTCAGCGAAGACGCCGAGAAAGTGCGCCCCTGCGGACGATCGGCGAAGTAGCCGCCCAGCGTGGCGGCCAGATCCTGGGGCGACCACCCCCCACCGGTCGCGTCGAACCGGCGCTCCACGACCGGCGCGGCCATCAGCGCCACCATCCCCCCGTAGACGACGAACAGTTGCCCGTTGACCGCGTCGGCCGCGGGCGAGGCCAGGTAGGCGACCAGTCGCGCGACGTGATCGGGCGACAGCGGATCGGCCGCACCCTCCGGGGCGGGACTGAACACCGCCTCGGTCATCGCGGTGCGCGCCCGCGGCGCGATCGCGTTGGCCCGCACGCCGTAGCGCGACAGCGCCCGCGCGGCCGAGAGAGTCAGCGCGGTGATGCCCGCCTTCGCGGCGCCGTAGTTGGCCTGCCCCTCCGGGCCGAGCAACCCGGCCTCCGACGAGGTGTTGATCAGCCGGCCGTAGACCGGCTCGCCCGCCTGCTTCGACTTGCCCCGCCAGTACGCGGCAGCATTGCGCGAGAGGAGGAAATGGCCGCGCAGGTGCACCGCGAGCACCGCGTCGAAGTCCTCGTCGGACATGTTGAACAACATCCGGTCGCGGGTGATGCCCGCGTTGTTGACCACGATGTCGACCGATCCGAACGACTCCTCCGCGGTGCGGATCAGCGCGTCGGCGGTGGCACGTTCGGCGATACTGCCCGCGACGAACTCCGCCTTGGCGCCGAGCGCCCGGATCTCCCCGAGCGTGCTCGCGACCGCGTCCGATTCCGCGAGGTCGTTGACCACCACCGACGCGCCCGCCCCGGCCAGTGCGAGCGCTTCGGCCCGCCCAAGTCCGGCGCCGCCGCCGGTCACGATCGCTACACGGCCCGCAAGGCTCAGATCATTGCTCACGCGGCCGACTCTAGAACGTGTTCCAACTTACGGCAAGCATCCTTCACTGCAGCCGCAGGGCCGCCTTGGGGCACTGCGCGACGGCGTCCTGCACATCGGCGAGCCGATCGTCGGGCACGTCGGCGTTCGCGATGTGCAGTACGTCCTCGTCATCGAGTTCGAACACGTCGGGGGCGATTCCGACACAGATTCCATTCGCTTCGCACTGGTCCGGATCGACACTGATCTTCATGACAACTCCTTTACCGCCACTCTGGCCGAAGCCTAACAACCCGATGCACCCCACCGCGGCGTCATCGGCCGGATTCAGTATCAATACTGGAACATGTTTCAGTCCATATGCAATGATCGGGGGAACCCGATCCAACGAAGGCTCGGTCCCACCCGCCCCGCCGACTCCACAAGCTCCGTCGGCCGACCATCCCCCATGAGGTTTTCCATGCGCATTGCGTACACGCCGCAACAGGAGCAGCTGCGCGCAGAGCTGCGCGACTACTTCGCGCGGCTCATCACCCCCGAGCGCCGGGAGGCGCTGAGCGCGCAGACCGGCGAGTACGGGCAGGGCAACGTCTACCGCGAGGTGGTCCAGCAGATGGGCCACGACGGCTGGCTGGCGCTGGGCTGGCCCAAGGAGTACGGCGGTCAGGACCGCCCCACCATGGATCAGCTGATCTTCACCGACGAGGCGGCGATCGCCGGCGCGCCGGTGCCGTTCCTGACCATCAACTCGGTCGCGCCGACGATCATGCACTACGGCAGCGAGGAACAGAAGAAGTTCTTCCTGCCCAAGATCGCGGCCGGTGAACTGCACTTCTCCATCGGCTACTCGGAGCCGGGCGCGGGCACCGACCTGGCCAGCCTGCGCACCACCGCCGTGCGCGACGGCGATGACTACGTCATCAACGGCCAGAAGATGTGGACCAGCCTGATCGCCTACGCCGACTACGTCTGGCTGGCCGTGCGCACCGATCCGACGGCCAAGAAGCACAAGGGCATCAGCATGCTCATCGTGCCGACCACCGCCGAGGGATTCTCCTGGACTCCCGTGCACACGATGGCGGGGCCGGACACGAGCGCCACCTACTACCAGGATGTCCGCGTGCCCGCGAGCGCGCTGGTCGGCCAGGAGAACGGCGGCTGGGCGCTGATCACCAACCAGCTCAACCACGAGCGCGTCGCGCTCACCTCGGCCGCGCCGCTGGCGCTGGCGCTGAGCCAGACCGTCGAGTGGGCGCGCAACACCAAGGCCGCCGACGGCTCCCGCGTGATCGATCGCGAATGGGTGCAGCTCAATCTGGCCAAGGTGCACGCCAAGGTGGATTATCTGAAGCTGCTGAACTGGGAGATCGCCAGCCGGGCCGACGCGGGCGGCGACGCGGCTCCGCGGCCGTGGGACGCCTCGGCCTGCAAGGTGTACGGCACCGAGCTGGCGACCGAGGCCTACCGGTTGCTCATGGAGGTGCTCGGCCCGCAGGCGTACCTGCGCCAGGATTCCCCCGGCGCGCAACTGCGCGGACGGCTGGAGCGGATGCACCGCGCCGCGCTCATCCTCACCTTCGGCGGCGGCACCAACGAGGTGCAGCGCGACATCATCGCCATGACCGCCCTCAAGCAGCCTGCCGCGGCACGCTGACCGAAAGCAGAGAGACCACCATGGATTTCACTCCCACCGAAGCCCAACTCGATCTCGGCCGGCTGACCGGCGAGGTGTGCGGCAAGCTGGTCACCGCCGACCGGCTGCGCGAACTCGACGGCAACCGGGCCGAGACGGGAGCGCAGGTCGAGCGATTCGACCAGCCGCTGTGGAATTCGCTGGCCGAGACCGGTGTGCTCGCTGCGGCGCTGCCCGAGTCGGTCGGCGGCAGCGACCTCGGTGCGCTCGAGCAGACCGCCATCCTGCGTGAACTGGGCAAGCATCTCGCGGCCGTGCCGTATCTGTGGTCGATCGCGCTCGGCGCGGGCGCGCTGGCGCGATTCGGGTCCGAACAACAGCGTGAACTGGCCGCGCGGGCGGGTGCGGGCAGCGTCATCCTGACGGTGGCGCTGGCCGAGGAGCGCAACTGGGAACCCACCGCGCCGGCCACCACCGCGGTCGAGACCGGCGCCGGCTGGCGGCTGACCGGGTCCAAGACCACGGTGCCCTTCGCGAACCGGGCCGAGCGAATCCTCGTGCCCGCCACGGTTTCCGGGACCACCGCGGTGTTCCTGGTCGATCCCGCGGCGACGACGGTGAGCGCCCAGCAGGTGGTCGATCGCAGCCCCGAGTTCGCGGTCGAACTCACCGATACCCCCGCCGAGCTGGTCGGCAGTGTCGTAGGCGGGGCGGAGATCCTGGACTGGGTGCTCACCCGCGCCTGGCTCGGCCTGAGCGCCGCGCAGCTGGGCACCCTGGAGCGGGCGCTCGAGCTCGTCGCCGAATACGCCAGGGAACGAGAACAGTTCGGCAAGGCGGTCGGCAGTTTCCAGGCCGTCGCCCAGCGGCTCGCCGACGCCTACATCGACGTCCAAGGCCTGCGCCTGGCCGTCACACAGGCGGCGTGGCTGCTCTCGGAGGACCTGCCCGCCGCGGAAGCGGTGCACACCGCCAAGTTCTGGGCCGCCGACGCGGGCCACCGCGTCGCGCACACCGTCGTCCACGTGCACGGCGGCGTAGGCATCGACCGCGACCACATCGTGCACAACTACTTCACCGCCGCCAAACACAACGAGTTCGCCCTCGGCGCGAGCACCGACCACCTCCGCGCCCTCGGCGCGTTGCTGGCGGGCAAACCAGCCTGAGCGGGGAGCTCGAGTCGGCCCGCTGCCCCGCGCGGGCCGACGCCTCCGCGCGTTCGACGTATACCGGCTACGCGTCGGTAAGACGATTACGAACACGTCCAGGAGGATTTCGAGATGGCGCCGACCAACAAGCGCCAGAAGGCAACTCCCACTCGCCGCGCACGACATGGGGTTCGCGAGGACGACCGCATGGAGAGCATGGAAGTCGACGGGACATCACGAGTCCTGTCCGCCGACGACGTTCCGATTCGAGGCCAACGCCTCGTCCAGCGCCTGCACGGCACCGCCGGCAGCGGGGATGTCGCAGGCATGAGCACTGACCAGATCATGCACTTGCTCCGCGGCGAGTAGCCCGGGGCTCAGGTTCGTCAGCCCTCGAATCTCGCAAGATGCTTGGCAATCTCCGGCAGATCGAGTGCACCCTGGCATACGTCCAATACGAACCGCTCAGCTTCATCGACGTCGAAGTGCGGATCCAAGCGATGACCGTTGATGTAGAGGAAGACCCAGCTCGCATACCAGGCCAATCGCTTGTTGCCATCAACCAAACCGTGGTTGCGGGCAATCGACTCCATCAATGCGGCGGCCTTCTGCCACACATCGGGGTACGCATCCTGTCCGAACACACTGGACTGCGGTCGCGCCAGAGCAGAATCGAGCAACCCGTAGTCACGCACCACTGGAGTGCCCAAGCGTTCCGCGAGACGCAGCAGCGCCGGGAGCGTCAGGTACTCCATCAGGCCAGCCTCCGATTCAGCTCCTCACTGACACGCAAAACGTGATCGGCGGCCTCGTTGAACAGTCTGGAATGCTCGTTGATCGCCTGGATCACGGCATCGTGGACAAATTGCTGCATACTGCGGCCTTCCGCCTCCGCGCGTTCGCGCAAGGCACCGAGTTCCTCGTCGGTAAATCGAACGTTCAAGCCAGCCATAGAACAATAGTACCGCGTGGTACCACTTGATACCGCCCCATTCTCAGTCCACCGGAGTGGACGTCAGATAGTGCTGGAGGGTGGGGCCTACCTCGGCGATGATCTGCTCGCGGGTCAGGGCGACGACCGGGGGTAGGCACAGGACGTAGCGGCACAGGGCCAGCCCCAGCATCTGGGTGACGATCAGGCCGCCACGGCGGGGGGCATCGGCGGGATCGCCGAAGCGCAGGACGGCGGGCAATATCTGCTCGATGAAGATCGCGCGGACGCGGTCGGCGACCGCTTCGTCGGTGATCGATGAGCGCAGCAGCGTCAGCAGCACTTCCTTGTTCGGCTGCTCCTCCCAGACCTCGAAGAAGCGGCGCACCAGCAGTTCGCCGAGATGATCGGGGTCCGCGGCGGCGAGGTCGGGCAAGTCGAGCCGGACGTCGACCGCGGCCGCGAAGAGGCCGTCTTTGCTGCCGAAATATCGCATGACCATGGACGGGTCGATGTCCGCGTCCGCCGCGATGGCGCGAATGGTCGCCTTGCGGAAACCCTCCGCGGCGAACCGCGCGCGGGCCGCTTCCAGAATCGCCGCGCGCGTCGCGTCCGAGCGGCGAGCGGGCGTTCGATCAGGATCGACGGTCATGCCAACAAGTGTAGGCCAACAACTGTTGACTTACTAGCGCGCACAGCGCTACGGTTATGCCAACAAACGTTGGCCTACAAACGTTGACAAAAAGGAGTTCCGATGAACGCCACCACGAACCCGCTGCCCGCCACCACCTCCGTCGTGCTCGTCGGCGCGGGTCCCGCCGGGCTCACCGCGGCGATCACGCTGGCCGACGCGGGTGTGGAGTTCGTTCTCCTGGACCGCCTGGGCGAGGGCGCGAACACCTCGCGCGCCGCGGTCGTGCACGCCAGGACGCTGGAAGTGCTCGAGCAGCTCGGCATCGCCGACGAACTGGTCGCGACGGGCGACATCGTCGCCCGATTCACCGTGCACGACGGCGGCAGCACCTTGGCCACCATCGACTTCGACGGACTCCCGACGCGCTACCCGTACACCCTGATGACCCCGCAGGACACCACGGAGGCGGTGCTGCTGAAGCGGCTGCGGAAGGCGGGCGGGGACGTGCAGCGGCCGTACCAGGTCACCCGGGTCGCCGAGGAGAACGACGGCGTCACGGTCGAATACACCGACGAGGCGGGCGCGCACGGCAGCATCCGCGCCGACTACGTCATCGGGACCGACGGCATGCACAGCGTCGTGCGCGAGCAAGCGGGCATCGGTTTCACCGGCGCGACCTACCCGGAGTCCTTCGTCCTCGCCGACGTGCGGATGGACTGGCCGATCGCGCGCGACGAAGTCGCCCTGCACCTTTCACCGGAGGGCGTCATGGTGGTCGCGCCGCTCCCCGACGCGGACGAACCGAACCGCTTCCGCGTGGTCGCCACCCTGGAAACCGCGCCCGAGCACTCGACCGAGCAGGACATCCAGGCCCTCCTCGACGCCCGCGGCCCCGGCGGCACGGTGCGCGTGCACGAGGTGCTGTGGAGCTCGCGCTTCCGCGTGCACCACCGCGTCGCCGACCGGTACCGCAGCGGCCGCATCCTGCTCGCGGGCGACGCGGCTCACGTGCACAGCCCGGCCGGCGGCCAAGGCATGAACACCGGGATCCAAGACGCCGCCGCCCTCGGCCCGCTGCTGGCCCGCGTGCTGGCGGGCGAGCCGGACACCCTGCTCGACGACTACGAAGCCACCCGCCGCCCGGTCGCTCTCGGCGTCGTCTCGTTCACCGACCGCATGACCAGAATGGCGACCCTGCGCGCACGCCCGGCCCGGGCCCTGCGCAACCTGACCCTCACCACCCTCGCCCGCATCCCCGCCTTCCGCCACCGCCTCGCCTACCAACTGGCCGAACTGGCCAACCGCTGATCCCGCGAACAGCGATGTGGCCGGCCACCGTTGTGAGAAACGGTGGCCGGCCACGTCGCACAACCGCTATTTCGCGCTCGCAACCGTGTGGTCGTCGGCGGGGCGGGACTGGGTTTGCTCCTTGGCCCAGCGGTAATCGGGCTTGCCCGCCGGGGAGCGCTTGATCTCGTCGACGTACCACAAGCTGCGGGGAAGCTTGTACGGCGCGATCTCCTGGGTTAGCATGGGACGCAGTTCTTCCAAGGTGGGCCGGGATTCACCACGACATTGCACGACCGCCACCACCCGCTGCCCCCAGCGCTCGTCGTCGATACCCACCACCAGCGCGTCGAAGATCTCCGGGTGGGTCTTGAGGGCGCCCTCGACCTCCTCCGGGTAGATCTTCTCGCCGCCGCTGTTGATGCTGACCGAACCGCGGCCGAGCATGGTGACCGTGCCGTCTTCCTCGACGCGGGCGAAGTCGCCGGGGATGGCGTAGCGCACCCCGTTGAATTCCTTGAACGTCGCCGCGGTCTTCGCCTCGTCCTTGTAGTAGCCGAGCGGGATGTGCCCGCGCCGGGCCAGGATGCCGACCACGCCCGAGCCGGGCTGCACCGGATTGCCGTCCTCGTCGAGCACATCGGTGGAGGCGTCGATCTTCACGCGCGGCCCGCCGGTGTGCGTCGCCCCCTTGGCCACGATGGCGATGCCGCCGAACCCGGTCTCGGAGGAACCGATCGAATCGGAGATCATCCGGTTGGGCAGCAGTTCGAGGAATTGGTCCTTGAGCGCGGGCGAGAACAGCGCCGCACTGCTGGCCATCACGTACAAGCTCGAAAGATCATAGGGCTGACCGGTTTCCGGGTTGCCCTCGATGAGCGCGTCGAGCATGGGGCGCGCCATCGCGTCACCGGTGATGAAGATCAGATTGATCTTGTGCTTGTCGATGGCCCGCCACACGCCGTGTCCGGAGAACTCCGGCAGCATCACGGCCTTGCCGCCGCCGAACAGGCTGTGGAACGTGGCCCACTGCGCCCCGCCGTGGATCATCGGCGGGATCGGGAACCGCACCATCGGCGGGCTGCCCGCGCCGACCTTCGCCAATTCCCATTCGTCCTGGACGTATTCGCCGGTGATGAAGTTGATGCCCGCGCCGAGCACGCGCCACACGTCCTCCTGGCGCCACATCACGCCCTTGGGCATCCCGGTGGTGCCACCGGTGTAGACCATGTACAGGTCGTCGGGCGAGCGTTCGCCGAAGTCGCGCTCGCCCGAAGACTGCGCGATCACCGCCTCGTATTCCACCGAATCCGCTGCGGTGGCAATCGTGCCGGTCGTATCGTCGTCGACGACGACGACGGTGCGCAGCTGCGGGGTCTTGGGCCGAACGGCAGCGACCCGGTCGCTGTAGCGCCGCTCGTGGATCAGCGCCACCATGTCCGAGTTGTCGAAGATGTACTGCAACTCGTTCTCGACGTAACGGAAGTTCACGTTGATCATCACGGCCCGCGCCTTGAAGATCGCGACCATGGCCTCGACGGCCTCGATCGTGTTGCGTGAGTAGATGCCCACCTTGTCGCCCGGCTGGACTCGCTGTTCTTGCAGGTAGTGAGCGAGCTTGTTGGCCCGCTCCTCCAACTGGGCGTAGGTGACCTCGCGGCCGTCGTCGGCCAGCGCGACGCGGTCGGGCATCAGGTCGATGGCATGTTCGACTAGGTCCGCTATGTTGTAGCTCACAGCCTTAAAAATAGAACGTGTTACTGTTTCTGACAAGGCTCGAAGTCAGGAGAATCAGCGATGCCGCACTGCCTCGTCGAGAAGCGCGACCACGTCCTCATCGTCACCATGAACCGGCCCGAGGCGCGCAACGCGCTGTCGGGCGAGATGATGGCGATCATGAAGGACGCCTGGAACCAGGTGGACGACGATCCGGACATCCGGGTCGCGATCCTGACCGGCGCCGGCGGCGCGTTCTGCGCGGGCGCCGATCTCAAGGGCATGACCTCCGAGCACCCGGGCGACACCATCGACGGTGGCGGCTGGAATCCGGCCAAGCTGGAGGCGCTGCTCAAGGGCCGCAGGCTGACCAAGCCGCTGATCGCGGCGGTCGAGGGCCCGGCCATCGCGGGCGGCACCGAGATCCTGCAGGGCACCGACATCCGGGTGGCCGGGGAGAGCGCGAAATTCGGAGTCTCCGAAGCCCGTTGGGGTCTGTTCCCGCTGGGCGGCTCAGCGGTGCGGCTGGTCCGCCAGATCCCCTACACCGTCGCCGCCGAGATCCTGCTCACCGGCAGGCACATCACCGCGGCGGAAGCCAAGGAGATCGGCCTGATCGGGCACGTGGTCGCGGACGGCACCGCGCTGGACAAAGCGCTGGAGATCGCGGGGCAGATCGCCGCCAACGGCCCGCTCGCCGTGCAGGCCATCCTGCGCACCATCCGGGAGACCGAGGCAATGCCGGAGGAGGACGCCTTCCAGATCGACGCCAAGCTCGGCATGTCGGTCTTCCGCTCGGCGGATGCCAAGGAAGGGCCGCGGGCGTTCGCGGAAAAGCGCAAGCCCTCTTTCACCGGAAACTGACGACAACAGCCCAACGCCCCCGATGCGCGACCAGTGCACGCGCATCGGGGACGACCCCTCGCCGGGCTCAGTTCGCGCCCGGGTAATCCATCCAGAACGGCTCCCACTGGTGGCCGTCCGGGTCGATGAAGGTGCGGCCGTGCATGCCGACCTGCGCCTCTTGCGCCCGCTTGTCCTCGTTCACCTCTTCGGTCGCGCCCGCGGCCAGCGCGGCCTCGGCCAGGTTGTCGACCTCCGCGGCGCTGCCGAGGGCCAGCGCGTACGCGGAGCCGATCGCCGCCTTGGTGTCGGCCACCGGCCGCTTGCTGAAGGTGGTGAAGAAATCCTCGGTGAGCAGCATCAGGCAGATGTTGTCGTCGATCACGATGCAGGCCGCGTTGTCATCGGTGAACTCCTGGTTGACCTTCCAGCCCAGCGCCTCGTAGAACGCCGTCGACCGGTGCAGATCGGTGACCGGGAGATTGATGAAGATCATCTTGCTGCTCATGGCCTCTTCCTCTCGAGCAAGTCCGTTCGTGTCACTGGATAGGACGGGCCGCGCCCGGCGAACTCATCGCGGAAGCGTCGGTGGCGCATCCCACACCGCGGGCAGGTTTATTGATCTTGATCAGCGACGCCCTCGGGTTCCAGAGCCTGTTCTGTGTCGGTGGCCTGTGGCAGGGTGACTCCCATGAACGACTCGTCCGGCTCCTCCACCGGCCTCGCTCCCGAGGTGCTCGCCGCATTCGAGACCCACCGCAGGGAGCTGTGCGCGTATGCCTACCGCATGCTCGGCTCGTCCTTCGAAGCGGAGGACGCGGTCCAGGAGACCCTGACCCGGGCGTGGAAGTCCTACGACTCGTTCGAGGGCCGCGCCAGCCTCCGCTCCTGGCTGTACAAGATCACCACGAACGTCTGCCTGGACATGCTCGACGGCCCGCAGCGCCGAGCTCGGCCGATGGATCTGAACGGTCCGTCGCGGCCGGATTCGCCGCTGCCCGCGCCCCAGCCGGACTACGTCTGGATCGAGCCGATCCCCAACGCGCTGGCCTTCGGCGCCGATCCGGCCGACCACGCCAGCGCGAAGGACACGTTGCGCTTGGCCTTCGTCGCGGCCTGCCAGCATCTGCCCGCCACGCAGCGCGCGATCCTGATCATGCGCGAGGTCCTGCGCTTCTCCGCGAACGAGACCGCCGAGGCGCTCACCATGTCGCCCGCGTCGGTCAACAGCGCGCTGCAACGGGCGCGCGCCACCATGTCCAAGGTCCAGCCCGCGGCCACCGACACCTATGACGAGTCCGACGAGGATCAGCGCAAGCTGGTGGACAACTTCGTCAAGGCGTTCGAGGCCTACGATATGGACACGCTCACCTCCCTGCTGAAAGCGGATGTGGCGCTGTCCATGCCGCCGCTCGAGCTGTGGATCTCCGGTCCGGAGAACGTGGCCGCGTTCATGCTCGGCCACGGAAGCGCTTGCCGCGACTCGCGTCTGGTCCCGCTGGAAGGCGCCAACGGCTTGCCCGCATTCGGCCACTACAAGCCGGGCGCCGAGCCGGGCGTGTGGGTGCCGTGGTCGATCACGGTGCTGGAACTCGACGGCGACACCATCGCCGGGCTGAACTTCTTCCTGGACACCGAGAAGTTGTTCCCACTCTTCGGCCTCGCGCCCGAACTGCGCGAGAGCATGAACCGCTGACCAGCGAATACCCGCTGCACGGTCACGGTCGGGGCGTACGGGCGTCCAGCGCCTTGCGGATCAGCTCCCGTGCAGCGTCGCCGGTCACGGACTGACCGGCAAGCTCAGCGAACAACCTGCCGTACAAAGCAACCTCGCGGGGTTGGGTCACGGTCAGCTCTGCTGTCACCGCTTCCACAAGTACTAGCCGCTCATCGAACATCACGAAGTTGGTTATCTGCATCGGCAACGCAGCCTCAGCCGGGACGACGCCCAGTAAGACCCTAGGTAAGCCGATCACGGCTAGCAGTCGGTCGAGCTGACCGGTCATCACAGCACCTGTACCAACCGTGGTGTGTAGAGCTTGCTCCGCTACCAGGATGTGAAACCGGTGATCGCCCTTGTATAGAAGTTGCTGGCGTTCGAGCCGTTTTGCTACGCCTTCGTCTAAATCATCTGGCACACGGTAAAAGTCGATGTACCGGCGCAGAACAGCGGCGGCGTACTCGGCGGTTTGGAGGATTCCGGGGATGATGTTCGGCTGGAAAATCCGCATGAGCTTGGACTCTTCGGAAAGCTTCACCACCTGGTTCTGTCGCCGCTTCGTGCCGGTGCCGAGCACCTTCCGCCATTCCAGGTAGGCAGCTTGTACGTTCCGCAGGGTAGCGATCAGGTCGGGTAACTGAGTGTCATTGCCGGTATGACGGCAGTAAGCCCTTAGATGCGCCTCTGTGGGGCTACGGTCCCCGGTTTCGATCTTTGACACCACCGACTCATGCCAACCCGCGAGAGAGGCAAGCTGACGGCCGGACAGCCCGGCATCACGACGAAGCCCCCGGAGAGTTGCCCCAAGGGCTTGTCGCGCTTCATGAACGGAGTTGGTCACCGCTTGACGTACTCCGCATAACGAATAGCCAGCTTCCAGAGCCGCCCCCGTACCTCTTGGCAGTACGCCACGATTCCGGGGTCTGTGGTCACTGCCAGACCGGCCGGTGCCCCGGCCGGATCGGTGAGGTTGTAAACAACCCTCTCGCCATCCATCAACCACCAGTCGTCTGGTGGCACCGTTCCCGCGATATTTCTCGGCACATAACGGATGTCGTCCCCAGCTTCCACGTTGTACCCGGTGACCGACAACAACCATCGCTGATAGTCCGACAGTGGTTCGGTGACCACCCGAACACGGGTCACCGATACGCCCCGGCTAGTGGTTTCCAGCATGAGGTCTTGCCACGGCGTCCGGGTGTACGGGGCTGGTTCGCCAGCGAGGAACGCACGTATCCGGGTGTCCTCGTCGGCTACGTGGTATTCGTCCCGCACTTCGAGATGGAATGCATCCCGTTGCAGCTCACGGAACAGATTCGGCCACAGGTCCGGTTCATCGTTGGGCCGGAGCAGCATTGCCGTAGAACGTCCTTCCTAGCTTCGGGACCTCGATAGCGGTTTCGTTCTCTGCCAGAGTCAACATGCCCAGCGCATCCGGCTCAATGATCGGCCGACCGGATACGGTGAAGGTACCCCGGCCGGTGTCGGTCATAGTGGAGCCGATGAACGTATCCGGCTCGGCGAACCCGGTCAGAAGGTGCGGAATCTCCACCGTCCCCGGTTGGGTTGTTTCCCACCCCTGGACTATGTAGCTGCCCTGGTCGGTGGCATACAGGCTTGGGCAGCCTCCAGAGTCCGATCCGCCTTACCGAGGAACCTTAGGTTCATCCCTCTAACTCCTGTCAGCGACTTGGCACAGCTTGGCGTGTGCTTCACCAATTGTTCCGCAGAGTGACGGCCTCTACAGCTGGTTGAGCGTTGTTTGCCAAATTTTGCCAAGTTCGTAGACCTTGGCGGCAGCCGCTTCTAGCGTTTGAGCTGGCCCCCGTGACATGTGCCGTGATCCGGTCACGGGGTGCCTACCACTGGCCTACTACAGGGGGTTCGAAATGACCGCAGACGGAGACCAACAACGCGAGCGCACAAAGCTTTATCCGTTCCCTGGTGGTGTGTTCGAACGGTGGGGTGACACCGACGGCCCGGAGCCGGGCGTGTATGTCGAGTTCCACCATCCCCGGCAGTCGTGTAACGACGCTCGGGCGTTCGGCCCTGGTGAAGCGGAACGACTCGGTCCGGTGGACGACGAGGCGGAGCCCGCGTGATGGGGTTGTTCGTGGCGTTCGCTGTCCCGCTGGTCGCGTTCTTCGCGGTGGTGTTTTGGCCTCAGCGGATACCGAAAGAGAAGATCGGGAAACGGATCGAACGCGAAGATCAGCGTCAGCAAGGCGGTAGTTAGATGACCGGCGAGGGTCTTCCGGAACGTGAGCCCGGTACGAGATCGGGTCTGTTTCTTCTCTCCAGCTTCGACGAGTGGGAACCTCCGACGCCCGATCTTCTGGAGCGAGTTATGTCCGGCCTGACATCGAAGTCAGGGGATAACCGTTGAAAACCATTACCGGGCTGATCGCTGCGGCCGTGTTGATCGGCATGAGTCCAGCGGCTACCGGCACGGCCCAAGCCGCCCGCAGTTGCGATTTCGAGTTCACGCACTCGGTGCCGACAGTGCTACCGCCCCAGATCACGGGCGACGGTATTGCCGCGTGTGATGTCCCGTCGGACGAACACATAGTCGTCTTGGCATTGCAGCACGAGAAGGGCGGTCGGTGGGAGGTTGTCTCTACCCGAACCGATTGACCATCCCCCCACCATTCCGGGGCGGTGGACACTCCTACGCGGTGTCGGCCGCATGCTACGCCGGGAAGTGGCGTGTCAGCGTCGGTATACGCGGCAAGATTCAGGGGCACCAGTTCACCTACACCAACGCATCCGGCACGGTGGAGGTACCGGCCTCCAAATGCCCTAACCGGTTCTGACCAGAGGAGCGGTATGTCTACCACGGAACCCCCCGGCGCACTCGACAAGGAAACTTCGGTGCGGCTGAGGGATCAGCTCCAACAGATCACAGAGGAAGCGGGCCGGTACCTCGGTCCGGAGCACCGGGCGATAGCCGCACTGATCCAAGCTGCGCGGGAGTTGGCAGCAGCCACCTTCCCCGAGTCGGGGCGGTACGCCGAATACACGCCGGACGAGTGAGTTCGGAGCGGAATCGAGACGACGGAAGCCCCCAGAGTGCGATCTGGGGGCACCGGTACGTAGCCCGACTAAGGGTGCGCTCCTGAGACCACGTCTCATGTGGCGCATTTCGTCAGATTCTCGAGCAGGTCAGCGCCGCGGCGAGGATGAGGAACGCGAGGAAGTGTGTGGCTTTGCGGTCGTAGCTACACCACCACTCGAAATACTCGACTTCGGCGGTGACAGCCGCTCGCCGATTCCCTCGCAGGGACGCGCGAATGCGCCCTTCGCGGTATCCGTGAAGGGCGCCTTCGCTTTCGGCGACGTCGCACGTCCGGGTCACAGCCCCAGCGGCCCGGCTGCGCGGCACGCCTACCCTCCGCCGGACGTGGGCCGGGTTCTGCCCGACGCCGTCTGTCCGGCGGCGTGTCTCAGGACGCGGGGATGTACCGCTCGCGCAGTTTGCGCTTGTAGAGCTTGCCGTTGGGGTCGCGCGGCAGTTCGGGCAGATAGTCGATCGACTTGGGCATCTTGTACTTCGCCAATTGCGTGGCGGCGAACGCGAGCAGTTCCTCGGTGAGCGCGTCGTCGCCGTCGATCCCGTCGGCGGGCTGTACGACGGCCTTCACTTCCTGTCCCCAATCCGGATGCGGGATGCCGAAGACCGCCACGTCGGCGACCTTCGGGTGGGTGATCAGGACGTTCTCGACCTCCGCCGGGTAGATGTTCACCCCGCCGGACAGGATCAGATCCGAACGACGGTCGTGCAGGTAGAGGTAGCCGTCCTCGTCGAGGTGACCGATGTCGCCGACGGTGAACAGGTCACCGACGCGCGAGTCCTCGGTCTTTTCCTTGTCGTGGTGGTATTCGAAACTCGAAGCGCCCATACGCATGTAGACCAGACCGGGCTCCCCGGCCGGCACCTCGGAGCCGTCCTCTTCGCTGAGCACCTTGATCACCGACCACGGCCACGCCTTGCCGACCGACCCCGGCTTGCGCAGCCAGTCGGCGCCGTTGATGACCGTGCCGCCGCCCTCGGTGGCCGCGTAGTACTCGGTGACCGTCGGGCCCCACCACTCGAGCATCTGCCGCTTGGTCTCCTGCGGGCAGGGCGCGGCGCCGTGCACCATGCTGCGCAGCGAGGACACGTCGTATTTGGCGCGCACCTCCTCCGGCAGGGCGAGCAGGCGGTGGAACTGGGTGGGCACCATGTGGCTGTGCGTCACCCGGTGCTTGTCGATCAGCCGCAGCATGTCCTCGGCGTCCCAGCGATCCATCAGAACGAGCTTGTGGCCCAGCTGGATCGAGATGGTGGCGAAGTTCAGCACCGCGGTGTGGTATAGCGGCGAGCCGCAGATGTGCACGTGGTCGTCGTAGGGCGCGAGCTCGAACAGGCCGAAGAACGCGGTGGTGTGCGGCGGGACGACGTCGGGGTCCGCGCCGGTGAGCGGCCGCCGAACTCCCTTGGGCCGTCCGGTGGTTCCGGAGGTGTAGAGCATGGGCGCGCCGGTGCTGCGGTCGGACGGACGGCCGGTGTCCGCGGCGCCGAGCCAAGCCACCGACTTGAAGCCTTCGATCTCGCCCACCGCGAAGCGCGCCGTGGCGGGCAGTCCCGCCTCGTCGGCGGCGGCCTTCGCGGCGGTGGCGAAACGATCGCTGGCGATGAACGCCTTCGCCTCGCTGTCGGCCAGGATGTAGGCGACCTCCGGACCGGTGAGATGCCAGTTCACCGCGACGATGTACAACCCCGACTGGTAGGCCGCGAAATACGCCGCGATGGCCTCCACGCAGTTGTGCACCATGCTCACCAGCACGTCACCGGTGTTCAAGCCGAGCCCGCGCAGGCCGGTGGCGTAACGATCGGCGAGCGTGGCCAATTCGCGATACGTCACCTCCCGGCCCCAGGGATCGACCATCGCGATCCGATCGGGTTCGGCTTCGGCGATGTTCCACAGACCGAGGACTTCTTCCGGTTGCTGCGCAGAGGGACGGTTAGGAGCCGACGGGGCGGGTGAGGCAGTCACGTCTTCGAATTTAGAACCTGTTCTACTGTTCGACAAGGGGTGCGAGCCGATGCAATTGCGCGACATCCGGAACCGACACCAGCATCATGGTCACGCCGGCGGCCTCCCAGACCCGCAGCTGTTTGCGGACATGCTCCTCGTCGCCGATGATCGCGGTGTCCAGAATCAGCTCGTCCGGCACCGCCGCGGCGGCCTCCGCCTTCTTGCCCGACTGGAACAGCTTGCCGATCTCGTCGACCTCACGGTCGTAGCCCATCCGCCGGTACACCTGAGCGTGGAAATTCAGTTCCGGCGCGCCCATGCCGCCGATATAGAGCGCCATGATCCAGCGCATCCGCTCCAGCTCACTCGCCGGATCGTCGGTGATCACCACCTGGCAGCTCGCGGCGATCTCGAAGTCGTCTCGGCTACGCCGCGCGCCGGCCCGCGCGAAACCTTCATCGAGCCACTCGTCGTACATCCCGGCGAGCCGGGGCGCGTAGTAGATGGCCAGCCAGCCGTCCGCGATCTCGGCGGTGAGTGCCACGTTCTTGGGCCCCTCCGCGCCCAGCCAGATCGGCAAATCCGCACGTAGCGGATGCACGATCGGCTTCAGTGGCTTACCGAGCCCGATCGAGCCCGGCCCGGTGTAGGGCAGCGGGTAGTGCGGGCCGTCGCTGGTGACGGGCGCCTGCCGGGCCAGCACCTGGCGCACGATCCCGACGTACTCGCGGGTGCGCTGCAACGGCTTGGCGAAGGGCTGGCCGTACCAGCCCTCCACCACCTGCGGACCCGAGACGCCCAGGCCGAGGATGGCGCGACCGCCGCTGAGATGGTCCAGGGTGAGCGCGTGCATGGCGGTCGCGGCGGGCGTCCGCGCCGACATCTGCACCACCGAGGTGCCAAGGCGCACCCGCCGTGTGGCCGAACCCCACCAGGTGAGCGGGCCGAAGGCGTCCGACCCCCACGACTCGGCGGCGAAGACGGCGTCGAACCCGGCTTCCTCGGCCGCCACCACCAGCTCCCCCGCGTTCGCGGGCGGCTGGGCCATCCAGTACCCGAGTTGCAATCCGAACTTCACCCCGGACCCCTTTCCGATCAACTGCTTGCCACCAGAGTTAGAACCTGTTCTACTCGATATCGTGACTCAGGGGAATACTGCATCCACGGCAATCGCTGGTGGTAGCGGCACGGCATTGAACACGGGCGCCGTGCCCGAGGTACTCAGCGCGCCCCTACGGGTGCGTTTCGATTACACCCGCTCCGTCGGCTCCACCATCGGAACCTTCCTGACCGGATTGCGCGACCACAAGATCGTCGGCGTGCGCGGCTCGGACGGCCGGGTGATCGTGCCGCCGCCGGAATACGATCCGATCACCGCCGAACCGCTGACCGAATTCGTCGACGTCGCCGACACCGGCACCGTCGAGTCGTGGACCTGGGTGCGCGAGCCGCTGCCCGGCCAGCCGTTCGACCGCCCGTTCGCCTGGGCGCTGATCCGGTTGGACGGCGCGGACACCACGCTGCTGCACGCCGTCGACGTCGCCGCACCCGAGGACATCCGAAAAGGCTTGCGGGTGACCGCCCGCTGGGCCGAGCAGACCGAGGGCAGCATTCGCGATATCGCCTGCTTCGAGCCGGGCGAGAAATCCTCCGCACCGCCGGAATCCGCCGCGGCCGACCCGGTCACCATGCTCACCACGCCGGTCGATCTGTCCTACAAGCACACCGCCTCGCCGCAGGAGACCGTGTACCTGCGCGGGCTGGCCGAAGGCAAGCTGATCGGCGCGCGCACCGACGCCGCGGGAAAGGTGTACTTCCCGCCGCGCGGCGCGAACCCCACCGACGGCAGGCCGACCGACGAGTTCATCGAGTTGTCCGATCGCGGCACGGTCACCACTTTCTGCATCGTCAACGTGCCGTTCCTCGGGCAGCGGATCAAGCCGCCGTACGTCGCGGCCTACGTGCTGCTGGACGGTGCGGACATCCCGGTGCTGCACCTGGTGCTGGGGTGCGACGCGAGCGAAGTGCGCATGGGCATGCGGGTGCAGGCGGTGTGGAAGCCGCGCGAGGAGTGGGGCTACGGCCTGGAGAACGTCGACCACTTCCGTCCCACCGGCGAGCCGGACGCCGATTACGAGACCTACTCCCATCACCTCTGAGAGAAGCGCACGTTGACTGACAACGCCACCGACATCGCGGTCGTGGGTTTCGCCCACGCGCCGCACGTGCCGGAGACCTTCGGCACCACCAACGGTGTCGAGATGCTGGTGCCCTGCTTCCAGCAGCTCTACGACCGGCTCGGCATCACCAAGTCCGACATCGACTTCTGGTGCTCTGGCTCGTCCGATTACCTTGCCGGGCGGGCTTTCTCGTTCATCTCGGCGATCGACGCCATCGGCGCGGTGCCGCCGATCAACGAATCGCACGTCGAGATGGACGCCGCCTGGGCGCTGTACGAGGCGTGGGTGAAACTGCGCTCGGGGCAGGCGAAGACGGCGCTGGTGTACGGGTTCGGCAAGTCCTCGGCGGGCACGCTGCGCCAGGTGCTCACCATGCAGCTGGACCCGTACGTGGTCGCGCCGCTGTGGCCGGACGCCTGGTCCATCGCGGGCCTACAGGCCCGCGCCGGTCTCGACGCGGGCCGCTGGACCGAGCGGGACATGGCGGCCGTGGCCGCAGGCGCGTCCGGTGACGCCGACAGCCTGCTCGAACAGCCGTATGTCGCCGATCCGCTGCGGGCGCACGACATCGCGCCGATCACCGATGGCGCGGCGGCGGTCGTGCTCGCCGTGGGCGACCGCGCCCGCGAACTGTGCGAGCGTCCCGCGTGGATCACGGGCATGGCGCATCGGATCGACACTCCCGTGCTCGGCGCGCGCGACCTCACCGTCTCGCCCTCGACGGCCGCCGCGGCCAAGGCGGTCACCGGCGGCGACGTCAGCGATTTCGACATCGCCGAGCTGCACGCGCCGTTCAGCCATCAGCAGCTGATCCTCGCCGAGGCGATCGGGCTGAAGAACGGCACGAAGGTCAATCCGTCCGGCGGCGCGCTCGCGGCGCATCCCATGTTCGCCGCGGGCCTGGAACGCATCGGCTTCGCGGCCGAGGCGATCATCGCGGGCACGGCGGATCGTGCGCTGGCCCACGCCACCAGCGGCCCCGCGCTCCAGCAGAATCTTGTGACCGTTTTGGAATCGGAGAACCGATGAGCTTGCCAGCCGCGGTGCTCGGCACCGGACAAACCCATCACGTGACGAAACGGACCGACGTGTCCATGGCCGGGATGTGCCGTGAGGCCATCGACCGGGCCCTCGCCGACGCCGGTCTCACCATCGCCGATATCGACGCGGTCGTGGTCGGCAAAGCGCCCGACGGATTCGAGGGCGTCATGATGCCCGAGTTGTTCATGGCGGACGCGCTCGGCGCTACCGGAAAGCCGCTGTTGCGGGTACACACCGCCGGGTCGGTCGGCGGCTCCACCGGCATCGTCGCGACCAACCTGATTCAGGCGGGCGTGCACAAGCGTGTGCTCGCGGTGGCGTGGGAGAAGCAGTCGGAGTCGAACGCCATGTGGGCGCTGTCGATTCCGGTGCCGTTCACCATGCCGGTCGGCGCCGGCGCGGGCGGGTACTTCGCGCCGCACGTTCGCTCCTACATCCGGCGCTCCAACGCGCCGAGCCACATCGGCGCCATGGTCGCGGTGAAAGATCGACGCAACGGCGCCAAGAACCCGCTGGCCCACCTGAAGCAGCCCGACATCACGCTGGAATCGGTGCTCGCCTCTCAGATGCTGTGGGACCCGATCCGCTTCGACGAGACCTGCCCCTCCTCCGACGGCGCGTGCGCGATCGTGCTCGGCGACGCGGAGGCCGCCGAGGCGGTGGAGGCCACCGGCCGGAAGGTCGCCTGGGTGCACGGCACCGCGATGCGCACCGAACCGACCACCTTCGCCGGCCGCGACCAGGTCAACCCGCAGGCGGGCCGGGACGCGGCCGCGGCGCTGTGGGAGACGGCGGGCATCACCAACCCGCTGGAGGAGATCGACGTGGCCGAGATCTACGTCCCGTTCTCCTGGTTCGAGCCGATGTGGCTGGAGAACCTCGGCTTCGTGCCGCAGGGCGACGGGTGGAAGCTCACCGACAAGGGCGAGACCGAGATCGGCGGCACCCTTCCGGTCAATCCGTCCGGCGGCGTGCTGTCGTCCAACCCGATCGGCGCCTCCGGGCTGATCCGGTTCGCCGAGGCCGCCAAGCAGGTCATGCAGCGGGCCGGGGACTATCAGGTCGAGGGCGCGCGCAAGGCGCTGGGTCACGCGTACGGCGGTGGCTCGCAGTACTTCTCGATGTGGGTGGTCGGATCGGAGCGGCGGTGACCCCGCTGCAGTTCACCGTCGGCATCGCGCTGAGTCCGCTGGACCAGCTGACGGAGCTCGCGAAAACCGCCGAGGAGTGCGGATTCTCCTCCATCGCGCTGCCCGACTCGCTGTTCTACATGAAGTCGGCGGCGGCGAAGTACCCGTACACCGCCGACGGCAGCCGGTTCTGGGGACCGGACACCCCCTGGGTCGACCCGCTCATCGGCGCGACCGCCATGGCGGCCGTCACCAGCCGCATCCGCTTCTACACGAACGTGCTGAAGCTGGGTTCGCGCAACCCGCTGCTGCTGGCCCGGCAGGTCGGCTCGGTGGCCAACCTGTCGGGTAACCGCTTCGGTTTCGGCGTCGGCATCGGCTGGGCGCCGGAGGAGTTCGAGTGGTGCGGCGTGCCGTTCGCGCGCCGTGGCGCACGGGTGGACGAGATGATCGAGGTGATCAAACTCGTGCTCGCCGGTGGCATGGTCGAGTACCACGGCGAGTTCTTCGACTTCGATCCGTTGCAGATCAGCCCGGCGCCGACCGAGCCGGTTCCGTTCTACATCGGCGGGCACACCGACGCGGCGCTGCGACGCGCCGCGCGGGTGGGCGACGGCTGGACCTCGGCCATGATGACCTACGACGAACTGCGGCGCACCATCGACAAGCTCGACGCGCTGCGCGCCGAGTACGGCCGGACCGACGAGCCGTTCGAGATCCAGGCGGTCTGCGTCGATAGGTTCGGCCGGTCCGGCTATCAGGACCTCGCCGACGCGGGCGTCACCGACGCGATCGTGGTGCCCTGGCTGGCCGACGGCATCGGATTCGACGGCGAATTGGCCGCCAAGCAGGACTCGCTGCGCAAGTTCGCGCGGCAATACATCACCGAACCCGTCCTCGCAGCGCGATGAGGACGACTCGCCGGCCAAGGGAGGCCGTATGACCACCACCGAACATCCGGCCCGGGCCGCGGGCCTCGCATCGCAGGCCGCCGTGCGAGCGCGGGACAAGCAGGCGTGGGTCGCGCTGTTCGCCGAAGACGGCATCGTGGAGGATCCCATCGGCCCGTCCGGCTTCGATCCGCAGGGCAAGGGCCACCGCGGCACCGAGGCCATCGCCGCGTTCTGGGACAAGGCCATCGCGAAGACGGATCTGATCGAGTTCCTGTTCGGCGACTCCTTCGCCTGCGGCAACGAAGTCGCCTTCACCGGCACGATCCGCAGCACCATCGGCGGCCACCGGATCGACGCCGACGGCGTGTTCACCTACCGGGTGGACGACGACGGCAAGATCGCCGCACTGCGCGCGTTCTGGGAGGTGGATCGCGCCATGAAGACCGCGCGGCCGGCCGACTGACGCGGTCGGACGCGAAAGGGCCCTCGCACTGCGGGGCGGATTCTCGGGGTCCTCGCAACACCTGATGGCTATGTGGTCGTCAGTAGATCACGCAGACGCTCGGCTGGGGTTGCCCAGCCGAGCGTTTTG
>NZ_JBSGDA010000024.1:0-88072 GCF_053602135.1 Nocardia sp. NPDC004573
CCCGGCTCGCGTTTGCGTGGCCGTCGCGTAGGCGACGAAGGAGCAAGCGGCGGTCGCGCAAACGCGAGCCACCAGGGGGCCGCGAACACCCAGCGCCGCAGGCGCTGGAAAAACCGACACAGCCCGGCTCGCGTTTGCGTGGCCGTCGCGTAGGCGACGAAGGAGCAAGCGGCGGTCGCGCAAACGCGAGCCATAAGAGGGCCGCGAACACCCAGCGCCGCAGGCGCTGGAAACAAGCACCGTGTGATGATGGACGAGTGAACTTCTGGCCAGCGCCCCATGTCGAGGTCCCTGTACACGCGACCGTGACCCTGCCCGGATCGAAATCGATCACCAACCGGGCGCTCATCCTGGCCGCCCTGGCCGACGGCCCTTCCACGATCACGGGTGCGCTGCGCAGCCGGGACACGAATTTGATGATCGCCGCGCTGCGCGCGCTGGGCACGGGCATCGAGGGTGCGGGCGACACACTGACCGTCACCCCGGCGCCGCTGGGCGGCGGCACGGTCGACTGCGGGCTCGCCGGCACGGTGATGCGCTTCCTGCCGCCGGTGGCCGCGCTGGCGGCGGGCGAGGTCGCGTTCGACGGTGACGAACAGGCCAGGATCCGCCCGCTGCGCACCATCCTGGAGGCGCTGCGCGCGCTCGGCGCCGACATCGACGGCGACACACTGCCGTTCACGGTGCACGGCAAGGGCGCGCTGCGCGGCGGCACCGTGACGATCGACGCGTCCGGCTCGTCGCAGTTCGTCTCGGGCCTGCTGCTGTCGGCCGCGCGTTTCGACGAAGGACTGGTGGTGCACCACGACGGGAAGGCGCTGCCCTCGATGCCGCACATCGAGATGACGGTGGAGATGTTGCGCCGCGCCGACGTGCAGGTGCACGCGCCCGCCGACAGCTTCAAGGCACAGACCTGGACCGTGGAGTACGGGCCGATCCGCGCGGTGGACTGGGAGGTGGAGCCGGACCTGTCCAACGCGACCCCGTTCCTGGCCGCGGCCGCGGTCACCGGCGGCACGGTCAGCATTCCGCACTGGCCGCGCTTGACCACCCAGCCGGGTGACGTGATCCGCGAAATCCTCGTGCGCATGGGCGCGGAAGCGCGCATCTTCGACGGTGTGCTCACCGTGCACGGGCCCGACCGGCTCGCGGGCATCGATATCGACCTGCACGACGTCGGTGAGTTGACGCCCACCGTCGCCGCACTGGCCGCGCTGGCCGACTCCCCGTCCGTGCTGCGCGGCATCTCCCATCTGCGCGGTCACGAGACCGACCGGCTGGCGGCGCTTTCCACCGAGATCAACCGTCTCGGCGGCAAGGTGACCGAGACCGAGGACGGACTGGAGATCGTGCCCGCCGACCTGCACGGTGGCAAGTGGCATTCCTACGCCGACCACCGGATGGCCACGGCGGGAGCAATTCTCGGCCTGCGGGTGCCCGGCGTCGAGATCGAGGACATCGGTACCACGGCCAAGACCCTGCCGAACTTCGTCGCCCTCTGGGAGCGGATGCTCGAGCCCACGCCGTCGGACGAAGGAGCGGCGCACTGAGCCGGGGGCGGCGATCCGCGGCCAGCTACGACGAATCCGACGTGCGGGTTCGTCCGGGGCGTAGCTCCCGTCCCCGCACCAAGACCCGGCCGCAGCACAGCGACGCCGAACCGGCCATGGTGGTCTCCGTCGACCGGGGACGCTGGGGATGCGTGCTCGACGGCGATCCGGAGCGCCGCATCGTCGCGATGCGGGCCCGGGAGCTGGGCCGCACCCCGATCGTGGTCGGCGACCAGGTGGACGTGGTCGGCGACCTGTCCGGGCGGCCGGATACTCTCGCCCGCATCGTCCGGGTCGCCGACCGCCGGACGGTGTTGCGCCGCACCGCCGACGACACCGATCCGTACGAGCGAATCGTGGTCGGCAACGCGGAGCAGCTGTTCATCGTGGTCGCGCTCGCCGACCCGCCGCCGCGCACCGGCTTCGTGGAACGCGCGATGGTCGCCGCGTATGCCGGTGGGCTGCAACCCGTGCTGTGCTTGACCAAACACGATCTGGCCGCCGATTCCCAATTCGCCGAGTCGTTCGAGGATCTCGATCTCACCATCGTCTACGGCGGCATCGACGATCCGCTCGAGCCGGTCCTCGGTCTGCTCACCGACCATCTCACCGCGCTGATCGGTCACTCCGGTGTGGGCAAATCCACGCTGGTGAATCGTCTTGTGCCGGAGGCGGAGCGGGCCGTCGGCGAGGTGTCCGGGGTGGGCAAGGGCAAGCACACCTCCACCCAGTCGGTCGCGCTCCCGCTGCCCGGCGGCGGCTGGGTCATCGATACACCGGGCGTGCGATCGTTCGGCTTGGCGCACATCACTCCGGACGACGTCATCGCCGCTTTCACCGATCTCGCCGATGCCATCGAGGACTGCCCGCGGGGCTGCACGCATCTCGGTCCGCCCGCCGACCCCGAATGCGCGCTGGACGAGTTGCCCGGCAAGGAACGCCGGGTGGCCGCCATCCGCCTCCTGCTCGTCGCCCTGACCTCCAACGACCCCTGGTAGGACGGTCAGTGCCCGTCCGGCTGTCCGGGCGCGAACGGCCACTCTTCGAACCACACGCAGCGGCCACCGTCGTCGAAACGCAGAATCCACAGGTCTCGCCACCGTGCCGGCGTATCCCGCGCGTAGTCCACCTCCACCCGGACCACGGCCGTGTCCCCGTCCACCGCGACGACGCTCGACCGCATGGTGAAGGGCTCGCCGGGCCCGTCGCGGCCGCTTTCCCAGAATTCGGCGAGCGCGTGCAGACCGGTCAGCGGCTGCGCCCATGGCGAGACGAGGTAACCCGCGTCCGCGGCGAACAGGTCGGCGAGTCGTTCCGTGCCCGCCGACCGCCAGGCGCGCTCGTATCCGGCGACCCATGTTTCGACGGCTGCTCGGTCCACGTCAGGAAGATACGCCGATCCGCTCGGCTGCGGCGGCGAACCGCTGCGTGTCGAGCCTCGTCGGGAGCATGCCTGCGGAGGGCCGGCGCATCGCTTCGACCGAATTCGTCCGAACGACGAAGGCGCCCAGGGAAACCCTGAGCGCCTTCGGCTTTCGATCAGTGGCGGCGGCGGGACTTCGGGCCGCGCCGGCCCTTCGCCTCCGCGCGGGCCGCCTCGCGGCGCTCGCGGCGGGTGGGCTGCGGGCCACCGTCCACGCCGTATTCCTCGGTGTCGCTGTGCACCGCGGCTCGGCCACCCTCGTCCGGGCCGGAGTAGCTGAAACCGCGCGGGGCGGTGTCATCGATACCCCTGGCGCGCAACGCCGCGGGCGCGGCATGCCCGTTCGCGACCCGAGCCTCCTCGGTGGGCAGCGGCGCCGGGGCGGCTCCGACCGGCGAACGCAGCCCGGGGCCGACGGCGACGCCTTCCGGCTGCGGCTGCTGCACCTCGACCTGCAAGTTGAACAGGAAGCCGACCGACTCCTCCTTGAGACCGTCGAGCATCGCGGTGAACATGTCGAAACCCTCGCGCTGGTACTCGACCAGCGGGTCGCGCTGCGCCATCGCGCGCAGGCCGATGCCCTCCTTGAGGTAGTCCATCTCGTAGAGGTGCTCACGCCACTTGCGGTCGAGCACCGAGAGCAGCACCTGCCGTTCCAGGTTTCGCATGCTGCCCTCGCCCGCCAAGCCGTCGATCTCGGCCTCGCGGCGCTCGTAAGCCGCGTGCGCGTCGTCCAGCAACGCGTCGAGCAACTCCTCACGCGTCAGCTCGCCCGCCTCGCCGACCTCGGTCTCGCCGGTCAGATCCCGGTAGTCCAGACCCACCGGGTACAGCGTCTTCAGCGCCGTCCACAGCTTGTCCAGATCCCAGTCCTCGACATAGCCCTCCGCGGTGGCGCCGTCCACATAGGCGGTGATCACGTCGGTGATCATGCTCTGGACCTGGCCCTCCATGTCCTCACCGCGCAGGATCCGGTCGCGCTCGCCGTAGATGACGGTGCGCTGCTGGTTCATCACCTCGTCGTACTTGAGGACGTTCTTGCGGATCTCGAAGTTCTGCTGCTCGACCTGCGTCTGCGCGCTCTTGATGGCCTTGGAGACCATCTTCGCCTCGATCGGCACGTCGTCGGGCAGGTTCAGCCGCGTCATGATCGCTTCCAGCGCGGCGCCGTTGAACCGGCGCATCAGCTCGTCACCCAGCGAGAGGTAGAACCGGGACTCGCCCGGGTCGCCCTGACGACCGGAGCGGCCGCGCAACTGGTTGTCGATGCGGCGCGACTCGTGCCGCTCGGTGCCCAGCACGTAGAGGCCGCCCGCGTCGCGCACCGCCTCGGCGTCCTCGGCGGTCTGGGCCTTCACCTGGTCCAGGGTGGGCAGCCAAGCGCGCTCGTACTCCTCCGGCGTCTCCACCGGGTCGAAGCCCTCCTTGCGCAGCAGGATGTCGGCGATGATGTCCGGGTTTCCGCCGAGCACGATGTCGGTACCGCGACCCGCCATGTTCGTCGCGACGGTCACCGCGCCGGGGCGGCCCGCCTCGGCGATGATCTCGGCTTCCTTCTCGTGGAACTTCGCGTTCAGCACGTTGTGCGGGATGCCGCGCTTGGTGAACTGCTTGGACAGGTACTCCGAGCGCTCGACGCTGGTGGTGCCGATCAGCACCGGCTGGCCCTTCTCGTGCCGCTCGGTGACGTCGTCGACCACCGCGGAGAACTTGGCCTCCTCCGTCTTGTAGATCAGGTCGGACTGGTCGGCGCGGATCATCGGCTTGTTGGTCGGGATGGGGACCACGCCGAGGTTGTAGATCTGGTGCAGCTCGGCGGCCTCGGTCTCGGCGGTGCCGGTCATGCCGGAGAGCTTGTCGTAGAGGCGGAAGTAGTTCTGCAGGGTGATCGTGGCCAGGGTCTGGTTCTCCGGCTGGATCTCCACCCCTTCCTTGGCCTCGATCGCCTGGTGCATGCCCTCGTTGTAGCGCCGGCCGACCAGGATGCGGCCGGTGAACTCGTCGACGATGATCACCTCGCCGTCGCGGACGATGTAGTCCTTGTCGCGGGTGTAGAGCTCCTTGGCCTTGATGGCGTTGTTCAGGTAGCTCACCAGCGGCGAGTTGGCGGCCTCGTACAGGTTGTCGATGCCGAGCTGGTCCTCGACGAACTCGACGCCCGCCTCGTGCACGCCGATCGTTCGCTTCTTGATGTCGACCTCGTAGTGCAGGTCCTTCTTCAGCAGCGGGGCGATCCGCGCGAACTCGGCATACCACTTCGACGAGGCGTCGGCGGGCCCGGAGATGATCAGCGGGGTGCGCGCCTCGTCGATGAGGATGGAGTCGACCTCGTCGACGATGGCGAAGTTGTGCCCGCGCTGCACCAGGTCGTCCAGCGAGTGGGTCATGTTGTCGCGCAGATAGTCGAAGCCGAACTCGTTGTTCGTGCCGTAGGTGATGTCGGCGCCGTAGGCCACCCGCCGCTGCGCGGGGCTCATACCGCCCAGGATCACGCCCACCTCGAGGCCGAGGAAGCGGTGCACGCGGCCCATCCACTCCGCGTCGCGCTTGGCCAGGTAGTCGTTCACCGTGACGACGTGCACACCGTCGCCGCTGAGCGCGTTCAGGTAGGCGGGCAGCACACAGGTCAGCGTCTTGCCCTCACCGGTCTTCATCTCCGCGATGTTGCCCGTGTGCAGCGCGGCGCCGCCCATGATCTGCACCTTGTAGTGCTTCTGGCTGAGCACCCGCCAGGACGCCTCCCGTGCGACGGCGAACGCCTCGGCCATCAGCTGGCCCAGCGGATCGGTCTCGCCGTCCTCGACCATCTCGGCGTAGCGCTCGCGGAACTCGTCCGTTTTGGCCCGTAGCTCCGCGTCGCTGAGATCCTCGTACTCCGGTTCGAGGGCGAGGACCTGGTCGGCGAAATGCGAGAGCCGCTTGACCATGCGACCCTCACCAATCCGTAGCAACCTCGTCAGTGTCAGCGCAGGCACGGGTCTCGTCAGTCCTCTGGTCGGTGTGTCAAAACGTGTCGTCGGCCCCCGGGCCGGTGCGGCCCACGCGGTTGCGCGGAATCCGCTGCAAGCTTCATGGTAATGCTCTGCTCGATGTGCAGCCCCTGCGGCGCTGCGTGGCCGGGCCGCGAATTGCTCCGCCCTGTGATCGAATCTATGCGCCGAACTCGGATCGACCAGCGTGTCACCGAGCCCCGGCGGGAAAAAAACGTGTACCGAATTCATCGGAAATGCCACAACGGCCGAGGCGAAGGTTGCCGCGGCAGCACAATGAAGCGGGGACGGGCATCGGGCAAAGGAGTACCGGTCAGCGTGATCACGAGACTGACGCCGCAGGACACGGCCTTCTACCGGCTCGAGTCGAGTAGCAACCCGATCCATATCGGCTCTCTCGCGATCGTGCGGAACACCGACCCGGGCGACAGCCCGGGCCGGGCGATCCTCGACTACGACCGGCTGGTCGACCTGGTCGAGAGCAGGCTTGCGCTGGTGCCGAGATACCGGCGCAAAGTGCGGGAGATCCCGCTGTCGCTCGGACGACCGGTCTGGGTCGAGGACAGCCGGTTCGACATCACCTACCACATCCGGCGCTCGGCGCTCCCCGGCCCTGGCACCGACGAACAACTGCACGAACTGGTCGCGCGCCTCACCTCGCACCCCTTGGACCCGGCCCGGCCGCTGTGGGAGATGTACCTGATCGAACGGCTGTCGGAGGGCCGCTGCGCCATCTTCACCAAGACCCATTCCGCCCTGGTGGACGGGGACACCGCGCTCGAGATCGGCCACGTGATCCTCGACGCGGGCCCCGCGCCCCGCGACCTGGCCTGCGACGACTGGATCGCGCCGCGCGAACCCGGTGAGATGGAGCTGCTGATCGGCGCGCTGGCCCAGCTCGCCGCGCAACCGCGCAGGACCCTCGACGTGGCCAGGGAGGCGAGCGCGGGCGCGTTCGCGGTGCTCGGGACGGCGGGTAGAGCGGCCGAATCGGTGGTCGCCGCGGTGCGCACCGCCGCGACCGGCGCGCCCGCCAGCCCCCTGAACACCCGCACTTCGCGCAACCGCCGCTTCGACGTGGTGCGCACCGATCTGGCGGACTACCGCACCATCCGCGGACGGTTCGGCTGCTCGATCAACGACGCCATCCTCGCGGTGGTCACCGGCGCCCTGCGCAACTGGCTGCTCTCGCGCGGGGAAGCGCTCACCGAGTCCAGCACGCTGCGGGCGGTGGTGCCGATGTCGGTGTACGTCGAGGGGAACGACGGCGACCGAGCGCGCTCGGCGAGCGAGGTGTCCTCGTTCCTCATCGATCTGCCGGTGGGCGAACCGAGTCCGGTGATGCGGCTGTCGCACATCGCGCACGCCACCGAACTCAACGGGCGTCAGCGCCGCGGCGTCCGCGCGCGCACCCTGATGCATCTGGCCGGTTTCGCTCCGGCCAGCCTGCATGCGATGAGTGTGCGCGCGGCGAGTACGTTCGCAGAACACACGTTCAATCTGGTGATCACCAACGCGCCGGGTCCGCAAGCGCCGATGTACATCGGCGGCGCGCGGATGCTGGAGATGTACCCGGTGTCGCCACTGCTGCGCAACCAGGCGTCGAGTATCGGGATCACGTCCTACGACGGACGCGTCTTCTACGGTCTCAACGCCGACCGCGACGCGATGGCCGACATCGGCGTGCTCGCCACGGCGGTGCGCGATTCCATGGAGGAGATGCTCGGTGCCTGCGTCTGATGAGAAGAAGCTGCGGGTCTACATCCCGGCTACGGTGCCGATGCTGCGCGAACTGGTCGACAGCCGGGAGCTGACCCCCGTCAGCGGGACCGCGTTCGCGGTGACACCCGCGCTGCGCGAGGCCTACGCCTCCGGCGACGACGAGGAGCTCGGTGAGGTCGCCGTGAACGAAGCCGCCCGCGCGTCGCTGCGGCTGCTCGCGGCCGAACGCGACGCGATCGGATCGGCGGAGGACTCCGACGACGAGGCCGCACCGGTCGCGGGCGGCAGCCCGGTCTACCGCCGCGCGGTGATCGCCGCCGACGTGACCGGCGCCGAGCTGCGCCCCGATCTCGATGACGCGGTGGTCCGGCTGACGGGTCCGATCCGCTACCAGCAGATCGCCTCGGTGCACGTCGATCTGGCCGACGCCGAACCGCAGGTGGCCAAGGCCGTCGACGTGGTGGACGCGGCCGATCTCGGCGACACCGACGCGGAGTTCGTCCTCGGGGACGCCGAAGACCATCAATTGGCCTGGTACGCCGCCCAGGAGCTGCCGTTCCTGCTCGAACTGCTCTGAATCGCTGCGGCGGCCGCGGGCTCGCCCCCCGCCGTAACCTACGATGCCGTAACCTTGCTGCGAGGCATCCGATCGGCGAGACGGCGGCCTGCGTATCCGACGACAGGGAGACCAACGGCAGCGATGGGTTCGAAACTTGGGAGCTTCTCCGTGCGGAGCGTTCGCGCGTGGCTGGAGGCGCCGGCCGCGAGCGTGGCCGAGCGCGGCGGGAAGCTGAATGTGCTGCGCGGCGCCGTCGCGCGGGTGACCACACCGTTGCTGCCCGACGATTACCTGCACCTGGCCAACCCGCTGTGGTCGGCGCGCGAACTGCGCGGGCGGATCGTCGAGGTGCGCAAGGAGACGGCCGACTCGGCGACGCTGGTGATCCAGCCGGGGTGGGGCTTCGACTTCAAATACCAGCCCGGTCAGTACATCGGCATCGGTCTCCTGGTGGACGGGCGCTGGCATTGGCGCTCGTATTCGCTGACCTGTCCGCCCAACTGGTCGGTGCCCGGGCATGGCGGTAAGCGGCTGATCTCCATCGCCGTGAAGGCGATGCCGGAAGGCTTCCTGTCCAGTCATCTGGTCAGCGGGGTGCCGGTCGGCACCATCGTGCGGCTCGCGGCGCCGCAGGGCGGATTCGTCCTGCCGTACCCGCCGCCGGAGAAGGTGCTGTTCCTCACCGCGGGCAGCGGCATCACGCCGGTGATGTCCATGCTGCGGGCGATGGACCGCCGCGAGCTGTTCACCGATGTGGCGCACCTGCACTCCGCCCGCACCGCCGACGACGTGATGTTCGGTGCGGAACTGCAGGCGCTGACCGAGCGCAACCCGAGCTTCGATACCCGCCTGCATCTGACCGCCGAGCGGGGCAAGTTCGCCCTCGCCGATCTCGACACGCAGTTCCCGGATTGGCGCGAACGCGACACTTGGGCGTGCGGCCCGGCCGGAATGCTCGACGAGATCGAGAACCACTGGCGGGCGGCGGGCCTGTCGGACCGGCTGCACGTGGAGCGCTTCGAGATCGAGCGCTCCGCGATCGGCGAGGGCGGCACGGTCACCTTCGGCAGGACCGGTCGCACCGTCGCGGCGGACGGCGCGACCAGCCTGCTCGAGGCCGGCGAGTCCGCCGGCGTGCAGATGCCGTTCGGCTGCCGGATGGGCATCTGCCAGACCTGTGTGGTCACGTTGAGTTCCGGCCACACGCGCGACCTGCGCAACGGCGAGGAGCGCCGCGAAGGCGACAAGGTGCAGACCTGCATCTCGGCCGCGGCGGGTGACTGCACCCTGGACGTGTAGTCCGGCAGGTACCCTCGATGGGGATCGAGTAGGGAAAGGACCCCGGTGGCAATCACCGACATCAAGGCGTTCGCGCACCTCACGACGGCCGATATCGAGACACTGGGTCAGGAACTCGATTCCGTCCGGCGTTCGGTGGAGCTGTCCCGTGGCGAGCGGGACGCGAAGTACATCCGGCGCGCGATCGCGGCGCAGCGCGGTCTCGAGGTAGCGGCCCGCGCTGTGCTGTTCGGCAGCCGCAATCGCTGGGCCTGGCTGGCGGGCACCGCATTGCTGTCGGTGGCCAAGATCATCGAGAACATGGAGCTCGGGCACAACGTCAGCCACGGGCAATGGGACTGGATGAACGATCCCGAGATCCACTCCAGCTCGTGGGAATGGGACATGACAGGTCCCTCCGCGCAGTGGCGCCGGGCGCACAACTACTCCCACCACACCTACACCAACGTCCTGGGCAAGGACGAGGACCTCGGGTTCGGCATCCTCCGGATGACCCGCGACGAGCAGTGGCGGCCGATCCACCTGGTGCAGCCGCTGGCGAATCTGCTGCTCGCCGCGACCTTCGAGTGGGGCATCGCGCTGCACGACTGGAGCATCGAGAAGCAGCTGGCGGGCACGCCGCGCTGGGAGGTCGCCTCGGAGCCGAACGTGGCGTTCGCCCGCAAGATCTGCCGCCAGGTGGCCAAGGACTACCTCATCCATCCCGCGCTCACCGGCCCGGCGTTCAAGCACACGCTGAAGGCCAACGCGACGGCGAACCTGGTGCGCAACCTGTGGGCGTACGCGGTGATCTTCTGCGGCCACTTCCCCGACGGCGCGGAGAAGTTCACCATCGAGCAACTGGAGGACGAGACCAGCGGCGAGTGGTATCTGCGCCAGATGCTCGGCAGCGCGAACTTCAAGGCCGGGCCCGCCATGGCGTTCATGAGCGGAAACCTCTGCTACCAGATCGAGCACCACCTGTTCCCCGATCTGCCGAGCAACCGCTATCCGGAGATCGCGGTGCGGGTGCGCGAGCTGTGCGACAAGTACGACCTGCCCTACACCACCGGTTCGCTGGGCAAGCAGTATCTGCTCGCCTTCCGCACGATCCACAAGCTGGCGCTACCGGACCGGTTCCTCAAGGCGACCGCCGACAACGCGCCGGAGACCTCCTCGGAACGCAAGTTCGCCGGTATCACACTGCCGTCGCTCGGCACGGAGTCCACGCACTGGTTGCGCGTCGACCCGGAGACCGGCAAGCGGCGCGGACTGCGTTCGGCGTTGCACGAGGCGAAGATCGTGCTGCGAGAGAAGGCGCGGCAGGAGAAGGAGCTGCTCCGCGAGGCCAAGGCGGCCCTGCAGGAAAAGGCCGAGCACGAGCGCCGAGTGCTGCGCGATGCCAAGGTCGCGCTGCAGGAACGGGCCCGCCAGGAACAAGCCGCGCTGCGCGAAAAAGCCATGCGGGACAGACGTTTCCGCTTCCAGCGAAGGGCGCGCTAACCTACCATCCGGTCACCGGTATCGCAATAGGGTATTTGACACACCTCCGGGCCACATCTCGGAACCTACGCTGTCGTAACTTACGGTAAAGTAACCCGTATGGCGATCTCGGATGTCAAGGAATACGCGCACCTCACCGAGGCCGACGTGGAAGCACTCGGCGCGGAATTCGACGCGATCCGGCGAGAAATCGAAGCCTCGCGCGGCGCGCGCGACGCGAAATACATCCGCAACGTCATCCGGTTGCAGCGCGCGCTCGAGATCAGCGGCCGTGCCGTGCTGTTCGCCAGCCCGAAGCGCGCCGCGTGGCTGTCCGGCGTCGCACTGCTCGGCACTGCCAAGATCATCGAGAACATGGAGATCGGGCACAACGTCATGCACGGGCAGTGGGACTGGATGAACGATCCGGAGATCCACTCCAGCTCGTGGGAGTGGGACAACACCGGCGCGGCCAAGCACTGGAAGCACACCCACAACTACCTGCACCACAAGTACACCAACGTGCTGGGCATGGACGACGACATCGGCTACGGCCTGCTGCGGGTCACGCGCGACCAGCGCTGGAAGCCGTTCAACCTGGGCAACCCGATCTACAACCTGGTGCTGCAGTTGTTCTTCGAGTACGGCGTGGCCATCCAGCACCTGGAGCTGGGCAAGCTGGTGGCGGGCCGGTACAAGCCGGGCACCCCCGAACGGGCCGACTTCGAGCGCAGGCGCGACGAGGCGCTCACCAAGATGGGCAAGCAGATCCTCAAGGATTACGTGATCTTCCCCGCCCTCACCGGTCGCGCGTTCTTCTCCACGCTGACGGCCAACCTGGCCGCCAACGCGATCCGCAACGTCTGGTCCAACGCCGTGATCTTCTGCGGGCACTTCCCCGACGGCGCGGAGAAGTTCACCAAGGCCGACATCGACGGCGAGACCCACGGCGAGTGGTACCTGCGCCAGATGCTCGGCAGCGCCAATATCTCCGGCGGCCCGGTCATGCATTTCATGACCGGCAACCTGAGCCACCAGATCGAGCACCACCTGTTCCCCGACCTGCCGAGCAACCGGTACGCCGACATCGCCGTGCGGGTGCGCGAACTGGCCGACAAGTACGACCTGCCCTACACCACCGGCTCGCTGCCGGTGCAGTACTTCAAGGCCTGGCGCACGATCCTCAAGCTCTCGCTGCCGAACAAGTACCTGCGAGCCACCGCCGACGACGCCCCGGAGACCGCCTCGGAACGCAAGTTCGCGGGCGGCACCACGGTAGGCATCGATCCGGTGACCGGACGGCGCCGTGGGCTGCGCACCGCGCTCGCCCAGGGGCGTCGGCGGTTCGCCAGGCGCGGCATGTCCTCCGCACGCTGACGTCCGGCGCGACCAGCCGACACGCGGAATCCGGCGCACGATCCCACGCCCTGAGCGGTGGGCTCGCCGGATTTGATTGACTCGGGCGGTGCATCCTGAGGTTCTGAGCGTCTACGAGGCCATCCGGCGGCGCCGCGACGTGCGCGCGGAGTTCACCGGCGACCTCGTGGACGATGCGACATTGTGGCGGCTGCTGGACGCCGCGCACCGGGCGCCGAGCGTGGGGAATTCGCAGCCCTGGGATTTCGTGGTGGTCCGCGAACCGGCGACGCTGCGCGAGTTCGCCGCTCACGTGGCGCACAAGCGCGTCGAGTTCCGCGACGCGCTGCCGCCCGAGCGCGCCGCCACCTTCGATCCGATCAAGATCGAGGGCATCGTGGAGAGCGGCACGGGGGTAGTGGTCTGCTACGACCACGATCGCGGCGGACCGCAGGTGCTCGGGCGGGCGACCGTGCCCGAAACCGGCATCTACTCGGCGGTTCTGGCCATCCAGAATCTCTGGCTGGCCGCCACCGCGGAGGGCGTCGGCGTCGGGTGGGTGTCGTTCTACGATCCCGTCTTCCTGTCCGGCCTGATCGGGCTCCCGGAGGGCGTCCGTACGGTCGCCTGGCTCTGCGTGGGGCCGGTGCGCGAGTTCCAGCGCGTTCCCGATCTCGAGCGCTTCGGCTGGCGCGCCGGAAGACCGCTCACGGAGGCGGTGCACCGCGAGACCTATCGCGGTTGAGCCTGGTCGCGCGCATCGTTACGCAACCGTGCGCTCGTTGAGGGTTCAATCGAATACCCACTGGGTACGACATGGGCGAAACTGCGTCTTACGCAGTGCTGTTCATCGTGGTTCGTCGGTTCCAGGAGGTTTGTCAATGGCCAATGTCGATGCTGTTCGGCTGTCGAGCGAGCTGGGCATCGATCTGGCACAGGCTACGTTGCGCCTGCGTCGGGAAGGCGTCCCCGGCGAGACCAAGCACCAGACCTGTCTGCGCATCCTCGCGGACGAGGGACGCAAGCGGCGGGGCATTCCGGGCAAGCCCTGACGGCGCCCGGCGCCGGCAGCGAACTGTCGCCGACCGGCACGGGACACCCGGTCGGTCAGCGACACGGCAGGCAGTCGCCTCAGACCCGTTCGAGCACCGCCGACGCGCCGATTCCGCCCGCGGCGCAGATACCGAGCAATGCGGTCTCCTTCCCGGTGCGGGCCAGTTCGTTGGCCATGGTGGTCACCATCCGCGCCCCGGTCGCGCCGAACGGGTGACCGAGCGAGATCGAGCCGCCGTGCACGTTCAGTCTGTCGACATCCACCTCGCCGACGGCGGTGTCCCGATCCAACCGGGTCTTGGCCCACTCGTCGCTGGCCAGCGCGGTGAGCACCGCCAGGGTCTGGGCCGCGAAAGCCTCGTGGATATCGACGAGATCCGCCTCACCCAGCGACATTCCGGCTTTCTCCAGCGCGCGGGGCATGGAGATGGCGGGGCCGATCAGCACCTGGTCGGTCGGGTCGACGCTCACATAACTCCACGACCGGAACGCCGCCAGCGGCCGGTACCCCAGTGCATGCGCCTTCTCCTCGCTCATCAGCAGCACCGCGGCGGCCCCGTCGGTGAGCGGGCTGGCGTTGCCCGCGGTCACGCTGCCGTCGGCGGCGAAAACGGGCTTCAGAGTAGCCAGTTTCGCGATGCTGGTGTCGCCACGCACCAATCCGTCGCGCTGGATGTCCACGTCTTCGGGAGTGCGGACCCGCAGCACTTCGTCGTCGAACCGGCCCGACTCGATGGCGGCCGCGGCGCGGTGGTGCGAGCGGGCGGCGAACTCGTCCTGGTCCGCGCGGCTCACGCCGTGGATGCGCGCCATCTTCTCGGCCGACTCGCCCATCACCTCGCCGGTGGTGCGCTCGGCGATCTTCGGCCGGCTCGGCAGCAGATCGGTGAACGGCGCGAGACGCGCGACCGCGGACAGGTAGTCCTTCGGCTTCGGCTTGCCCAGCGCCAGCGGCGCCGCCGCGTGCACCACCTTCTGCGGCAGCTTGACCTCGGCGTTGGAGGTGGAATCGCTGCCGCCCGCGATCATGATGTCGTATTCGCCGCGCTCGATCGCTGCCGCCGCCGAGGTGACCGCCTGCAAACCGGAGGCGCAGGCCCTGGTCACGGTGTAGCCCTCGCAGCCAGGATCCAACCGCAGGTCCAGCGCGATTTCGCGGGCGATGTTCGGCGCCGCGCTCGGCAGGATGACGCCGCCCCAGACGATCGCCTCCACCTGCGCGCCGGGCAGCCCCGTTCGCTCCAGCAGTCCCCGCACCGCGGCGTCGGCCAGTGCGATCGAGTCCATCGTGGTGTATCCGGTGAACGCGCGCAGGAACGGCGTGCGCGCACCGGACACGATCACGGCACGGCGAGCAGCTTTGGTGGCCATGCGATTTCCTTTCGAAAGTCTCGGGCCACCAAACTTACTTCAAAGTAAGTTCACCGTCGACCCCCTTCGCCGACGGTGAACCCGACGTAGCGACACTCCCCTCCGCCGCCGCTGAACCGGCCCGCCGCGCACCGTTGAGCGGCAGACCGGAGACGTCCGTCCCGGCGAACGCCCCTGCCCGTTCCGGAACCTGCCGTCCAGCCCTTCCCCGGGGCCTTCCGACCCAAAGTACGGTACCAAACTTTCGACTGGTTTTCCAAAAAGTTTCTATTGATTTGCTCAATACCTCCCAGCGGCTTACCATGAACACACTATGCATAGCCCTTCGGAGCTGTCGCGGCAGAAGAGATTCGGGCGAATCATCAGAGAACGCCGGGACGAGCTCGGTCTCACCCAGCTACAGATCGGCGACCTCGGGGGACCTTCGGCGCCGACCATCCGGAAGATCGAAGACGGCGAGGCGGCCATCAGCATGCAAACGCTGAACAAGCTCGACGCCCCGCTGCGCTGGCTGCCGGGCAGTGCCGCACGCACCTATGCCGGCGGCGTCCCCGCAGCCGACGAACCCGCGAACGCCGTGCGCGGCGGGGGCGACTCGGTCGTAGCCGGGCCGGACGCGATCCGCTTCGAAATCTCCGATCTCACAGGGCTTCTCGCGGCCTCGGGCAGGCTCAACGACGCCGTCGAGAACGGCCGTACCACCGACCCCCAGGTGGTCGCGGCGGTCGCGGAACTCAACCGGGTGATCTCCAAGCTCTCCGCGCGGTACGCGACCGCCATGCTCGAACGCAACGGCGGTCCGGGCAGGCAATTGCCTCCGCTGGTGGAAATGGCCTTCGCGCATCTGCTCGCGGTCCCGGCGGAGGCCAGCGACCCCGGTGAGTTACAGGAACGCCGGTACCGCCGCTGGCTGGCCGGTCGATCGGAGGACATCGATGCGGCGACCGAAGCTCGATTCCGCGCACGCTGGCTGGCGGCCAACGTGGCGACGACAGCGGAGCGAAACGGCGAGTGACGAGGCGACCATGACCGACCCAGGACCCGACGGCGCGGCACTCGCGCTGAGCCACAAGATCAATCGACTGTTCGCCGTCGTCCATCCGCGCGACGCGCCGGAACGCAGCACGGAATCGGTCGCCGTCCAGGTGAGCGAATTCCTCGGCCGACCGGTGGACCCCGGCTACCTGGGGCGCCTGCGCGACGGCGAATTCGACGACCGGAACACGGGCGCCACAGTCGATGCCGCGGTCCTCGCCGCAGTGGCGCGCTGCTTCGGCGTGGCCGCCGACTACCTGCTCACCCGTGGTTCCACCGCGGACGCGATCGACCGGGAACTCGAATTGCTCGCCACCATGCGGGACGCGAACGTCGCCAGCATCGCGCTGCGTGGTTCGAACGTCGATCGGGCCATGCTCGCCAGGATCATCCAGAGCACCGAGGGGTCGGTGCCGCCGAATCGGTAGCATGCTTCCCTACATGGGCCACTGAGCTTTCTGTAGGAGACCGATCACATGGCCATCCAGGCCCGGTTCCGGAGCTTGACCCGGGACCTCCCGATACCCCACCCATGGAATCTGCGGACCTACGTGGATGACGTCGCGGCCTACCGGGGCCGCAGCATCAGCCTGTTACCGATCGACACCGCGCTGCTCGCGGGTACCGGATGCGGCACGGGCAGCGGCTTGTGGATCGCGAAGCAGGACAGCGACGTCATCGTCTACGGCGCCGACACCACCGAATGGCATGCCGAGCACATCATCATGCACGAGCTCGGCCACATGCTGCTCGGACACGGTCCGGAGCACACCGAAGCCGGTGAGCCACCAGCGAGCACACCGACCCTGGCCGCGGTCGCCGACCTGCTGCCCTCGATCTCGCCCGAATCGATCGCCCACGTGCTCGGCCGCACCGACTACGGCACCCTCCGGGAGCGCGACGCCGAGACCTTCGCCGACATGGTGATGCTGCACGCCATGCGTCCGCCGCGGCGTGATTCGCTGCTGCACCGCACCTTCTTCCGCGACCGGCGGCGGTGACCTCGCCGATCCCGGCGCCCATCGCGATACCGCTGATCGTCTTCGTCGCGGTGGTGGTCCTCGGGCGGCGGCTCGTCCTACACGACGCCACGGTCGACCGTCTGCTCAATCGGGCGATGTCGTGGGGCGTCGCCACGCTGCTGCTCCAGCGGGGCATCGCGACCGGGGATCGGCAGTCTGTTGCACCAACTTTCGATGGCCACCCTGCTGATGGAGGTGGCCGGTCTATACGGAGGGGCCCGGCTGTGGTCCGGCGCCTACCCCGCGTCCGCGGCGGCTCGGCAACGGGCCTACGACGTGGCCGGGCTGGTGGGCGGCGCGATCATCCTGGCCGTCGGGACCGAGGCGGGCGATGCCGGCCAGGCGGAACAGATCCGGCAGGCCATTGCCGCCAAGGTGAGCGGGGCCGCCGTGCGGCCGCGGCGGTCGCGTGATCCGGCCGGGCTGCCCGCCGGTGATATCGATTCGGATCTGCGGCTAGTGCTCGAACTGGCACGCCGGTGGCCTGCGAGCGGCGTCTCGACGAAAATCTCCGGGCATCCGGCCGGTGAGCCGAATGCCCGGAGAAGTGGGGACGGGTGGTGTCTATTTCGTCAGGCCAGGCGGATCAGGCCGTAGTCGAAGGCGTGACGACGGTAGACCACCGAAGGCCGGTCGGTCTCCTTGTCCTGGAACAGGAAGAAGTCGTGACCGACGAGTTCCATCTGGTACAGAGCGTCGTCCACGGACATCGGCGTCGCCGAGTGCACCTTCGTGCGCACGATGTGACCGGGACCCGCTTCGTAGTCCGGCTCCCGCCCTTCCTCCTCGTGCGCGTGCGCGGCACCGGACTCGCCGAGCCGCTCGAACAGGGAGTCGTCCACCAGATCGGCAGTGGCCTGGGCGACCGACAGCGGCGTCTTGTCGCCGTAGTGCACCCGGCGCCGATCCTTGGTGCGGCGCAGCCGGCTCTCCAGCTTCGCGGTCACCGACTCGAAGGCGGCGTAGAAGCTGTCCGCGCAGGCCTCGGCCCGCACGACGGGACCCTTTCCGCGCGCGGTGATTTCGACGCGCTGGCAGTTCTTGCGCTGACGACGGTTGCGCTCGTGGAACAGTTCCACGTCGAAGAGGAAGATCGATGGATCGAAGCGTTCTAATCGGGAGAGTTTTTCCGCGACGTAAATACGAAAGTGATCGGGCACCTCGACGTTGCGGCCCTTCACCACGATGTCGCCGCGCGGCGCCCGTGGTCGTTCCGTTGCGGGTTGCTCGAATGTTTCCTGGGTGCCGGTTTCCAGCACCGAAGGAGCGGGATCTTTCACTGAAGGTCGTGAAGAAGTCGTCACGCGTACCTCCCGGATCTGGCCGCACCGACCGATTCCAGTGCGGCGGGATTGAGCCGTGCCGATCGACAATTGCTCGGCACTAGTGGTCCGAGGCGCCACCTCCAAACTTGCGGTTCGGGTGTGTGTCCGCGACGCTAGTCCGCCGACGCGCTGATCGCCAGTGTTCACGCAAATTTCCCGGAGTCAAGCAGCACACGTAACCAGAACGCCACGTGTCGGCAATCCGGCGCGCTCCAGCGCACGCACCGACTCGCGGGCCGTCGCACCGGTGGTCAGGACGTCGTCGACCAGCACCACCTCGGCATTCGCCGGGACTCCCCAGTCGGCGGCCGAACCGGGGGCCGTGGTCACCCGCCCCTTCAGGTTGCGAGCCCGCTCGCCGGGTGTCAAGCCCACCGAATCGCGCACCCCTCGCCCCATCCGCAACAGCGGCATCAGTTGACTGTCCGGCAGCCATCGCGCAGCTACCGCAGCCGCCCGCGACACCGGATCACCGCCCCTGCGGCGCGCCGCCATGCCTCGGCTGGGTGCGGGCACCAGCACCAGCGGCAGGCGCGTAGAACGCAACTCGGCGAGCGCGCCCGCCAGCGCCGCGCCCAGTGGCGTCGCCAGATCCCGCCGCCCCCGCTCCTTGGCGGCGATCACCGCCCGGCGCGCGGGCCCGGCGTACGGTCCGAGCGCCCAGCACGGAACGCCCGGATCGGTGCGCGGCCACACGCGCACCGGCGGACCCGACAGCGTAGCGGCGCAGGCGGCGCACCAGTCGGCTCCGGAACGTCCACAGCCCGCGCAGGCGGCGGGCAGCACCAGATCGAGCAGGGTTCGCATCGACCGAGTGTGCGCCCGCCCCCCGACATGTTCGCTCGATCATCTCGACCGCGAGGCCGCTGGAAGCGAGAAGGTTACGCCGTTGCGGCAGCGGCGTTCAGCTCCCGACCGCCACCGTTTGCCGGGCCCTCGGCCCCGTGAATCTACTGATCCCGATCCGACCTCACGGGACACGAGTGAGCCTTCGGCGGTACGGCAGGGCAGCCTCTGCGGGGCTAACCGGGCAGCACAGGGATGGCGTTCGCGCCCAGCCCCGGCACCTCGCGCCAATAGGGCTGCCCCTGGTCGGGAGCCGAGGTCAGCTCCAGCACCGCGCGCGAGTCGGCGACGTATTGATGATCCGGGCTCGCGCTCACCGAGCGCACCGGCGCCGTCAGATTCTGCGACGTCAGCGGCGTCGGCTCCGAGCCGTCGACCGAGACCGTGCTGACCGGGTCGACGTTGCCCTCGCGCGCGATGACGATCGTGTCCGCGTCGAGCCAATCCACCGACACCGCGGCCGTGCTGAGCCCGACACCCACGGGAAGCGCCGAAGTCAGCGCCAGTTTCCCGTCGGGTTGGGGCACCACGACGGCGACGTACACCCTGCCGTCCGCGATCATCGCCGCGCGCACCCCGGAACGCGAGACGCGCAGTTCCGTGATCGGCTGCCGGGGCGACGTGGCCGATGACGCCGCCGTCAGCCCCGAGATGTCGACGTTCTGCACCGACACGTTCCCGGTCCCCCGGTCGGTGACGGCGCGGATCACCCGGTCACCGTCGACCACCGCCCATGCCGCGCTGCCGTCCGCGGTCCACGACGGCCGGGAGATGGTGAAGCCCTCGGCTACCGGAAAGGCGTTGCCCCCGTAGGTGCCCACCATCAGGGTGCGCGACGGCACGCCCGGCGGTCGTGCGGCTTCCGCCACCGCGGCCACCAGCTGGCCGTCCGGCGAGAGCGATGCCGACTGCAAGTTGGTCACCGCGCCGAAGTAGCCGGGCGCGGAAGTGATACCGCCGTTGTCGGCGATCTGTACCAGCCCGCCGCCACGCAGCGCATGCAGCCGGGCCTGGTTGCGGGCGGAGGCGACCGGATTGAACTGCTGCACGTCCGCCGCGCTCCAGCCGTTCGCGGCGAATCGCTCGTCCAGCGGCTTGCCGTCGGCCAGCAGCATGTACGGGCCGAGGATGTCGGCGCTGGACAGCGTGAGCACCACCTGTGCGGCCAAGAGTTCGCGCTCGCGCGGATTCAGCGCCGACGCGCCGGCGAAGTCGATCTTGACACCACCGAGCCCGATACCGACGCCGTCGGGGTCACCGTTGGCCTTGGTGATCGTCCCGCGCAGTGCGATCGGCGGCGTCAGTTCGTTGCGCAGCACCGACGCCAGCGCGGGCTGCGGCCCCTCGAGCAGCGAGCTGAGCAATCGCTGCGCCAGCTGCGCTTTCGGCACCGACATCCACCGCAGATCGGGGACGGCCAGGTTGCCGGTCGGATCGATGAAGTACAGCACGTAGCGGCGGTAGGACTTGAAGAACGCGGTGGAGTCCATCACCACGCCGTCGGGCAATTCGTCGATGCGCCACTGGCCGTTGATCTTGGTCAGCTCGATCTTGTTCTCGACGAAGGGTATGTCGTCGTTGGGGCGGTATCCGCCGTCGGCGGACAGTTCTCCGACCTTGCGCGCGCGGATCAGGTAGTTCGCCTTGTCTCCGGAGCGGGACTCCCGCAGCGTGTCCGGTTTCTCGACGATGACCGTGCCCGCCGCGTCGTCCCACTGGGTGGAGGCCGCGGGCGTCATGTACTGCCGGGCGGCCAGATGCCGGTTGGTGGGATCGGCGGTGGCCTGAAGGAAGTCGCGCAGCAGCAGATCGGGATCGCGGTCGGCGACGGGCGGCGGCGGTCCCTCGGAGGTCGGCTCCCGGTTGATGGTGCCCAGCGCCTCCGGCGCGGAGGACTCCGGCAGGCTGGCGCAGCCCGTGAGCGGCACCACGACCGCAAGAACCGCCGCCACGAACACGGTCAGGCGCCGTATCCGCGCAGATCCGACACGCATTGTCATGGCTGTCCGTCCCCCGATTCGCGCGATCCACCGGTCTGCGCCGACTCCGACGCGGGCGAGCCGTTCGCCCCGGACACGGGCGCCGCTTCGGTCGGAACACTGTCCGCGGGCGTCACCGTGCCGTTGGCCGCTCCGTGCGACCCACCCGTGCTCGGCTCGCCGCCTCCCGAGCCCGTGGCCTCGACGTCGGCGCCGCCCGGCTCCGAGCTGTGCGGCCCGGCCGCATCATCCGAGAGTTCCGAGCGCACGCCCACCGGCTCCGCGGTCTCGGAGCTGTCGGGATGCGCGCCGACCGGATCGGAGGCACCCGCCTCCGCGTCATGACGCACCGCATTCGTGACCCGCGCGGCACCCGGATCGCCCGAGTCGTGCCGTGGCGCGCTCGCACCGCTCGGCTCGGCGGCGGCCGGTTGCGCCGTATCCGCGCCGTCCCCGCCGCGATCGACCGACGGTTCCGGCTCCACGACGCGCATGGACTTGCGCGCCGGTTCCAAGGGCAGCGGGCTCGGGCCGAGTTTCTTGCCACGCACCAGCGGCAGCGTCAGACGGAAGCTGGCGCCGAGCCCGGCCTCACCCCAGGCTTCGAGTTTGCCTTCGTGCAGGTTCGCGTCCTCCACGCTGATCGACAGTCCGAGACCGGTGCCGCCGGAGCGGCGCATGCGGGAGGGATCGGAGCGCCAGAACCGGTTGAAGACCAGCTTCTCCTCGCCCGGACGCAGGCCGACGCCTTGATCGCGGACGACCACGGCGACGGAATTGGCTTCGACGTCGCCCCGCATCCGGATCAGCACCGGCTTGCCCTCGCTGTGGTCGATCGCGTTCGCGAGCAGATTGCGCAGTACCCGCTCCACCCGGCGCGGATCGACCTCGGCGACCAGCGGCTCCTCCGGCATGTCGCTGATGATCTCGATGCCCGCGTCCTTGGCCAGGTGCCGCACGGTCGAGATCGCGGCCCGCGCGCACATCCGCACGTCCAGCGATTCCACCTGGAGCTCGGCGACGCCCGCGTCGTGCCTGCTGATCTCCAGCAGGTCGTTGAGCAGCCCCTCGAACCGGTCCAGCTCGTTGACCAGCAACTCGGCGCTGCGGGCCAGGGCGGGATCGAGGTCGTCGCTGCTGCCGTGGATGAGGTCGGCGGCCATCCGCACGGTGGTGAGCGGAGTCCGCAGCTCGTGGCTGACATCCGAGGTGAACCGGCGCTGCAGATTACCGAATTCCTCCAGCTGGGTGATCTGGTTGGACAGGCTCTCGGCCATTTCGTTGAACGCCTGGGCCAGCCGCGCCATATCGTCCTCGCCGCGCACCAGCATGCGCTCCTTGAGCCTGCCGTCGGCGAACCGGCCCGCGATACGGGCCGCGGAGCGGATCGGCAGGACCACCTGCCTGGTCACCAGGGCGGTGATCGCGGCAAGCAACACCAGCAGCACGATGCCGCCGACCAGCATGGTGCCGCGCATCAGCGACAGGCTGCGCTCCTCGTTGGCGAGCGGGAAGATCAGATAGATCTCCAGGGTCGGGATCTCGGCGCTCGGGCTGCCGATGATCAGCGCGCGACCCCGGTAGCCCTCCGCGTCGTCGACGGTCGCGAACTGGTAGCTGACCTGGTTGCGCTGCACGAACCGGCGCAGTTCGTCGGGCACCTCCTGGATCGGGCCGGAGGGGATCTGCTGCGGCGGCATCCCGCCGATGACGCTCAGCGCCGAATCAAAACTCCCTGCCGCGCCGGTGGATCGGCCGGTACCGGCACGGTTGGACAACGCGTTACGCGCCTCCTCCAGCCGCTGCGGCTGAGCGCCGATGTCGTGCACACCGGCGAGCTGGCTCTCCACCGTGTTGCGCGCCCGGTCCATCTCCTCGACCGCGGCGTTGATCTTGGCGTCCAGCAGCCGGTCGGTGATCTGACTGGTCAGCACGACGCCCAGAATCGTGATGACGATCAGCGACAGCGTCAGCGTGGACACGATGACACGCAACTGCAGCGAACGCCGCCATAGGTGGCCTAAGGCAATGCCGACCGCTTGGAACCAGGCCACCACCGGAGCCAGCGATCGTTGGAGACGCGAGATCACGCCATGGATCACGGTGGTCCGGCCTTGTAACCGACACCGCGGACGGTCAGCACGATCTCCGGGTTCTCGGGATCCTTCTCGACCTTCGCCCGCAGCCGCTGCACGTGGACGTTCACCAAGCGGGTGTCGGCGGCATGCCGGTAGCCCCAGACCTGCTCGAGCAGGACCTCACGGGTGAACACCTGACGCGGTTTGCGGGCCAGGGCGACGAGCAGGTCGAACTCCAGCGGCGTCAGCGAGATCTGTGCGCCGCCGCGGCTGACCTTGTGCGCGGGCACGTCGATCACGATATCGGCGATCGACAGCAGCTCGGCGGGCTCCTCCTCGGTACGGCGCAGGCGGGCCCGCACCCGGGCGACGAGCTCCTTCGGCTTGAAGGGCTTGACGATGTAATCGTCGGCGCCCGATTCCAGACCCAGCACGACGTCGACCGTGTCGGTCTTCGCCGTGAGCATCACGATCGGAACCCCGGAATCGGCCCGCAGCACACGGCACACGTCGATGCCGTTCATGCCGGGCAGCATCAGGTCCAGCAGCACCAAATCGGGGCGGATCTCGCGAACCGCCGCCAGGGCCTGTGTGCCGTCGCCGACCACGTGCGGGTCGAACCCTTCCCCGCGCAAGACGATCGTCAGCATCTCAGCGAGTGCCATATCGTCGTCGACGACCAGAATCTTCGGCTTCATAACTACTATGTTGTCATCTCCCAGGCCAGGATCGGGCCGCCACGCCAACACTGGTGTGAACCCGCGGCACAACCAACCTTATCGACCAACGATTTCGGCGATGCGCGCGGCCAGCGAAGCCGGGCCGTCCTCGGCCCGATAGGTCCACCACGGCCCGCGCCAGTCGCGTTCGGCCAGCTCACGGTACACCGCGCCGGTCCGGTGCTGCAGACCGCCGTCGCGCTCGTAAGCGTCGAGCGCGCGCTCGGTGTCGAGTTCGCCACGCTTGCGGGCACGCTCGGCGGCGAGCTCGGTGGGCACATCCAGCAACACCTGGAGCGCCGGCTCCGGCAGCGCGAACCTGCCGAACTCCAATTCGCCCACCCAATCCACGATTTCGCCGTCCGCCGACTGCCCGAGACGGGCGGCCGAATAGGCGGCGTTGGAAGCGACATAACGGTCCAGGAGCACAACGTCGTTGTCGGCCAACATCTTCGACAGCTCGTCCGCGGCGTTCGCGCGATCCAGCGCGAACAGCAGGGCCATGCCGCTGACCGAGCCCGCGAGGTCGCCGTGCGCGCCGCGCAGCGCCTCCGCGGCCAGGTCGGCGTGCACCGAGACCCGGTAACGCGGGAAGGCCATCGTCGCGACGCGCAGCCCGCGACCCCGCAGATCGGCGACCACTCGCTCGATCAGCGTTCGCTTACCCGCGCCGTCGAGCCCCTCGACCGCTATCAGGACTCCCATGACCAGGCACAATACCCCGCCGACTACCCGATGCCCGCACCGGCTGACCAGTGCGGCGTCTCATGCTGCGGCCGGGTCGCCGGGCCGGGTGTCCCCGCCGATCGTCGACGGGACACCCGGCAGCGCGGTCAGTAGCGGTAGTGGTCCGGCTTGTACGGGCCCTCGACGTCGACGCCGATGTACTCGGCCTGGTCCTTGGTGAGCTTGGTCAGCTCGCCGCCGAGCGCTTCGACGTGGATGCGGGCGACCTTCTCGTCGAGGTGCTTCGGCAGCCGGTAGACCTCGTTGTCGTACTCCTCCGGCTTGGTCCACAGCTCGATCTGAGCGATCACCTGATTGGAGAAGCTGTTCGACATCACGAAGGACGGGTGGCCGGTCGCGTTGCCGAGGTTGAGCAGACGCCCTTCCGACAGCACCAGGATCGAGCGGCCGGTCTCCTTGAACGTCCACAGGTCGACCTGCGGCTTGATGTTCAATTTCGTTGCGCCGGAACGCTCCAGCGCCGCCATGTCGATCTCGTTGTCGAAGTGACCGATGTTGCCGAGGATGGCCTGGTCCTTCATCGCCTTCATGTGCTCGAGGGTGATGATGTCCTTGTTGCCGGTGGCGGTGATGACGATGTCGGCGTCGCCGATCGCCTTCTCCACGGTCACCACGTCGTAGCCGTCCATCAGCGCCTGCAGCGCGTTGATCGGGTCGATCTCGGTGACCTGCACCCGGGCGCCCTGTCCGGCAAGCGATTCCGCGCAGCCCTTGCCAACATCGCCGTAGCCGCAGATCAATATCTTCTTGCCGCCGATGAGTACATCGGTGCCGCGATTGATGCCGTCGATCAGCGAGTGGCGGGTGCCGTACTTGTTGTCGAACTTGCTCTTGGTGACCGAGTCGTTGACGTTGATCGCGGGGAACACCAGCTCGCCCGCCGCCGCGAACTGGTAGAGCCGCAGCACGCCGGTGGTGGTCTCCTCGGTGACGCCGCGCACCGACTCGGCGATCTTCGCCCACTTGCCGCGGTCGGTCTCGAACCGCTCGCGCAGCAGGTTGAGGAACACCTTGTACTCGGCCGAGTGGTCCTCGTCCTCCGGCGGCACGACGCCCGCCTTCTCGAACTGCGCGCCACGCAGCACGAGCATGGTGGCGTCGCCGCCGTCGTCCAGAATCATGTTGGCCGGCTCGCCCGGCCAGGTGAGCATCTGTTCGGCCGCCCACCAGTACTCCTCCAGCGTCTCGCCCTTCCAGGCGAACACCGGGGTGCCCTTGGGCTCGTCGACGGTGCCGTTCGGGCCGACGACCACGGCGGCCGCCGCGTGGTCCTGGGTGGAGAAGATGTTGCAGGAGGCCCAGCGGACCTCGGCGCCGAGGCTGGTCAGGGTCTCGATCAGCACCGCGGTCTGCACGGTCATGTGCAGCGAGCCGGAGATACGCGCGCCCTGCAGCGGCCGCACCTCGGCGTACTCACGGCGCAGCGCCATCAGACCGGGCATCTCGTGTTCGGCGAGGCGGATCTCCTTGCGGCCGAAATCGGCCAGCGACAGATCCGCCACCTTGTAGTCGATGCCGTTGCGGACATCGGCGGTCAACGACGTGCGTGCGGGAAGTTCTGAGGTGGTCATCAGCCTCTCCTGGTTCGGCAAGTACCGAGGCAAGGCTAGTCGCTCACGACCGGGTGCGGACGACGCGGCCGCCCTCTTCGCACCGGCCGGGCCTGGACCCGGCGACCGCGGCGCCTGTTACGCCGTCGCCCCGCGCGCCGCCAGGATGCGGCGCCGCTTGCGCGGCTGAATGTTCGCCAAGGTGATGTCGCCGCCGTAGTGGGCCAGGACGCGGTCGTCCATCGTCCACCGCCACAGCGGCGGGATGGCGGCCAGCACGATCATGGCGGCGTAGCCCGCGGGCAGTTGCGGGGCCTGCTCGGAGGTGCGCAGGGTCTGGTAGCGGCGGCCCGGATTGGCGTGGTGGTCGCTGTGCCGCTGCAGGTGGAACAGGAAGATATTGGTGACCAGGTGGTCGCTGTTCCAGCTGTCGCGCGGCGAGCAGCGGGCGTACATGCCGTTCGCGCGGCGCGCCCGCAGCAATCCGTAGTGCTCGACGTAGTTGACCGTCTCCAGCAGGCCGATGCCGATCACGGCCTGCAACAGCAGCCACGGCAGCACCTGGTAGCCGAACGCCGCGATCAGCGCGCCGAACAGCACCAGCGTCATCGACCAGGCCTGCAGGATGTGGTTGTGCACGCTCCACCAGCCTTTGCCCTTGCGGGCCAGCCGCTCCCGTTCGAGCGCTAGCGCGGAGCGGAAACTGCCGGACACGCTGCGGGGCAGGAACTCCCACAGCGACTCCCCCAGCCGGGCGCTGGCCGGGTCCTCCGGCGTCGCCACGCGCACGTGGTGGCCGCGATTGTGCTCGACGAAGAAGTGCCCGTATCCGGACTGGGCGAGCGCGATTTTGGCCAGCCAGCGCTCCAGGTGCTCCACCCGGTGCCCGAGTTCGTGGGCGGCGTTGATGCCGATGCCGCTGACGAATCCGAGAGTCGCCGCCAGACCGAGCTTGTCGACCACGCTCAGTTCGTCACCGGCCCACATGTAGCTCGCGATCATCAAGCCGATCAGCTGGACCGGGAGCATCAAGTAGGTGCACCACCGGTAGTACCGGTCGTTGGAGAGCAGCTCGTAGTCCTCGTCCTTCGGATTGCTGCCGTCCACGCCGATCGACCAGTCCAGCACCGGGATGACGATCAGCACGATGATCGGGCCGATCCACCAGAACACCTCGAGACCGGTGTGCAGCACCAGTTGTGACGGCAGCAAAGCCGACGATGGCGCGAGCAAGCCGAGAACCCACAGATGGCGTTTGGGATCGGCCGATCCCGCCCGTTTGCCAACCGTTTGCACTTTTGCTCCGCTCAGAGAAGACCCGAACACCGTCGCCTGAGAATACTTCTTGACTTGTGGTCCGTTACAACGATGCCGTCGGTTGAGACGTGATCGCTATTACAAGCCGTGCAGTCGGTTTTTAATGTGCTGCATATGCGCCAGGTCGAAAGCCGGTTGCCCGCGCGGCTCAGCTCCGGACCCGCGCGGCGAGGATCGCTTCGACGTAAGGACTCAGCAGCGCACTCATTTCCGCGGGCGCGTCGCGGCCCGGATCGGGCGGAGTGGGGATGTAGCTCAGGGCGATGCGCACCAACGCGTGCGCGATGACGTCCGATTCGGCCGCCGTCGACGCCACCCAGCTGTGCTGGAAGGCGCGCGACAGCCGTTCGGTCGCGTGCTCGAGCAAAGGTCCCGCGTCGAGCGTGATCAGGCGCAGCAGATCCAGCTTCACCTCGCCCGCGACCAGCGACTGCACCAGCGGGTCGGACGCCGCGTCGAAGAAGAAGTTGGCCATCCCGTCGCGGAACGCGGCGCGGACGTCGCCGACGTTGCCGTTGATCGCGGCGTCGACGTGATCGACCAGGAAGTCCGCCAGGCGCAGTGCGTAGGCCTGCGTGAGGCCGCTGCGCGAGCCGAATTCGTTGTACAGCGTCTGCCTGCTCACGCCCGCCCTGGCCGCGACGTCACCGAGCGTGATCTTGGACCAATCCCGCTCGGTGAGCAGTTCGCGCATCGCGTCCAGGACCGACGTCCGCAGCAGGTCCCGCGCGGCCTCCTGGTAGGGAATCCTGGTTCCGTTGCGCGGCATACCCGCGACCCTGTCACGGGCCCCTGCCGCAGTCAAAATCTCACGACCGTTCGATTTCGACCATGTAGAAATCCGCCTTCGCGGCGCCGCAGTCCGGACAGGTCCAGTCGTCGGGGATGTCGTCCCAGCGGGTCCCCGGCGCGATGCCGTCCTCCGGCCAGCCCTCGGCTTCGTCGTATTCGAAACCGCACTGGATGCACTGGTAGAGCTTGTACTCGGTCATTTCGTGTCCTATGTCCCTATCGGCTCGAAGTCGATCTTCTCCCGGACCCCGCAGTCCGGGCAGCACCAGTCGTCGGGCACCGTCTCCCACCGGGTGCCCGCCGGAAAACCCTCGTGCGGAGCACCTTTCGCCTCGTCGAAAACGTAGTCGCAGATGGGGCAGCGATACGCGCTCACGCTGTCTCCTCTGCGGCATGAGCGGAGCCGTAGCGCGCCAGCACCTTCTCCCGCTTGCCCGGATCGATATTGGCGCGGGTGATGTCGCCGTCGTAGTGCGCGAGCACCCGCTTGTCCATGACGCGGCGCCACAGCGGCGGGAAGTAGGCGAGCAGGATCATGCTCGCGTATCCGCTCGGCAGGTTCGGCGCGCCGTCCCAGCTGCGCAGCGTCTGGTAACGCCGGGTGGGGTAAGCGTGGTGATCGCTGTGCCGCTGCAGGTGGTACAGGAAGATGTTGGTGACGATGTGGTCGCTGTTCCAGCTGTGCACGGGGGCGGGACGTTCGTACCGACCGCTCGCCGTCCGCTGGCGCACCAGTCCGTAGTGCTCCAGGTAGTTGACCGCCTCCAGCAGGCTGAAGCCCACCACCGCCTGCAGGATCAGGTACGGCAGCAGCTCGATGCCGAACACCGCGATCAGGGCCGCGAACAGCACCACCGACATCAGCCACGCGCTGAGCACTTCGTTGCGCAGGCTCCACGGCTTCTCGCCCAGCCGTTCCAGCCGTACCTTCTCCAGACGCCAGGACGACTTCAGGCTGCCCCACACGGTGCGCGGCCAGAACGCCCAGAACGTCTCGCCGACCCGAGAGCTCGCCGGATCCTCGGGCGTGGCGACGCGTACGTGGTGGCCGCGGTTGTGCTCGATGTAGAAGTGCCCGTAGCAGGACTGTGCCAAGGCGATCCGGGACAGCCAGCGCTCCAGGTCCACCTTCTTGTGGCCGAGTTCGTGCGCGGTGTTGATGCCGATACCGCCGATCATGCCGACCGTGATCGCCAGCCCGATCTTGTCCACCACGTGCAGGCCGCCGTCGATGCCGAGCCAGCTCACCTCGTCGGCGGTGATCAGGTAGGCCGCCATCAGCAGCGTGGCGTACTGGAACGGTAGGTACAGGTAGGTGAGGTAGCGGTAGTACTTGTCGTTCTCCAAGTACTCCATCACCTCGTCGGGCGGGTTGTCGCCGTCCGGACCGAAGAAGACGTCCGCGATCGGGATCAGCACGTAGACCAGGATGGGCCCGAGCCAGAACGGCACCTGCGCGAGGCGATGCCAGCCCAGCTCGTTCAGCCCCCAGATCAGCGGCAGGCCGATGAGGAACAGGCCGGCCGGGGCGAACAAACCCCACAGCCACATGTAGCGCTTGCGATCCCGCCAGGCCGGTACCTCGACCGGCTGGGCGGACGTGTCGGCGTGCGTCGACATCGTTGTCTCCATTCCCGAAGGGCACGCCACATGTGACGTGCATTACCTCACCTATGGACGATATAGGTACATTTGTCGCATGTCTAGACAAATGAGGCAATTTGTAAACATAGGCGCGATGGACGACGTGAGCCCCGGCCGGATGGGTATCCGACCGGGGCTCGCGGGTGGGAATGCGGCTAGTTCACCGCAGCAGGACGTCGGCGTCGGTGGGTAGCGCGTCCACCGGCCACCAGCGCAGGTCGGTGGATTCGTGGCTGCGCACCGGGATCGCGCCGGCGGGGGCCGTGATGCGGAACAGGAGGTCCAGGTGTCTGGTGGGCACGCCGAGCGAGCAGGTGATGGGATGCGCCTGCGCCCCGTACAACCCCGGCTCCAGCGACAGGTCCGCGATGCCGGACTCCTCGGTGGCTTCGCGCAGCGCGGCGCCCGCGACCGTCTCGTCCCGTTCCTCGCAGTGCCCGCCGAGCTGAATCCAGCGTCCCACCCGCGGATGCAGGGTGAGCAACACCGCACGGCCGTCGTGGGAGAAGACGACCGCGGAGGCGGTGATATGACCCGGAGCGTGCTCGCGCAGACAACCCCGCGGAGCGGAACCGAGGAAGGCCAGCATCGCCTCCCGCAGTGATCGCTCCGAACCGGTCGCCGGACACCAGGTCTCCAGCAGTTCGGTGGCCGAAGCGTGCAACGACGACGCGCTCACCGGCGCTTCTCTCGTGCGCCGGAGCCGAGGCGCTTCACAGCTCGACCAGCCCGGAGCCCGCGCCCGTCGGCTGCCGCGGGGTCAGGTCCTCGAGCGGATGACCGACGGCGATGGCGCCCAGCGGGCTCCAGTCCTCGGCCAGGCCCAGCACCGCACGCGTGACCTCCGGCGCGAAGATCGTCGACCCGATCCAGCAACTGCCGATCCCCTCGGTCGCCAACGCGACCAGCAGGCCCTGCACCGCGGCGCCCACCGCGACGGTGAACATGGTGCGCTCGTCGGCCCGCCTGCGCTCGTCCGGATAGTCGTGCGCGCCGTCCGGCACGCAGAACGGAATGATCACCTCGGGCGCGTCGAACAGGATGCGCCCGCGCGCGACCCTGCGCTCGACCCGTTCCGGCGGCAGGCCGTCCGCGGTCAGATCCGCTCGCCACTTCTCCGCCATCGCCTCGAGCAGCCGGGTGCGCAGTTCCGGCGTGCGCAGCCACACGAACCGCACGGGGCGCGTGTGGTGTGGAGCGGGCGCGGTCAGCGCGACCGACACCGCCGCGCGTACGCGCTCGGGATCGACGGGCGCGTCGGAGAACTGGCGGATCGAGCGACGCAACAGGATCGCCTCTTTGCGGCCGCGTTCGATCGCCTCCGCCGTGCCGAGCCAGAACAGGTCGTCGGTGCCGCCGCGGAGCAGATCGGCGGCGCCCGAGCCGTCGTCGACGATCGGCAACCCGCGCACCACGGCGACCGGGACGCCACCGAGTTTGCCTTTGACCAGGTCGGCGGCCGCGGCCAGTTCGTCCGCCACGGCCACCTGGGTGACGAACAGCTCGTTGCCCTGACCGTCGACCGCGCCCGCGTAGTCGTGCAGCACCCGCAGGCCCGCCGCACCGATGGCGGCGTCGGTCTGCCCGTTGCGCCAGGCACGGCCCATCGTGTCGGTGACCACCACCGCGACCGTCACAGCCAGCCGCTCGGCGAGCGCCGCGCGCAACGCCTTGGCGCTGGCGTCCGGGTCGACGGGCAGCAGCACGAGTTCGCCCTGTTCCACGTTGGAGCCGTCCACACCGGAGGCCGCCTGCACGATCCCCAGCTTGTTCTCCGTGATCAGCGTGCGGCCCTTGCGGGCGAGCACCCGCACCGCCTCCTGATCGACGAGCCCGCGCCGGACGGCGTCGCGCTCCTCGGGGTCCAGCGGCGCCTGCACGATGCGCCCCTCGACCTTGGCGACGATCTTGCTGGTCACCACCAGCACGTCACCGTCGGCCAGCCAGGGCGCGCAGCGGGCGATGTGCGCGGCGAGATCGTCGCCGGGGCGGAATTCGGGCAGCCCGGTGACGGGCAGGATGCGCAGCTCCCCGGCCGCGTGATCGGTAGGCGTGCTCACAGGGCGACTCCAGCGAGATCCAGGGCCTGACGCACCATTTCGGCGGTGGTGGGCGGGTCGGTCATCAACAAGGGCACGCTGCGCACCTCGACCCCGGGCACCTCGGCGGTGTCGGTGCTGTGGATCAGCCAGCCGTCCAGGATCCCGGTGGCCGAGCGGGCGCCGTAGTACCGGCCGATCGCCTCGGCCGTGGTCTCCACCCCGATCACCGACAGGCACTCGTCGGCCATGCCGCGCAACGGCTTGCCGTCGATCACGCCGGAAACGCCGATCACCTTGGCCGCGGTGGTGCGCAACGCGCCGCGGATTCCGGGCACCGCGAGGATGGCGCCGATGCTCACGACGGGGTTGGACGGAGCGAGCAGGACCACGTCCGCGGATTCTATGATATCGATCACATTTGGGGCCGGTTTGGCTTCATCGGCGCCAATTGTGGCGAATCCATGGGTGTCGATGTTCGCGCGGTAGCGAACCCACCACTCTTGAAAATGGATCGCGCGCCGTTCGCCAGGGTTGTCCGGATCGGACACCACGACATGCGTTTCGCAGCGATCGTCGGTTGCCGGGATGAGTTTCACGCCGGGCTGCCACCGGTTGCACAGCGCCTCGGTGACGGCGGAGAGCCGGTAGCCGGCGCGCAACATTTCGGTACGGATCAGATGCGTGGCGATATCGCGGTCGCCCAAACCGAACCAGTCCGGCTGCGCGTGATATTTCGCGAGCTCCTCCTTGGCGTGCCAGGTCTCGCCGACCCGGCCCCACCCGCGCTCGGTATCAATGCCTCCGCCCAGGGTATACATGCAGGTATCGAGGTCGGGGCAGATCCGGAGCCCGTGCATCCAGACGTCGTCGCCGACGTTCACGATCGCGGAGACGTCCGCCTCGGGCAGCAGCTCCCGGACGCCCTGAAGGAAACGCGCGCCACCGACGCCGCCGACCAGCACGGCGATGCGGGGTCCGTTCGCGGGCGGGACGTCCGCTTGTTGTCCAGTCACATCCGCACAGCCTATGCGCTGGCGTGGCGGCTCCCGTTCGCGGCAAATTTGCTGTTTATTTGCTAATGCACATCACAAGATCGTCTCGGAATGCGGCTGCGGATAGTAACGGAATAGCGACGGCGGCTTGACCATCGACGCGTCCGGCGTGTCTAATCACAGTCATGTCATTCCGGGTTCGCGCGAGAGCTCAACGCGCGAACCGCTTTTCGAACAGATGTTCGCATCGGTATGACAAGCTCGGGGACGTCCGCGGGACAACGTCGCGGGGTATGGCCGTCGGTGCGAGTGTTGGTCCGACGGAAAGAATCATTCTGCGCTAACACACAGTGAGGAGGCGGAGCGTGGCCAACGAGATGGTCTCGCCGACCGATTCCACAGCAGGCGCAGCACGTGGCGTCTGCGCAGATAACGGCGGCTGGAACGACCAAGAGGGGGGTAACGGAGTCACGGCGCCCCGGCTCAGCCTGGTCGTGACCGGTTTCGACGAGATGTTCGAATCCATCGAAGAGCAGTGGCAGGAGCGCGCCCTGTGCGCGCAGACCGATCCAGAGGCGTTCTTCCCCGAGAAGGGCGGCTCGACCCGCGAGGCCAAACGGATTTGCATGGGCTGCGAGGTACGCGACGAGTGCCTGGAATACGCGCTCGCGCACGATGAGCGCTTCGGTATCTGGGGCGGCCTCTCCGAGCGGGAGCGCCGCCGCCTCAAGCGCGGCATCGGCTGACAGACGTATGCGAAGCCCGGAGCCGCCCGTCCACGGGGCGCTCCGGGCTCGCGCGACACGACCGCAGGGGCTCGCCGACCGCCTCGGTGCGGACGACACGAGCCCGCTGGCCTAGATTTTGTCTCATGGCACGTTCCCGTAAGCGCCGACCGCCGACCGCCCGGTCGGTGATCCGCCGCGGCCGCGGAGTGCGCGGACCGATGCTGCCACCCACGGTTCCCGCCTGGCGGACCCGCGGTCAGAAGTTCGACCGGCTGGTGCTGGAGGCGTTCGCCCCGTTGGACTCCCGCTGGCACGACCGGCTCACCAAGCTCGACATCGCGGTCGACGACGTTCCGAAAATCCGTCCGCTGCATCCCGATTCGGTCACCTGGCCGGACGAGGTGGTCGCCGACGGCCCGGTGCCCCTCTCGCGGCTCATCCCGGCAGGCGTCGACCGGCACGGCGCGGCGACCCGGGCACGGGTGGTGCTGTTCCGCAAACCGCTCGAGTTGCGCGCCAGCGACCCCGACGACCTGGTGGATCTGCTGCGGGAAGTGCTGGTCCAGCAGGTCGCGACCTACCTCGGCGTCGACCCGGACGTGATCGATCCGGAAGCCGAGTGAGTCCTACCCGTCCACGTGGCGGCGGCCCTCGAATGCCGTTGCGGGGCAGGCGCGGGCGCACACGCGTGTAGGCCGGTCGACCGCCGGGTACTCCGGCACTCTCATCCGCGATACCCCACTCGCGTCGCGCAGCGGGACATCGCTGTGCGCGCGTCCGGAGGACGTCGTGCAGATCACCGCAAGCCGCGTCGCGGCCTGTGGAGCGCCGTGCTGCCCTCGTTCCGTCGGGCGCGGACCGAGATTCTTCAAGCGTGTCTGTCCCCATCGATGCGCCAGGGGGGTTACTCTCATCGGCGTGATTCCCATGCGTCGTTGCTGCCGACCAGGCTGCAAGAATCCGGCCGTCGCGACGCTCACCTATGTGTACTCGGACTCGACGGCAGTGGTCGGACCACTCGCGACGGTCGCCGAACCGCACTCCTGGGATCTCTGCGAAACGCACGGCTCACGCATCACCGCTCCGAAGGGCTGGGAACTGGTTCGCCACGAAGGCGGATTCTCCTCCAGCACACCGGATGACGACGATCTGACCGCGCTCGCCGAGGCGGTGCGCGAGGCGGGGCTACGCCGCCGCCCGCCGGAGCGCGAGCAGCGCGGCTATCGCGACTACGCTCCCCCGCCGCCGCGGACCGCACGCACGGGTCGCCGCGGCCATCTGCGCGTCCTTCCGGACCCGCCGTCCTGATCGGACGAGGACGATGTCGGACCGGTCCGGCGCAACCACTAGGGTGTTGGGCATGACAGTCGCCCGCTCTGCCGAATTCGTGAACGCGGTGATCAAGGCCTACGACGTTCGCGGCGTGGTCGGTGATCAGATCGACGCGGATTTCGTCAGGGACGTCGGCGCGTCCTTCGCGCGGCTGATGCGCGCCGAGGGCGCGCACCGGCTCGTCATCGGGCACGACATGCGCGACTCCTCCCCCGGCCTGTCGGCCGCCTTCGCCGACGGCGCGCTCGGCCAGGGCCTCGACGTCGTGCACATCGGCTTGGCGTCGACCGACCAGCTGTACTTCGCTTCCGGCCGGCTGGACTGCCCTGGCGCCATGTTCACCGCCAGCCACAACCCCGCCCGGTACAACGGCATCAAGCTGTGCCGCGCCAAAGCGCTCCCGGTCGGACAGGACACCGGTCTGGCCACGATCAAGAGCGAACTGATCGACGGCGTACCCGAGTACGCGGGCGAGCGCGGCACCGCGACCGAACTGGACCTGCTGGCCGAGTACGCGGAATTCCTGCGCGGCCTCGTGGAACTCGGCGGCATCCGCCCACTCACCATCGCGGTGGACGCGGGCAACGGCATGGGCGGCCACACGGTACCCGCGGTGCTCGGCGCGCTGCCCCAGGTGCGGATCGTGCCCCTGTACTTCGAGCTGGACGGCAGCTTCCCGAACCACGAGGCCAACCCGCTCGACCCGGCGAACCTGGTGGACCTGCAGAAGCTGGTCCGCGAAACCGGCGCGGACATCGGCCTGGCCTTCGACGGCGACGCCGACCGCTGCTTCGTGGTCGACGAGAACGGCGACCCGGTGTCGCCGTCGGCGATCACCGCCCTGGTGGCCGAGCGCGAGCTGGCCAAGGAACCCGGCGCGGTGATCATCCACAACCTGATCACTTCCCGCGCGGTGCCGGAGCTGGTGCACGAACTGGGCGGAACGCCGGTGCGCACGCGGGTCGGCCACTCGTTCATCAAGCAGGAGATGGCCGCCACGGGAGCGGTGTTCGGCGGCGAGCACTCCGCGCACTACTACTTCCGCGACTTCTGGGGCGCCGACTCCGGGATGCTCGCGGCGCTGCACGTGCTGGCCGCGCTCGGCGAGAAGGATCGGCCGGTGTCGGAGCTGATGGCCTCCTACGCGACCTACGCGGCCTCGGGTGAGATCAACTCCACCGTGGCCGACGCCGAGGAGCGGACGATGGCCGTGGTGGATGCCTTCGCCGACCGGGCGCACTCGGTGGACCGGCTGGACGGGGTGACCGTGCAACTGGCCGACAACGCGTGGTTCAACCTGCGCGCGTCGAACACCGAGCCCTTGCTCCGGCTGAACGTCGAGGCCCGATCGGCGGAGGAAGTAGACGCACTCGTGACCGAGATCCTGAGCATCGTCCGCTCCTGACTGGAATAGTGGAATCACAGGCCTTGGATTCGCCCGACTCGGTCTCGCTGTCGCAGCCGGACCGGGAGGGCGCGGGGGCGGAAAAGACACAGCGCGATGAGGGGAGGTGGGACGCCCGATGATCGCTGGAACACCGGTGCTCGACCTCGACGATGCCGCTTCACTCGAGGCCGCCGACGCAGGCGGCGCCCTTCGCTCGGCCGCCTCCGGCGGCGCCCAGGTACGCGCTACCGCGGCGGCCGTGGGTGAGGACGCGCTGGCCCGGCTGGCCGATCTGCGGCCCCGGAGCGTGGTGCTGGTCTCCGGTTCCGGACGTGCCGCGCGTGCCGCAGGACTGCTTGTAGCCGCGCTCGGCGACCGTGCCGGCCTACCCGTGGTGCCCGCCACCGCGCTTCCGCCCTGGGTGGGGCCGCTGGACGTCGTCCTGGTCTCCGGCGACGACGCGGGCGATCCTCGCCTGATCGATGCCGTCGACCGGGCGCTGCGCCGCGGCGCCGAAGTGGTCGTCGCCGCGCCGCACGAGGGGCCGCTGCGCGCCGCCGCGGCCGGACGCGCCGCCGTGCTGGAACCACGGGTGCAGGTACTCGGGCACAACCGCCTGTTGCGCTTCCTGGCCGCCGGAATCGCGGTGCTGCGCGCGGTCGACCCGCAGCGTACCGGCCCCGCCGTCCCGGAGCTCGCCGAACTGGCCGACCTACTGGACGCCGAGGCGCTGCGCGACGGGCCGCACAACGAGGTGTTCCACAACCCGGCCAAGACGCTGGCCGCCCGCATGCAGCAGCACGGCATCGTGCTCGCGGGCGACTCCCCGGCGGCGGCCGAACTGGCCGAGCACGGCGCCGAGGTGCTGCTGCAGTCCGCGGGCAAGGTCGCCACCGCGGTGGATCTGGCCGAGGCCGTGGCGGCGCGGACCCGGATGGCCGAGGCGGCAGGCGAATCCGCGCCCGGCTTCGATCCGGTGTTCCACGACGAGGAGCTCGACGGCCCCGCCCCGGTGGAACGCATCCGGGTGTTCGTGCTCAGCGCCGATCGCGATCGCGCGGCCGCGCGCCGCCGCATCGCGGTGTTCGGCGGGGAGGGACCGAACCTGGTGGACGCCGATCTGGTGAACGCCGACGTCGACCTGCTGCACACCGAGATGACCGACCCCGCCGCCCCCGCGCAGGCCCGCACCGAGGAATCCGCGCCTGCGAACGGCACCGAACTCGAACAGCTCGCGGTGCTCGCGCTGCGACTGGAGATGGCCGCCGCCTACCTGCGCTTGATCGGCTCGCGCACCACAGCCGCCGACAGCCAGGGGCAGTACGGGGGAAGCTACTAGTGCACGAACTCGTTGGTGCGCTGCGCTCGTATGCCTGGGGCTCGCGCACCGCGCTCGCTCAGCTGTGCGGCAGGCCGGTGCCGTCCGCCCATCCGGAGGCCGAACTGTGGTTCGGCGCCCACCCCGCCGACCCGGCGCAGGTGCGCGTCGGCGACGGCACCACCTCGCTGCTGGATCTGATCGCCGGCGACCCGGACCGGGAGCTGGGCTTCGCCGCAGGCCGCTTCGGCGGGAAGCTGCCGTTCCTGCTCAAGGTCCTGGCCGCGGAGGAGCCGCTGTCGCTGCAGGCGCATCCGAGCACGGAGCAGGCGCGGGCCGGCTTCGATCGGGAGAATCTGGCGAAGGTGCCGCTGGATTCCCCGCTGCGCAACTACCGCGACGACAACCACAAGCCGGAGCTGGTCGTCGCGCTGGAGCGGTTCGAGGCGCTGGCCGGTTTCCGCGATCCGGACCGCACCGTCGCGTTGCTGCGCGCGCTGTCGGTGGACGGGTTGCGCTCCTACTGCGAACTTCTTGCCGCCCAGCCGGATTCCGCGGGTCTGCGCACACTGTTCACCACCTGGATCACCCTGCCGCAACATGTGCTGGCCACTTTGCTGCCCGACGTGCTCGACGGCTGTGTGCGGTACCTGTCCGGCAAGGGCGCCCGTGAGTTCACGGCCGAGGCGCGAACGACGCTCGAGCTGGCCGAGGCCTACCCCGGCGACGCGGGTGTGCTGGCGGCGCTGCTGCTGAACCGCGTGACGTTGGAGCCCGGGCAGGGCTTGTTCCTCGCGGCCGGGAACCTGCATGCCTACCTGCGCGGAGTGGGTGTGGAGATCATGGCCAACTCCGACAACGTTCTGCGCGGCGGCCTCACGCCCAAGCACGTCGACGTGCCGGAACTGTTGCGCGTGCTGGATTTCGAGCCGATCGGCCTGCCGGTGGTACTGCCCGAACCCGCAGGCGACGGCTCGGTGCGCTACCGCACGCCCGCCCCGGAGTTCGCGCTGCGCCGCTTCGACCTGGTCGCCGGTGCCGCGCGAGTGCCGCTGACCGCGGCGGGGCCGGGCATCGTGCTGTGCACGGCGGGGAAGGTACGGCTGTTCCAGGGCGGCTCCTCGCTGGAGCTCACCAGGGGCGGCGCGGCCTGGATCTCCGCCGCCGACACCGACATTCGCGCGCAGGCGGTGGACGGTGCGGTCCAGCTGTTCTGCGCCTGCGTCGGTGCGGCCGGCTGACCGATCCGAAACGTCCGGTGCCCGGTGCCCTAGTCTGTTCGCGGGTAGCTGGAAAACAGAGAGGACATGCTTCCATGTCGGCTGGCGGTGGCAAGAAGGCGATCATCGCGGCGTTGACCGCGAACGCGGGGATCGCCGTGGCGAAGTTCGTCGGTGCGGCGATCACGGGATCGGGGTCGATGCTCGCCGAGGCCGTGCACTCCGTGGCCGACACGGGTAACCAGGGATTGCTGCTGCTGGGACAGCAGCGCGCCGCGAAGGAAGCCGACGAGCTGCACCCGTTCGGCTACGCGCGCAATCGCTACTTCTACTCGTTCATCGTGGCGCTGGTGTTGTTCACTCTCGGCTCCGGTTACGCCATCTACGAGGGCATCCACAAGATCCAGCACCCGGAGGAGCTGACCTCGCCGATCGTGGCGGTCGTCATCCTGCTGATCGCGATCGCGCTGGAGACCTTCAGCTTCACCACGGCGGTGCGCGAGTCCGCGCCGCTCAAGGGCGGCGCGAGCTGGTGGCGGTTCATCCGCAATTCGCGCAGCCCGGAGCTGCCGGTGGTGCTGCTGGAGGACACCGGCGCGCTGATCGGTCTGGTCTTGGCGTTCGCGGGCGTCGGCCTGACCATGCTCACCCACGACCCGATCTGGGACGGCATCGGCACGCTGGCCATCGGCGGCCTGCTCGGCGTCATCGCGATCGTGCTGATCGTGGAGATGCAGAGCCTGTTGATCGGTGAGGGCGCCACGCCGGAGGAGAACCGGCAGATCCGCGCGAACCTGGTCGACGAGACGCGCATCGACCGGGTGATCCACCTCAAGACCCAGTACCTCGGCCCGGAGGAGCTGCTCGTGGCCGCGAAGGTCGGCGTGGTTCCCGGTCTCGACGTCGCGGCGATCGCCGACGCCATCGATGACGCCGAGTCCCGCGTCCGCGCGGCGGTGCCCGCGGCGCGCGTGATCTACCTCGAACCCGACCTCTACCGCACCGAACCCGCCAAAGGCTGAGACCTTCCAAGCGGGCACGGACCTGCGCTGTCAGCGATGATGCTGGAGAGCGGGAGCGCGTAGGAGGTCGAGGGGATCGCTGCGAACCCCGAAACGGTCGCGCAGGGCGTGACGCGCGGCGTGCAGCCCGCTCATGCCGTGCACCCCTGGCCCGGGCGGGGTCGCCGACGAACACAGGTAGACACCGGGGATCGGTGTGGCGTAGGGGTTCCAGCGCGGAGTGGGACGAAAGGCGAACTGCCGCAGGGTCATCGCCCCGGCGGAGATATCGCCGCCGATGTAGTTCGCGTTGTGCGAGGGCAGCTCCGCTGCGGTGATCACGTTCTTCGCGACGATCAGATCGCGGAAACCCGGCGCGAACCGCTCGACCTGAGCGATCACGTCCGCGCTGACATCGCGGGTGGAGCCGTTGGGCACGTGGGCGTAGGTGTAGAACGTGTGCCCGCCCGCGGGCGCGCGAGTCGGATCGACCACGCCCGGCTGGATGGACAGCACATAGGGCCGTTCGGCATGTCGCCCGATGGCCACGGCGTGCTCGGCGGCCATGGCCTCGGCGCGGGTGCCGATCACGTGCACCGTTCCGGCCAGCGCGCAGCCCTCGGCCTGCCACGGCACCGGCCCGGAGAGCGCGAAGTCGATCTTGCACGCCGCACCGCCGTACCGGAATCGCCGCAGCCGCTTCGCGTACCGCGCGGGCAACCGATGCTCGGCGATGCGCAGCAGTTCGGCGGGAGCCAGGTCGAGCAGGACCGCGCGAGCATCCGCGAACTCGTCGAGCGAGTCGACCCGGTGCCCGGTGTGCACCCGGCCGCCGAGACGTTCGAGTTCGGCGATGAGCGCGTCGGGAATGGCCTGACTGCCGCCGCGCGGAATCACCCAGCCCCCGACATGGGCCAGTGCGCCGAGCATCAGCGCCGCGCCCGCGGCCGTGATGGCCCGCGGCGGAATGATCGCGTGCGTCGCGATGCCGGTCAACAGGGCGGGCGCGACCTGTTCGCGAAACCTGATGTCCCACAGCGGCGAGCCCTGCTCCAAGGTGCGCAGGCCGAAACGCATCGCGGTCGCGAGCCCGGACGGGACGCGGCGCAGATCCGACATCGCGAGGTCGACCACGTCCGGCCAGTGCCGTACCAGCGGCGCGAACAGTTTGCGCCAGGCCGGGCCGTCGGCGCCCAGATCCTCGACCGTCCGTTCCAGGTCCCGCCAGGCGAGTCCGGCCACGCCGCCGTCGAGCGGATGCGCGTAGGAGACCTCCGGCGCGAGCAGGTCGACGCCGTGCGCGGTCAGGTCGAACGCGCGGAAGAACGGCGCGGCCGCCGCCATCGGATGCGCGCCCGCGCACACGTCGTGCCGGTAGCCGGGCAGCGTCAGTTCCGCGGTCCGGCACCCACCCCCAGCCGTCGCCTCTGCCTCGTACACCTCCACGGCGAGCCCCGCCCGGGCCAGGATCACCGCGGCGGCGAGCCCGTTCGGACCGGAACCGACCACCACCACATCAGCCATATCCCCACGCTACCGACCGATCTCCCCGACTGCGCCGACGGCCCTTTCGGTGATCCGGAACACTTCCGCAGAACTGCCGACGACTTTCGGAAGCCTGATCCGTCTGCACCATCGAACGCACGACGAGCAAGGAGATCCACCATGGCGACCAAGCCGCACGGCCCCGCGTCCTACTTCCCCTCGATCGAGGCCGAGTACGGTCGCGCCATCGAGGAGTGGAAGGCCGCCATGCGCGAGACCGGACTCACCTCGCACAAAGAACTCGTCGAATGGCTGAAGACCGAGCACGGCATGGGGCATGGCCACGCCACCGCCCTCACCCAGCACCACCTGCACCCCGAGAAGTGGGCGGCCTGAGCCCGGACGCCACGAAGGGCCCGCAGATCCTGCGAGCCCTTCGTCCTGCGCGCGCTATGCCTGGACCAGATCCTTGGTCTCGGCCTCCTGCGGCTGCGCGGGCGTGCCGTGGTCGTCGTCGACCATGGTCCGCTCGTCGAAAGGCACCTTGCGGTCGAGCACTTCGCGTACCCGATCCACGTCGACGGTCTTGGTCCAGGTGCCGATCAGCACCGTGGCGACCGCGTTGCCGGAGAAGTTGGTCAGCGCCCGCGCCTCGGACATGAAACGGTCGATGCCGACGATCAAGCCGACGCCGTCGAGCAGTTCGGGACGATGACTCTGCAATCCGCCCGCCAGCGTGGCCAGTCCCGCACCCGTGACACCGGCCGCACCTTTGGACGCGACGATCATGAACAGCAGCAGCCCGAGTTGCTCGCCGACCGACAGCGGCTTGCCCATCGCTTCGGCGATGAACAGCGACGCCATGGTCAGGTAGATGGCGGTGCCGTCCAGGTTGAACGAGTAGCCGGTCGGCACGACGACGCCCACGGTGGTGCGTTCCACGCCCATGTGATCCATCTTCGCGATCAGCCGGGGCAGCGCCGATTCCGACGACGAGGTCGCGACGATCAGCAGGTACTCCCGCGCGAGATAGCGGACGAGCTTGAAGATCGATACTCGCGAGACGCTCCACAGCAGCAGGCCGAGCACGCCGAAGACGAACACCACGCAGGTGAGATAGAACGCCAGCATCAGCGTGCCCAGCTTCACCACGGCATCCAGGCCGGTCTTGCCGACCACGTTCGCGATCGCCCCGAACGCGCCGATCGGCGCCAGCCACAGGATCATGACCAGGATCCGGAACACGAGCTTCTGCAGCAGCGCCACACCGCGCAGGATCGGCTCGCCCGCCGTGCCCATGGCTTGCACCGCGAAGCCGACCAGCAGCGCGACGAACAGCGCCTGCAGGACATTGCCCGTGGTGAGCGAGGACAGCAATGTGGAAGGGACGATGTTCTGGATGAACTCCCAGGTACCGCCCGCGCTGTGCGCGGTGTTGGCCAGGTCGTGACCGGCTTTGGCCGACTTGCCGATATTCAGTCCCGCGCCGGGTTGCAATAGATTGCCGACGACCAGGCCGATCCCGAGCGCGATGGTCGACATGACGAGGAAGTAGCCGATGGCCAGCCCGCCGACCCTGCCGACGGTGGCCGCCGCGCGCACCGAGCCGATCCCGAGCACGATGGTGCAGAAGATGACGGGAGCGATCATCATCTTGATGAGGTTGACGAAGATGGTCCCCAGCGGGGCGAACGACTGCGCGGCGCCGGGCGCCAGCCAGCCGACGAGCACGCCCGCCACCACCGCCACGATGACGGCCAGATACAGCCAATGAGTGCGGTCGCGCCGCGTGCGAGTCGAGTCGCTCATAGCGAGGATTTCCCTTCGAACGGTACCGACGCGAGGTGGCTCACGCCTTCCAGGCAGAATGATGGTCGGCCGGGTGATCCCGGTCACTGTTTGGTGCATTACGTTCAGCGGAGGCAGAGCTTGTGAGACGCGGTCGGCTCTCCCTCGCCGGGCAGGCGTTCGTCTTCCAGTTGGTCGTACTCGCGGTGATGATCGGGATCGGTGTGGTGCTCGCGGTCCTGGACGCCAGGCACGACAGCGACGTCACCACCACCAGGGAAGTCACCGACGTCGCGGTGAGCGTGGCCGACGCGCCCTCCACCGTCGACGCGGTGCGCAGCGCGGATCCGACGGCGCTGTTGCAGCCGGTGACCGAGGAGATCCGGCGCGAGACCGGCATGGACTTCATCGTGGTCATGGCGCCGGACCGGACCCGCTACACGCACACCAACCCCGCGATGATCGGGCTGCCGTTCAGCGGCACCATCGATCGCGCGCTGGCGGGCGAGACCTTCACCGAGACCTTCACCGGCACGTTGGGCCCGTCGATCCGGGCGGTCACGCCGGTGCACGACAACGGGCGGATCGTCGCCTTGGTCTCCGCGGGCGTGACCCGAGCCAAGATCGGCGACCAGGTCGCCACCCAGCTCCCGGTGATCCTGGGCGTCGCCGGCGCGGGCCTGGTGCTGGCCGCAGGCGGATCGTTCCTGCTCAGCCGCAGGCTGCGGCGGCAGACCCACGGCCTGGCGCCCGACGAGCTGCGCGTGATGTACGAGCACCACGACGCCGTGCTGCACTCGGTGCACGAGGGGTTGGTGGTGTTCGGGCCGTCCGGCGAGGACGCCGAGGTGGTCAACGACGAGGCGCGCCGCCTGCTCGATCTGCCGCCGGGCCAGGTGCGGCGCAGCGACCTTCCGCTGTCGCTGCAGCGGATGAGCTGGGGCACCGTGCGCGACGAAATGCACGTGACCACCGACCGGATCCTGCTGGTCAACCAGGACACCGTGGAATGGGAAGGCCGGGCGATCGGCACCGTGATGACCATCCGCGACCACACCGAACTGCAGGCGGTGATGGGTGAATTGGATTCCGTACGCAGCTTCGCGGAGTCGTTGCAGGCGCAGGCGCACGAGTCGGCCAATCGGTTGCACACCGTGGTCACCATGGTGGAGCTGGGCCGCCATCGGGAGGCCGTCGAGTTCGCCACCGCGGAACTCGAGCTGTCCCAGGCGCTGATCGATCGGCTGTTCGCCGCGGTGGGCGCGCCCGCCCTGGCCGCGTTGCTGCTCGGCAAGGTGAACCAGGCCGCCGAGCGCGGCATCGAGCTGACCATCACCGACGACACCGCGCTGGACTCGGTCGAGCCGCTGTCCCCCCACGAAACGGTCACGCTCGTCGGCAATCTCGTCGACAACGCGATCGATGCCGCGGCGGACAGCGCGTCCGGCTGGGTGGAGGTCACCCTGGCGCACCGGCGCGACGCCGCGGACGAGTCGATGCTCTACATCCGCGTCGCCGACAGCGGTCCCGGCATGTCCGCGGAGATGTTCGCGCGCGCGTCTCAGCGCGGGTATTCGACCAAGGCCGCCCATCACGGCCTCGGACTCGCACTCGTCCACCGGCTGGTGGCTCGCCACGGGGGCAGCATCCGCACCCAACGGGATCCCGAAAGCGCGGTGACCGTGACGATTCCACGAAAGGAAGCGCGATGATACGTGTGCTGATCGTCGAAGACGAGCCGCTGATCGCCGAGGCGCACCGCGCCTACGTGGAGCGCATCGCCGGATTCACCCCCGTCGGCGTCGCCCACACCGGACGCGAGGCGATGCGCGCGGCGGCCGATGCCGCGGCCGAGGGCACGCCGATCGATCTGGTGCTGATGGACATCGGCCTGCCCGACGCCACCGGTCTCGACGTCGCCGCCGCGCTGACCGGTCTGGCGCCGCGCCCGGACGTCATCGCCATCACCTCCGCACGGGACCTGGCCATGGTGCGCACCGCCGTGTCGCACGGCGTCGTGCTGTATTTGCTGAAGCCGTTCACCTTCGCCGCGTTCCGCGACAAGCTCGACCGTTACCGCGAGTTCCGCACCGCGCTTCCGGCCGGTGAGAGCGCCATCTCCCAGCACGACATCGACCGGGCGCTCAGCGCGCTGCGCACCCCCGACCAGCGCGCGGCGACACCCAAGGGGGTCGCGCCGCAGACCCTCGACGAGATCTCCCGCACCGTGCGCGCGGCCGAGAGCGAGGGGGTGACCGCCGCGGACACCGCGACCTCGGTCGGCGTCTCGCGCATCACCGCTTGGCGTTACCTGGAGAAACTGGCCGACGACGGGCTGGTCGTCCGGCGCTCGGACTACGGCAGGGCCGGGCGTCCGAAGACCCGCTATGTCTGGAAGACCTCCGGCTGATCAAACCGGCTCCGGCGCCTGCGCGGGTTGGCCGAGACGCACCGGCAGCCGCTCGTAGCCGTGCAGGGTGAACAGTGCGCGCCGCTTCGGCGAACCGTCCGGACGCAACCCGGGAAACCGCTCGAAGAGGGCTCGCAACGCGTAGACGCCTTCCATCCTGGCCAGGCTGGCCCCCAGGCAGACGTGCACGCCGCTGCTGAACGAGAGATGCTCCTTGGCGTTGTCGCGCCCGACGTCGAATCGCCCGGGATCGGCGAAGACCTCCGGGTCACGGTTGGCTCCGGCCAGCGACAGCACCACCGTGTTGCCCTCGCGCACCGTGATCCCATCGATCTCCACGTCGGTCAGCGCGGTCCGCGCGGTGGTCTGCACCGGTGAGTCGAAGCGCAGGATCTCCTCGACGGCGCCCGGCCACAGCTCCGGTTCCGCGCGCAGGCGCTCCAGCTGATCCGGGTGTGCCAGCAGCTGCGCGACACCGTTGCCGATCAGGTTGACCGTCGTCTCGAAGCCCGCTCCCATGAGCAGGCTCGCGGTGGCCTTGAGCGCGTAGGAGTCCAGCTCCCCCGCGGTGACCAGTGCGGAGAGGATGTCCTCGCCCGGCTCGCGGCGCAATCGTTCGATGTGCCGGTCGAGGTAGTCGTCCATCACCTCCATGGCGCGCAGCGCCTCGCGGTACGCGCGCCACGGGATGCCGACGTCCAGCAAGGGCGTCATCTGATCGCCCCAGCGCAGGAACCGCGCTTTGTCCTCGTCGGGGAACCCGAGCATCTCCGAGATGATCGCGATCGGCACCTGGGCGGCGAACGACCGGATCAGGTCCGCCGAACCGTGCGCGGGCAGCGCGTCCAGCAGCTCCCCGGTGACCGTCTCGACACGGTCGCTCAGCCTGCGGATCGCACGCGGGGTGAACGCCGAGGCGACCGGCTTGCGCATGGCCGTGTGCTGCGGCGGATCGATCACCAGCATCGAGGGCGGCTCGACCGGATTCGGCGGCAACGGGAAGCGCTCGGCCAGCTTCTGCAGCGGCTTGGGGATGTTGAAACTCTCCGTGGTGCGCACGCCGAAACGACTGTCGCGCAGGATGGCACGGCACAGCTCGTGGTCGAAGGTCGCCCACGCGATGGAGGTACGCAGCAGCCTTCCCCGCCCACGCAACTGCTCGATGATCGGATACGGATCGTCGAAGCCCGCGGGTCCGCCCATCAATTCGGCGAACGGGTCACCACGGCGCGCCTGCAGGCGCAGGACGAGGCGAGGCGCGCCCTGTACGGACACCCAGCGGAACCAGTAATGCGGCTGCATACTCCAACCCCTCGTCGTGCGGTGTCTCCACCGTACGGAACGCTGCCGAGTTGTGGAACGTGCTCAGGTCGGATTCGGCGCTTATACCGTGGTAGGAGCCGCTACCGACGGTGGGGCGCGCTCATCCGCGCTGCGCGGTCACCCGCTCCGACGCGATGCGCCGCTCGCGCTGCGCCGGATCGGGGTTGATCACCTGCACCAGCGACGCGCCCGCGGACAGCACCGCGAGATACCCGTCGATCAGTTCGGCCGGCGTGTCCCACGGCGTGCTGGACAGCACCCGGTCACCTTCGGCGAAGCCCTGCCGCATGGCGGACTTCCGCGCCTCGGCGAGCACCTCGGCGACCGGCATGCCGTCCAGCGCGACCCCGGCGCCGCGAGGCAGGAACTGGTCGCCGTGCACACGCACGGAGGTGGCGAAGTCGGTGACGCCTACCGGCACATCGCGCACCGGGGACCCCATGGCGTCCAGCGACAGCGCCGCGACCTCGCCGACGCCGTCGGCGTCGTCCAGCCGATCCGGGGTGACCAGGGCCAGATCGGCGTCCTCGTCCGGGCGCAGCACCACCTCGGTGCCCGCCCACCAGCAACCGAGCAGCACGGCGGCGGTCTGCCAATGCGCGGGAAGCAGGACGGCCACCCGGGCGCCCGGACTCAGGCCGAATTCGTCGCGAATCAGGTTGGCGGTTTTGGCCGCCCAGTTCGCCAGGGTCGCGCCGGACAGTTCGATGCGGGCGCCGGTGGCGTCGTCGTAGTAGGTGACGCGCGGCCCCGCCGGATCACGGGCGAGGATCGGATCGAGTACCGCTTCGGTGAGGGTGTGTGCCTGGTCGATGTCACGCATGGTTCAGTTCACGCATTTCGGTCCGTTCTGGCCTGCGTCGATCGGTGGAGCGGGCGGGACTGGTGTGGCCGCCGCCGACGATCCGGACAGGTCGAACATCCGGCTCGCCGACGAGCCCGGACCAGAATAGTCGCTCGCCAGTACGACGCTCACCGAATCCGGGGACAGCGCCGGATCCGCGAGCACCGGCAGCCCGCCCAGCGTCTTGGCCACCGCCTGCGCCTTCGGGCTCGCCGTATCCGCGGCGAGCACCCGGCTGCTCGCGACGCGGCCGCCGCTGTAGTTGGACACCGTGCCTTGCCGGAAACCTTTCGCGCTCAATGTCTGCGCCACCTCGGCCGCGAGCCCGCCGACGCCGCTCGCGTTGTAGACGCTCACGGTCACCTTCGCGGGATCGAAGCCCGGCTCGGCGTTGCGCGGGGCCGGGCCGTCGCCGACCAGCGAAGCGACGTAGGACTTGACCGCCTTCGGCTCGACCTTGACGACGGATTCGCCGTTGCCGGTCTCCCCGTTGAGGTCGGCGACCGGGATGGTCTCGAATTTCACCTGGCCACCGGACAGATCCTTGAGCCGCTGCAGGAACGCCAGCACGTCCCAGTCCTCGTCCAGCACGATCGTGCGCCCCACCGCGTCGCTGAGTTGCTGGAGCTTGACCGGATTGGCCAGTGTCTTCGCGCTGAGCACCTGCTGCACCAACTGTGCCATGAACACCTGCTGGCGCACGATGCGGTCGATGTCGCCGCGCGGCAGGTCATGGCGCTGGCGCACGAAACTCAGTGCCCGCGGCCCGTCCAGGCGCTGACGTCCCGCCGGGAACCGCGCGCCGGACATCCATTCGTCGACCGGGTTCTTCAGACACACCTCCACCCCGCCGACGGCGTCGGTGAGCAGCGCGAAGCCGAGCAGACTCACCTCCGCGTAGTGGTCGACGGTGATGCCGGTGAGGCCGGCCACCGTCTTGATGAGCGCCTGCCTGCCCGCCTGGGTGGACTGCCGCTCCGCGTCGTCCTGTGCGACGCCCTGCTCGGTGAGCTTCTGCAACTGCGTCGCCTTGGTCGCGCCGTAGGCGGAGTTGATCTTGCCCATGCCCGAGCCCGCGATGTTGACGTAGGAGTCGCGCGGAATGGAGATCGCGGTCGCCGAGCGCCCATCGTTCGGTACGCGCAGCAGCACGATGGTGTCGGTGTTGGTGCCGACCTCGTCGCCCGCGTGCAGCATCGCGCGCTCGGCGTCCGACAGCGGGTTGCCGTGGGCGTCGGTGCGGCTGTCCACGCCGACCAGCAAGATGTCCACCGCGCCGTCGCGGCTGCCGCCGAGGCCCAGATCGCCGAGGCGCTCGATGTCGGCGACCAGCGCGTCGACGCTGTGCCAGGCGAAACCGGTGAGCGCCAGCACGATCACGGCGGCGGCCACGGCGAACGAGCGCAGCGGACCGAAGGAAGGGTCGCGGGTTCCGGTCCGCCGCGCCGCCGCCGGTGTGCCCCTCCGCTGCGACAAGTCTCATCCTCTCGCCCAAACTCGGTCTACTGGCGACGCGCGCGCAACCGATCCGCCACCATGGTTACCGCTCGCCCGCCCGATTTCGGGATCCCCCGATAGCTCAAGGCTATCGAACGGTTAACGCGAACGGCCGCAACCGGGGGACCGGCGGCGTGCCAGACTTGCGCCCGTGACCGACCCCACCGCCCCCGCATCCACCGGATCCGCCCGCCTCGTCGTCACCGGGGCGCACGGACAGGTGGGCCGGGAACTGCGGCGTCTCGCTCCGGCCGCCGACGGCTACGGGCGCGCCGACCTCGACATCACCGATCCCGTCGCCGTGCGCGCGATGCTCGCGCCCGGCGACGTGGTGCTCAACTGCGCCGCCTATACCGCCGTGGACCGGGCCGAGACCGAAGCCGAAGCCGCGTACGCGGGCAACGCCACCGGACCAGCCGTGCTCGCCGAGGTCTGCGCCGACCTCGGCGCCCGGCTGATCCATCTGTCCACCGATTACGTCTTCGCAGGTACCCAGGATCGGCCGTACGACACCGCCGATGTGACGGGACCGACGTCCGTGTACGGGGCGTCCAAGCTCGCGGGCGAAGAAGCGGTGCTCAGCAGCTGCCCGGACGCGCACGTGGTGCGCACGGCATGGGTATACAGCGGGCGCGGTGGCGATTTCGTCGCGACGATGCTGCGGCTGGAGCGGGAACGCGACACCGTCGACGTCGTCGACGACGAGGTCGGCTCGCCCACCTACGCCGCCGATCTGGCCGCCGCGCTGCTGGAACTGGCGGGCCGGCCGGACGCCCCGCGGGTGCTGCACGCCACCAATGCGGGGCGGGCCAGTCGATTCGAGCTCGCCCGCGCCGTATTCGCGGGCGTCGGCGCCGATCCCGAGCGGGTCCGCCCGTGCGACTCCTCCCGGTTTCCCAGACCCGCACGGCGACCGTCGTATTCGGTGTTGTCGCCGCGGGCCTGGAACGAGGCCGGACTGACGCCGCTGCGGGATTGGCGCACGGCGCTGGGCGATGCGCTGGCGCGGCGGTCCGGCTAGGCGATGCCCGCACGGGGTGCTCCCACCATGCGCGGGCCATCGACGGACGGCGTCCGGCCGGGCCCATTAGAGTTGGCTGTCGTGAGTGATTCCGATTCCGCCGCGCCCGCGGGCCTGGCCGTCGTCACGGTGACCTACTCGCCGGGTGAGCACCTCGAGCACTTCATCAGCACCCTGGCCGCGGCCACCGCGGAGAAACCGCAGGTGATCCTAGCCGACAACGGGTCGGTGGACGGTGTGCCGGAGCTGGTCGCCGAGGCCAATTCGCACGTGCGGCTGCTGCGCACCGGCGGCAACATCGGCTACGGCGGCGCGATCAACCGGGCGGTCGCGGAGATCGATCCGGACATCGAGTTCATCGTGATCGCCAACCCGGACATCCGCTGGGGCACAGATTCCATCGACAAACTGCTCGCCGCCGCCAAGCGCTGGCCGCGTGCGGGCGCGCTCGGGCCGCTGGTGCTCGAGCCGGACGGCAGCGTCTACCCGTCGGCCCGCCGGGTGCCCGGTCTGCTCGACGGCGCAGGCCACGCGATCCTGGGCACGGTATGGAAGTCCAACCCGTGGACCCGCCGCTACCGGCAGGAGAACGAGGAGATCTCCGAGCGCGCCGTCGGCTGGCTGTCGGGTTCGTGCCTGCTGGTGCGGCGCGCGGCGTTCGACTCGATCGACGGCTTCGATTCGCGCTACTTCATGTACATGGAGGACGTCGACTTCGGCGACCGGATGGGCAAGGCGGGCTGGCACAACGTGTTCGTGCCGGACGCCGAGGTGACCCACGCCAAGGGTCACGCGGCGGGCCGCCATCCCGAGGTCATGCTGCCCGCCCACCACGCCAGCGCCTACCGATTCCAGGCCGACCGGCATCCGCACTGGTGGCAGGCTCCGCTGCGGCTGGCATTGCGGGCCGGACTTGCGGTCCGCTCCCGGATTGCGGTTCGATCTGCCCTGCGCCAGCAGGCGCGCGACGCCGGGTAGCCGGCGGCGCAGGCGAGAAACGACCTTGTGAACAGGGGAGCTTGATGGCAGGAAATACAGGCACCGACGCGGTGATCCTGGTCGGCGGGCAGGGCACGCGGCTGCGGCCGCTGACCCTTTCGGCGCCCAAGCCGATGCTGCCGACGGCCGGGCTGCCGTTCCTGACCCACCTGCTCGCCCGTATCGCGGAGGCCGGGATCACCCACGTGGTGCTGGGCACGTCGTTCAAGGCCGAGGTGTTCGAGGAGCACTTCGGCGACGGCTCCGACCTCGGCTTGGAGATCGAGTACGTCACCGAGACCGAGCCGCTGGGCACCGGCGGCGCGATCCGCAACGTGCTGCCCAAGCTGCGCGCGGACAACGTCATGGTGTTCAACGGCGACGTGCTCGGCGGCACCGACCTCGGCGCGGTGCTCGACACCCACGAGTCGACCCGCGCCGACGTAACGCTGCATCTGGTCCGGGTCAGCGACCCGCGCGCGTTCGGCTGTGTACCCACCGACGAGGACGGCCGGGTCACCGCGTTCCTGGAGAAGACTCAGGACCCGCCGACCGACCAGATCAACGCCGGGTGCTACGTCTTCCGTCGCGAGTACATCGAGAAGATCCCGGCCGGGCGCCCCGTGTCGGTGGAGCGCGAGGTGTTCCCGGCGCTGCTGACCGAGGGCGCCCGCCTCCAGGGGTACGTCGACGCGTCGTACTGGCGCGACATGGGCACCCCCGAGGACTTCGTCCGCGGTTCCGCCGATCTGGTCCGCGGCATCGCCCCCTCCCCCGCCCTGCCCGGTCAGCGTGGCGAGTCGCTGGTCCATCCCGGCGCGGGCGTCGCCCCGGGGGCCTTGCTCATCGGCGGCACGGTCGTCGGCCGCGGCGCCGAGATCGGCGCGGGCGCGCGCCTGGACGGCGCGGTCGTCTTCGACGGCGCGGTGATCGAGGCGGGCGCGACGGTCGAACGCACGATCATCGGGTTCGGAGCGCGCATCGGTCCGCGCGCGCTCGTGCGCGACGGCGTCATCGGGGACGGCGCGAACATCGGCGCCCGCTGCGAGCTGCTGCGCGGAGCCCGGGTGTGGCCCGGCGTGGAGATCCCGGACGGTGGCATCCGCTTCTCCACCGACGTCTGAGGCGCGTCCCGCACTGCGTGGGCCTGCGGCCGCCGGGCGCGGACGACGCCCGCTAGGAGAACCCGACGGCTTGCTGCCCCCAGGCGGTGTGCAGGTCACGGTCCGGATCGTCGACCACCCGGTCGACGCTGTCGAGAAGCAAGGTGCTGCGGGCAGGCAGGCGGTAGGGCGGCCAGTGTTTGGAGCCGTCGAGGGCGGCGGGAACGCCGTGGGCGGCGAAGGCAAGCCAGCGGCGCATCATTCGCCCGGAGACCTCCATCGCCGCTCTGCGCCCGCCGAGCCAGAACGTCGGGTCGAGGTTTAGCGTGCCGAAATTGCCGAAGATATAAGGCAATTCGGTGGCATGACCGGCGCCGACCCGGGCCGCGCGCAGCATCGGGGTGGCGTAGTCGAACCGGTACATCCAGGTGGGCGAGTGCTCGGCGTGACCGTCGGCCACCCAGTGCGCGGGCATCCGGAACGCCGCGTCGGTGGACATCGCCAGGGCTCCGCGCGCCTTGCCGAGGTCCGGGTAGGCCGAGGTGATCTCGGCGATCCGCTCCGCCGACATCTCCGGGTGACTCGCCGCCACGTCCCGCAGCATCGCGTTCACCGCGTCCGGGGTCACCGGCATGATCGGCGAGCGCAGCAGCCGGAACAACGACGCCTCGTCCTTGTTCGTCCCGATCATCAACGGCACCCGGTGCGACCCGCCGCGCTGGAACCGGTCGATCGGGTAGGTCGGCAGCAGATCGCCGTCCACCACGGGCGCGGCCGCGAGCCTGCCCGGCTCCTTGAGCGGTATCTCGTCGAGCAGGACACCCGCCGCCCTCACGATCCGCTCGATCGGGCATTCCAGCAGCTCCTGTGCCCGACTCGCGGGCAGCTCGATCAGTTCGAGGAAACGCTGCGCGACCGTCGCGGCCCGCTCCGGCCCGAACACCGTGGTCGCGGGCGGGCTCTGCGCGATCGCCTTATGGAACAGGCCCGCAGCTCGCGGTGCGGTGAGCAGCGCGGTGACGCACCCCGCGCCGGAGGACTCGCCGAAGAGGGTGACGTTACCGGGATCGCCGCCGAACGCGGCGATGTTGTCGCGCACCCACTCCAGTGCGGCGATCTGGTCGCGCAGGCCGAGGTTCGGCGCGAAGTCGTCGCCGAGCGAGGACAGGTCGAGGAAACCCAGCGCACCGAGGCGATAGTTGACCCCGACGACCACGACGTCACCGGTCGCGGCCAGCTTGCGCCCGTCGTAGATCTGCTGCGCGGCGGTGCCGAGGCAGTACGCGCCGCCGTGCAGCCAGACCAGCACCGGGCGTGGCTCGGTGTCCGCGACGCGAGCGGGATCGCCGGTCTCGGGCCGCGGTGACCAGACGTTGAGCCACAGACAATCCTCGCCCATGGTCAGGCCCGAGTCGATGGGAACCATGGTGCCCATCGTCTGCGGGGCGATCTGCCCGAACGAGGTGCAGTCGCGCACTCCCTCCCATGCCTGCGGGGGCTGCGGCGGCGCGAACCGGGCCGGTCCGGTGGGGGCCGCGGCGTAGGGGATGCTGCGCCAGACGGATACGGAGCCCTCGCGTACGCCGCGGACCTCGCCGTGCGCCGTTCGCGCGATGGGCTCGGCGAAACCGTCGGGACCGGGCAACGCCTCGGAGAACTGAGCGCGCATCGCGGACCTCCTCATCCTTCTTTTCGAGGGTACGTCGAAGATCAGCACGCCAGCGTCGCGATGCGGGGCCATTGCCGGTCAACTCACATTCATCCGCTGTTCAGGCCCTGGACTCGGTTGCTGTGTCGAATCGGTCACGACGGCCGCCGCCACTTCGGAGTGCCGGGGAGGATGCGCGGACGCAGGCCCTAAACTGAGCGGATGCCGAGTTACAGCTATCGGTGCCGCAGTTGCGGCGACACGTTCGAGGTGACCCGCCCGATGGCGGAGTCGTCGGCGCCGGCGACCTGCCCGATCGGCCACGACGACACGGTCAAACTGCTGACCACCTTCGCCACCGTCTCCCGCAGCGGCGCGAGTGGGCCCGCGCCGAGCCCCGCGGCGCCTCCGGCGGGTGGCGGCTGCTGCGGTGGCGGCTGCTGCGGCTGATTCCCGGCGTCAGTCGCGCCGGTCGGCGTGACCGAGGTCGCGGTCGGGCGCCACCCGGTCGCGCACCCGCTGCTTGAGCACGGCGATCTCGGGGAAGCCACCGTCGGTCTTGCGTTCCCAGATCTGTTCGCCGTCGACGGTGATCCGGAAGATCCCGCCCGAACCCGGGAGCAACGCGACCTCGTCCAGGTCGGTGGCGAACGTGCTGAGCAGTTCCTGCGCCATCCAGCTCGCCCGCAGCAGCCAGCGGCATTGGGTGCAGTACTCGATCGCGACGCGTGCCATGCCCGCTGACGCTACCGGTCACTCGGCGTGCGTGCCGTCCAGGTAGACCCAGGCGCCGTCGGAGCGAGCGAATCGACTGGTCTCGTGCAGTGCGCCGCGACCGTCCGCATCCCGGTAGTGCGCGACGAACTCCACCGTTCCGGTGTCGTCGAACAGCCCGCCGCGCTCGGTGCGGGTGATCTCCAGGAACAGCCAGCGCTGGGCGGGGTCCACAGTGAGTTCACGCGGGCGGGTGCGCGGATGCCAGGAACGCAGCAAATAGTCGACATCACCCACCGTGAACGCGGTGTAGCGCGAGCGCATCAGCGCTTCGGCCGTGGCAGCGGGCCGCGCGCCGCTCAGCAGCGGACCGCAGCAGTCGTCGAAAGCCTCGCCGCGCCCGCACGGGCACCCTCGTGATCCGGTCATGCCACGTCCTTTCCGACCCGAGTGGGGCACCGCATGGTCACGCTCGCCAACGCCTGTCCCGATCCGCTCAAATCGTGCCGCTGTCCGGCCGGACGGCATACTCCATACGCACGCTCACCGGCAGCTCTCCGATCCTGATCGCGCACACCGCCCGGCCGCAGCGGCGCCCGCCGTCGGCATCGCCGCGACCATCTCCGGTCATGATTGCGCACGCCGCGCCTCTTCGGCTTGCGCGGGGCCTCGCATACGCTTGCTCGCCAACTGCCTGCGGCTGCGATCGGCTCCGCCGTCATCTTCCAGCGTGCACGGTGCCCTCCGGGCAGGCTCGCGACCGCCTCCGACCCCGATCCGCTCGCACCGTCGGTCATGCCTGCGGGCGAACCGCACCATCGCCGGGGTCAATCTCGGCGCGCCTCCACGGCCGCCAAGTCCGCGGCCAACGCGACGGTCTGCTCCCGCCAGCGCCGCAGATCGGTGACGCTGGGCGCGAGTTCGTAGTCGTGGTGGTGGGCCGCGCGCGACAGCGCCGCCCAGAGCACCGCGACGCGCGCCGCCACGTCCGGTCCCGCAAAGGCGCGCAGCGCGATCAGCTGCGCCCGCATCGGGCAGCGGACCAGCGCGGGCGCCAGCCGCAGCCACAGTTCGTCCACGGCCTGCTCCAGCGCGATCCGCAGAATCCAGGCCGTCGCCCGCGACCACAGCCCGCCCGCGTCGGTCACCGATCCGGCGAGCAGCAGATCGACGGTCTCCAGCCGCTCGGCGACCGACGGCCGATCGGCGGGCGGCCGACGCGCGCCGTTGTTCCGCCCACGCTGTCCGTGCCGGGGCGCGCGCCCGCCCCCCGCAGGCCCGCTGCGCGCGCCGACCGGCCTGCGCCGCCCGCTCATCGGCGCTTCACCTGGCCAGCCACGCTACGAATTTCTCCGTTTCACCGATCAGCTCGCGCATATCCCGCCCGATCGGCACGTGCGCGCCCGCCGTGGCGTCGCGCAGTGCGTCCACCACCCACCGTCCTTCCCGCGCGATCAAATTCTTGTTCAGGTCATCGACCTTGCTACCGACCCCGAAGACCGCCAGCGCCACCTTCGCCCTGGTGGAGTGGGCGGCATCGATGTGGCGTTCCACCTCGCGGTGATTCATGCCCCCGGCGAGCAGGGTGCGCCGCGCCCTGGCCAGACTGGCCGCCTCGACCGCGGAACGGCAGCAGGTGGCCACCAGTTCGTCGGCGATCGCCGCGGGCAACTGGGGCGTGCGGACCAAGGCTCGGGCATCGTCGAGATAGCGGCGGATCGGGTCGCTGGACACCCGCACCTCGACCACCGAGCGGTCGCGGCGCTGCACTTCCAGAACGGTCGCGTCGAGCTGCATCCGTCGCACCGCCTCGGCGAGGCGCTCGTCATGGGTGAAGACCACCACCTGGCGGGACCAGGCCACCGTGGCCAGCACCTGGGCCAGGCCGTCCACCTTCGCCGGGTCCATCGCCTGCACCGGGTCGTCGATCATGACGAAACGGAACGGGCTCTCCTCCACCGTGGCGCGCGGCAGGAACAACGACAAACCCAGCGCGTGCAACTCGCCCTGGCTCATCACGCCCAGCGCGGCCCCGTCCACCTCGTCGACGGTCACGTCGAGCAGCACGCGGCGCGCGGTGCCCGCGTTGCCCTGCAAGCGGATCGCGCCGAGCTCGACGTTGCTCTGCTGCCGCAGCGTGCGCCACACCCAGCGGGCCGTCGTCTCCAGCGGCGTCATGCGCTCGCCGCGCAGGCCCGCGGTGGCCGATTTCAGCCAGTCCTCCGCCTTCTTCACCGTGCGCAGTTCCGCCGCGCGCGCGGCCACCTCACGCGCGCCTTCGAGCCAGGTCACGATCCGGGGCACCAGCGGCGTCCACACCTCGTCCAAGCGGTCGAGTTCCTTGCGGGTGCCTTGCTGCAGCAGGTCGAGCTCGTCCACCAACCGCGCGTGCGCGCTGCGCAGCAGTTCGGGCAGGTCCGAGGTGTATTCGGCGGTGGTCAGCGCGGCCCACTCGGCCCATGCCTCGCGCACCGCCGTGGTGTCGACCGACGGTGGATTGCGCGGGTCGAAATCCAGTTCGGCGGGCACGAGTTCGGGAAGCGCCCGCGCGGCCCGCACGGCGTCGCCGAGTTCGACGCGGGCGGTGGTGAGCGCGTCCACCCGGGCGGCGATCCGCTCGATGGCCGCGTCGGTGTCCCGTGCCCAGTCCTCGTCCAGTGCGCCGCGGCCGCACACCGGGCACGGGCACGGGCCGCTCGCCGCCTGGTGCGCGCGCGCCGTGCGCAATAGTTCGAGCAAGCGTAGATCGGCTTCGGCGTCGTCGGTGGAGCCCTCGGCGATGGCCGCGCCCCATGTCTCGAGCCGGGTGGCCACGGCCTCGACTTCGGCGTCGCCGGGCAGCGCGAGCCGCACGATCGCGCGCAGGCCGTCCGGGCCGGCCGGGTCGTCCACCACGCCCAGCACTTCGCGACCCACCGCGGCGAGGTCCGGTTGGGCGGGCCGCAGCAGTCCGGCGACCCGGACCGCCCGGTCGTCGGCCACCGACGCGAGCAGCTCCAGCAACTCCAGCCGCTCTTGCCGCGAATCCCGCACCGCGCGTTCGAGTTCCAGGCGGCGCATCCGGATGCGTTCCTGCGCCAAGGTGAGTTCGTCGAGACCCAGCAGTTGGTGCAGCGCGTCGAACAGGTCGCTCGGCTTCCCGTCCACCAGCGCGCCGAGTTCGCTGTAGGACAGGAACGGGCGGTAGAGCTCGAGCTGGGCCGCCCAGCGGTCCATGTCGAACGCCGACGGCGGCGCCGGCGGATAACGCTGGGTCCAGTGCGCGTCCGGCAGGTCGGCGTCGGCCGCCCATTCCTTGGCGATGGTGAGCCGGGGCGCGTCACCAGCGGTGAGCAGTTCCAGCTCGATGCGGGCAGCCGCGCCGTCGTGCAGGTTGCGCCAACCTTCCCTCCAGGCCGCCGAGCGACCGTCCCACCGACGGTTTCCGCCGGTCAGAGCCATTTCGGCGGCTTCGGCGAAACTGGATTTACCGCTGCCGTTGCGGCCGACCACAAGCGTGAGACCCGGTCCGGGCGGCAGCTGCAGCGTCGTCTCGGGCCCGATGCCGCGGAATCCGCACACCCGGATGGCGCTCAGGAAGATTCCGGAGTGATCGAATGCCGTTGCCGCGTCGCCGGATTCGGCGGCGCCCAGGGCGCGCAGCACGGTCCGCGTAACCGAGGGAGTGACCGCCGGATCCTCGGCGAGGCGCCGGGTCACCACCTCCGAGAGCCGGGGCGGCACGTCCGCGGAACCGACGGCCTGGACAGCGTCGGGATCCAGGCGCATGCGAAAAATCCCCTCCACCATCGAGCCGCCACACGTCCTCCGACCCCGTGCGCGGCGCCTTGTCGAAGCTGTGCGAAACGCTACCCGATCACGGCGGGATCGCCCAGCGCACCCAGGCGAATCTGCCCGCGGGGATGGATATGGTCATCGAAACGCCTGCGCCCTGTCTCGATGTCCACCCCTCGCCAACCCCGGCGGGCAGCTCGATGGTGTCTACACCCGTTCCGGGTGGCTCGGTCGAGCCGAACAGGACAGAATGCCAGAGCATCACCATCAGCGCAAGATTTGTCCGAATGACGAATAAAGCACCGCGACAAGCGCTTCCGGGCGCGGCGTGGCACCGGTGGCGGCACATGTCGGTGCGCTGCGGTAGAAATCCGGTCAACCGAGCAACGAAGGAAGGCGATGAGCCACCACCGAGCTGGAGCCGCGCGATGACGACGCCGTGGACCGAAGACCAGGTCGCGGCGCTGGCGCCCGACGCGAATTCGCTGTCGGCGGCCCACAAGCTGGTGCATCGCTGGCGCGAATGCGGACAGCACGGCGCGGCGCTGTGGGGGCGGTGCCAGGGCAGCGGCGCCACGCCGTATCAGACGATCGTCGATCTGTCCGGCCCGGCGTACCGGTGCTCCTGCCCGAGCCGCAAATTTCCCTGCAAGCACGCGTTGTCGCTGTTGCTGCGGTGGGCCGCGGGCGAGGTCGACGTCGCGCCGGAGACCGCGGACTACGCGGCATCGTGGATCGGCGGCCGTGCGGCTCGGGCCGCCACGACCGCCGAGCGCCCCCGCACTCCGAACCCAGCCACCGCCGAACAGCGCCGGGTGCGGGTGACGGCCGGGCTGGAGGAACTCGACGTCTGGCTCGCCGACCAGGTACGCACCGGGCTCGCACAGGCCGACCGCTCGTACCGCGCCTTCGAGGCCGTGGCCGCCCGGATGGTCGACGCGCAGGCTCCCGGCCTCGCCTCCACCCTGCGCAGACTCCCGGCGGCCGTGGCCACCAGGACCGACTGGCCCGATCTGGTGTTGCGCGAGTACGCGCGGATGCACCTGCTGATCGCCGCGCACCGGCAGCTCGACGCGTTGCCGCCGCCGCTGCGTGCCAGCATCCGGACCCACGTCGGCTATCCCAACCCGGCCGAGGCGGTGCGCACCGAACCCCCGGTCCGTGATCGGTGGATGGTGTTCGGCTCGCGGATCACCGAGGACGAGCGCCTCTATACCCGACGCACCTGGCTGTACGGGCGGAAGAGCCGGAACTGGGCGCTGGTGGTGGACCATTCTTTCGGTTCCCCCGGCTTCCCCGCCGATGTTCCCGCCCTCGGGCAGCTGGCCGACGCGCAGCTGCATTACTACCCGGGCGCCGCGCCGCTGCGTGCATTGTGGGGGGAACAGCACGGTGCCGCCGAACCTTTCACCACGCTGCCCGCCGACGCCGACCGGCCCGCCACCATCGCCGCCGCGCTGGCCGCGCACGCCTCGGCGCTCGGCGCCGATCCGTGGGTGCGCTCGTGGCCGATGCTGCTGGCCGACGTGATCCCCACCCGCACCGAGCAAGGCTGGTTCGTCATCGAATCCGACGGCACGGCGCTGCCGATCCGGCCGGGGGAGCAACCGTGGACGCTGCTGGCCGTCTCCGGCGGTCATCCGGTCACGGTGGCGGGTGAATGGAGCGCCGACGGGTTGGAGCCCATTTCGGTGTTCGCCGGGGGTGAGGTCGTCGACCTGGCCGCCGCCGAGACCTTCGGACCAGAGCCGGACCGCCCGGCTCCCGGGAACGCGGACCTCACCTCCGTCGCGTTGCTCGGCACCGCGCGCCGCGCCCCGGATTCCGCCGCACTGCCGCCCCCGCTCGCCCGCGCGGCCGGCCGGTTGCCGAGCGATCCCGCGACGCGTCTGCTCGAAACCGCGGCGCTGCACGATCTTTTCACCCGCGGCGGAATCGCCCCCAGCACCGCGGCGGCACCGGAGCCCGCGGCGGACGACCCGCGGCCGTCGCTGCCGCGTCCGGCGGCGGCGCGGCTGGCGCGCATGCTGCGGGAGCGCTCGGCATTCCTGCCCGAATGGTTCGAGGCCGCGCGGCCGTACGACTACCGGGCGCCGGACGCCCTCTGCGAGCACCTGCTCGAGCACGCGAAGATCAACGCCTCCTTGCGCGAGCCGCTGCTGCGCCTCGCCGGCGCGCGCGGCAGCTGGCTGGCGGCCCGGCATCCGGACTGGCGGGAACTCGTGCGGCGGTCGTCGATCACCTCCGAACAGTCCGCCGACACCTGGCTGTTCGGCCGACCAGCCGAGCGGCGCGACTGGCTCGCCGACCTCCGGCGCGCCGACGCCGGCGCGGCGAGGGCGCAGTTGACTACGGCGTGGCCGAAGGAGTCGGGCCCGCTGAAGGCCGAACTGCTGGCCGTGCTCGCCGACGGACTCGGCCCGGAGGACGAGCCCCTGCTCGAGACAGCGTTGGACGACCGGCGCGCCGATGTGCGCCGCACCGCCGCCGGACTCCTCGCGCTGCTGCCGGAATCGGCGTTCACACGTCGGATGCGCGAGCGAGCGAGCGCGTGGATCCGCGCCGAGCACCGGATGCTGCACACGAATGTGGTGCTCGCTCTGCCCGATACGCTCGACGCCGCCGCGCAGCGCGACGGGATCACCGACCGCACCGTCGAATTCGCCTATCGCTGGAACGGCGCGCCCGACGTGTCCGCGGCTCGGCTCCGGCAGGTGGTCGCCGCGACCCCGCTGACGCACTGGGCCGGTGCGCTCGGCACGCCGCAGCAGGCGGTGCGCGCCACGATCGAAGACCGGTTCCGGCAGCCGGTCTTCGACGGCTGGGTGGACGCCGCGCTGGCGCAGCGCGATTCGACCTGGGCGCGGGCGCTGTTCGAGGCAGGCGTGCCCACCGACCTCGCGATGCTGCGCAGGCGGGAGTTGTTCGCACTGCTGCCGCAGGCGGATCGCACCGCGCACCTGGTGCGGCTGGACGGCTCGTGGCTGTCCGAAATAGAAGCGTTGCTGCCCGCGATGGGCCACCCGTGGCCGGACGCATTGGCCCAGCACGTGGTGCTGCTGCTGTTCGAGCGGGCGCGGGCGGCGGCGCGACGTCCCGAGACGCACGGCGCGGCGCCGAACGCGCATCGGTCGCTGCTCGCCGCGGCCGCGGTCCATCTTCCGGTCACCGCGGCGGACACGCTGTCCGCGGTGGCCCGCCGGTGCGACGATCCCGCCTGGGCGCGGGCCTTCGACCAGCTCGCCCACGACCTCACCCACCGCTCGATGATGCTCGAGGAGTTGCAGTGACCACCACCGATCCGGCGCCGGACCTGCTGCGCCCCCACGCCGAACAGGCGTACGCCGACGAGTTGCGCGCTCTCGCCGCCGCCGACGACCGCCCCCGTCCGCCGTCCTGGCGATTGTCACCGTGGGCGGTGGTCACCTACCTGCTCGGCGGCAGCCTTCCGGATGGCACCGTGATCACCCCGAAGTACGTGGGCCCGCGCAGGTTGATGGAAGTGGCGGTCGCGACGCTGGCCACCGACCGGGCGCTGCTGCTGCTCGGCGTGCCGGGGACCGCGAAGACCTGGGTATCGGAACATCTTTCCGCCGCCATCAGCGGTTCCTCGACGCTGCTTGTGCAGGGCACCTCCGGCACGGCCGAAGAGGCGATCCGCTACGGCTGGAACTACGCGCGGTTGCTCGCGGAGGGTCCGAGCGAAGCGGCGCTGGTGCCGTCGCCGGTGCTCACGGCCATGCGGTCGGGCTCCATCGCCCGGCTCGAGGAACTCACCCGCATCCCCTCGGACGTGCAGGACGCGCTGATCACCATCCTGTCCGAGAAGACGCTGCCGGTGCCCGAGCTCGGTATGGAAGTGCAGGCCGCCAAGGGCTTCAACGTCATCGCGACCGCGAACGACCGCGACCGCGGGGTGAACGAGCTGTCCTCCGCGCTGCGCCGCCGGTTCAACACGGTGGTGCTGCCGCTACCGGCGAGCGAGGACGAAGAGGTCGCCATCGTCAGCAGGCGAGTCGAGCAGCTCGGTTCGGCGCTGGAACTGCCCACGGTGCCCGCGGCGGCCGAGGAGGTGCGGCGGGTGGTGCGGGTCTTCCGCGAACTGCGCTCCGGCAGCACCGCAGACGGCCGGACCAAGCTCAAGTCACCGTCCGGAACGCTGTCCACCGCCGAGGCGATCTCGGTGATCACCAACGGCATCGCCCTCTCGGCGCACTTCGGCGATGGTGTGCTGCGCGCCTCCGACATCGCGGGCGCGGTGCTCGGCTCGGTGATCAAGGACCCGGTGGCCGATGCGGTCGTGTGGACCGAGTATCTGGAGGCCGTGGTCCGTGAACGACCCGACTGGGCGGACTTCTACCGTGCTTGCCGGGAGGTCACCGGGTGACCTCCGGCACCGGATCCACCGCCGTGACCAGGGTATTCGGCATCCGCCACCATGGTCCCGGGTCGGCGCGCTCGCTACGGCTGGCCCTGGCGGACTTCCGGCCCGACATGATTCTCATCGAGGGTCCCGCGGACGCCGATCCGTTGGTGGGTTACGTCGCCGCCGAGGGGATGACCCCGCCGGTCGCGCTGCTCGGGTACGTTCCCGATGCCCCCGCCAAGGCCGCGTTCTGGCCGTACGCGGTGTTCTCCCCCGAGTGGCAGGCGCTGCGGTACGCGGTGGACAACGACGTGCCGGTGCGGTTCTGCGACCTGCCCGCGACCGTCACGCTCGCGACGGAGGACGAGCCGGGCGACCGGTTCGATCCACTCGCCGCGCTCGCCGAGGCGGGCGGCTACGACGACGCGGAACGCTGGTGGGACGCCGTCGTCGAATCCGTCCCGGACGCGGACGCGTTCGAGGCGATCACCGAGGCGATGGGCGCGCTGCGGGAATCCGCGGCCCACGCGACGCCGCCGGAAGAAGCCGCGCGCGACGGCGCACCCGCGGCGACGGAACCGGCTGGGCAGCAATCGGCGACCGCCGAATCCGAACGCGGTCGACCCGAGCGCGACCACCAGGCGCAGGAGCGATCCGTGAACGACTCCGCGCCGGAGTTCGATTCGGTCGCGGAGGCGATCGCCGAAACGACCCTCGTGCCCGAACCACCGCCCGAGCCACTTGTGGTCGACGCCCACACCCTGCGGCGTGAGGCCTATATGCGCCAGACGATGCGCAAGGCGCTCAAAGACGGCGCGATGCGGCTGGCGGTGGTGTGCGGGGCATGGCACGCGCCCGCGCTCACCGGCGCGCTCGGTCCCGCCGCGCCGGACGCCCGGTTGCTCAAGGGCCTACCGAAGACCAAAGCCAAACTCACCTGGGTGCCGTGGACGCATTCGCGGCTGTCCACGACCTCCGGCTACGGCGCGGGCGTCGCCTCGCCGGGCTGGTACCACCACCTGTTCACCGCCACCGAGCGGCCGATCGCCCGCTGGCTGACCAAGGTCGCCGGTGTACTGCGCGCCCACGATCTGCCGGTGTCCAGCGCGCACGTCATCGAGGCCGTCCGGCTCGCCGACACCCTCGCCGCACTGCGCGGTCGCCCGCTCGCCGGTTTGTCGGAGGTGACCGAGGCCACCCGGTCGGTGCTGTGCGGCGGTGACGAGACGATGCTGCGGTTGGTGATAGGCGAACTCGTGGTGGGTGAGGCGCTCGGCGCGGTGCCGGAGGAGACGCCGACCGTGCCGCTGGACGCGGACCTGCGCGCCACCATCCGGTCGCTGCGGATGAAGCAGGAGCCCTCGATCCGCACCATCGACCTGGATCTGCGCAAGGAACGCGAGGTGCGGCGGTCGCGCCTGCTGCACCGGCTGCGGGTACTCGACATCGAGTGGGGCACGCTCACCACCAGCGACGTCCGCAGCACCGGCACCTTCCGGGAAACCTGGACGCTGCGATGGCACCCCGAGTACGCGATCTCGATCATCGAGGCTTCGCGCTGGGGCACCACCATCCGCACCGCGGCGGAGGCGAAGATCCTCGACACCGCGAGCCGCGCCGACCGCTCGGTGGGCGAACTGACCGCCGCGCTGGAAGTCGCGCTGCTGGCCGACTTGGGCGGCGCCACCGACGGATTGATCGCCCGGCTGGAATCCACCGCGGCGCTCGACCACGACGTCACCCACCTGCTGGCCGCGCTGCCCGGCCTGATCCGCACGTTGCGCTACGGCGACGTGCGCGGCACCGACACCAAAGCGCTGGCCCACGTGGCCGATGGGTTGCTGGTACGCATCTGCGCCGGTCTGCCCGCGGCGGTCACCGGGTTGGACACCGACGCCGCCACCGATCTGCGCGGCCTGCTGGATGCGGCGCACACCGCCATCCACACCAGGGACGACGGCTGGGCCACCGGCGAGTGGCTCGCCGCGCTGCGCCGCGTCGCCGACCGCGACGACGTGCACGGCGCCCTGGTGGGGCGTGCGGTCCGCTTGCTCGCCGACGCGGGCCGTATCGATGACGCCGAATCCGCGCGCCGACTGTCCGCCGCCCTGTCGGTGGGCGCCACCGCCGCGGCCAAGGCGGCGTGGATCGACGGGTTCCTCGGCGGTCGCGGCCTGCTGCTGGTGCACGACCGGGAATTGTTGCGGCTCATCGACGACTGGCTGCGCGGACTCGGCGACGACACGTTCGTCGAAACGTTGCCGCTGCTGCGCCGCACCTTCGGCGCGTTCGAATCGGGTGAGCGCCGCGCGATCGGGCATGCGGTCCGCGACGGCGGGTCCGCGGCCGCCGCGTCGGCTGCCGCCGGGATCGACACCGACCGAGCCACAGTCGCGGTGCGCGCGGCAGCGGAGATTCTGGGGGTCACGGTATGAGCGGTCAGGCCCGAAGGCGGCAGCGCAGCGTAACCACGCAGTGCCCCGCCCATGCCGAAATCGGACACAGCATGAGCGGTAAGGCCCGAAGGCGGCAGCGCAGCGTAACCACGCAGGGCCCCGCCCATGTCGGGATCGGATACAGCATGAGGGAACAGGCAGTCCGGCGAGACAGCAGCGAGATCGCCGCTCATACCTGGAAGGACGCGGCATGACCGACGAAACGCAGTCCCGGCGTTGGCGACTTGTGCTCGGCGCAGCCGCGGAGGAAGGGTTGGGCGGGCTGGGCTCCGGTGCGGACGCGGCCATGGACCGGGCGCTGTCGGCGCTGTACAACACCGATGACGAGACTTCCCCGGGCAAGCGCACCGGCGGTTTGCAGGGTTCGGCGCCGCGCGTGGCCCGCTGGCTCGGCGATATTCGCAGCTACTTCCCCGCCTCGGTCGTCGAGGTCATGCAGCGTGACGCCGTGGAGCGACTCGATCTCACCCAACTGCTGCTGGAGCCGGAACTGCTCGAGGCGGTGGAGCCGGACGTGCACCTGGTCGGCACCCTGCTGAGCCTGAACCGGGTGATGCCCGAGACCACCAAGGCCACCGCGCGCATGGTGGTGGAGAAGGTGGTGCGGGAGATCGAGCAGCGCATCGCGGCACAAACCGTCGCCGCCGTTTCCGGCGCGCTGAACCGCGCTGCCCGCGTCACCCGGCCGAAATTGCGGGATATCGACTGGGACCGCACCATTCGCAAGAACCTCGCCACCTACCTGCCCGAGCATCGCACCGTGGTGCCCGAGCGCCTGGTCGGCTACGGCCGCAAGGCGCAGGCGGTGCGGCGCGACGTGGTGCTGGCCATCGACCAGTCCGGTTCGATGGCCGCCAGCGTCGTGTACGCGTCGGTGTTCGGCGCGGTGCTCGCCTCGATGCGGTCGCTGCGTACCTCGTTGGTGGTCTTCGACACCGAGATCGTCGACCTCACCGACAAACTCGAGGACCCGGTGGAGGTGCTGTTCGGCACGCAACTCGGCGGCGGCACCGACATCAACCGGGCCCTCGCCTACTGCCGGTCGTTGGTCACCCGCCCGGCCGACACACTGTTCGTCCTGATCTCCGACCTGTACGAGGGCGGCATCCGCGACGAGATGCTGCGCCGCGTCCGCTCGATGCAGGAGTCCGGCGTGCAGGTCGTCGTACTGCTCGCCCTTTCCGACGACGGCGCGCCCGCCTTCGATCACGACAACGCGGCTGCCCTTGCCGCACTGGGCATCCCGGCTTTCGCCTGTACGCCGGACAAGTTCCCGGAGCTGCTGGCCGTCGCCCTCGATCGAGGTGATGTGCAGTCCTGGGCGCACGCGAACGCCGCCCATCACTAGATCCGGCACCGCCCTGCCGATCCCCCTGCTGGTCGGAGTACGAAATGCTGCGCCTTTTCCGGGCAGCGCAGGGGCCCGGCTCGGTTCCAGGAATCACGACGACCCCCGCGTCGCCGCGTTCGCGTTCCGCGATCAGGACGGCCGGACCGTGGTGATCCGGACTTACTCGTTCCAGCCCGCCGCGGCCCCGTTGCGGCCCCCAGTGCCGGCATTCGTCGGCCGGACCATGCCCGCGTTCATGCGGGAGACCCTCGCCGCCATGACGAGCGGTGCGGAGGCCGTGGCCGGAACGGGACCCATCACGCCCCAGGCGGTGGCCGCCGCGGGTACCACAAACGGGTGCAAAGCCGCGGACACCGCCAGCAATACGACCGCGACGACGACGTCCAGCCAGTAGTGGTTGGCGGTGCCCACCACCACGAGCGTGGTCAGCGCCGGGTGGGCCAGAGCGAGCCAGCGCCACGGCGTGCGGGTCGCGGCGACCACCGCCACACCCAGCAGCAGCGCCCAGCCGACGTGCAGTGACGGCATGGCCGCGAGCTGATTGGACAGCCCGCCGGAATCGGCCGCGCCGTAGACGGATTGGCCGTATCGCGCGGCCAGGTCGACGAAGCCGCGATCGGTCAGCATGCGCGGAGGCGCCAGCGGAACCAGGATGTGCACCGCGAGCGCGGCTGCGGTCAGAGCCACCATGAGATTTCTGGTCCAGCGATAGTGCTCCGGCCGGAACATCCACAGCCACAGCAGCACGCCCACGGCCACGGTGAAATGCGCACTGGCGTAGTAGAAGTTGGCCGGGACGGCGAGAAATTCACGGTGCAGGAACAACGCCTGGACAGTCCGCTCGTCCAGCAGGCCGAGTCGTTCCTCGAAGCGGAGCAGGCCGTGCGCGTTGCCCATGGCTCGCCCGGTGTCGTCGGCGGTGATCAGCCGCCCGGCGCGATAACCGAGGTAGAGCACCGTGATGAGAAGAAGCTGGGCCACGGCTTCGCCGCCGCGACCGCGCACCGCCGCCCGCACTCGTTCGACGCCTCCGCCCGGCGCGAACTCCAGTTCGCCGAAGTCCACAGCGACCATCGCGCGGCCTCCTTCCCCGTCGAATCAGGCCGTTAACCGGAAATTAAGTGGAGTGGTAACCTCCGTTTGAGTCAACACTACGAAACGGACAACTTCAGCAGGATGTGACGGGATAGACAACGCCACGACGAGAATCGAATTCGCCTGTGCCATAAGCGAATTCGCGATGACTGCTGCGGTCCGCGCCACGTGCGGCGGCAGGCGCCGGCAGCGACGCGGTCTTCCGCCATCCAGTTCGCGCCCAGCTCGCGGTTCCGCGTCGGATCAGCCGGTCAGGAGCCGGCAAGACGCTCCGTCGTAGTCACGACGCCGTCGACAGCGGCGACGCGGCGGAAGAGGCGACCGCACTGACCCGCCACCGGTGCGGCGCACCGTGCAGGTGCGCCGCACGGACGCTCAGAGATCCGCGATGGCCGCCAGCGGTGGCGTGCGCGCCGCCCGCACGGCGGGCCAGAGCGCGGCGAGCACCCCGACGACCGCCGAGCCGACCAGAACCAGGACCAGCTGGCTCCACGGGATGGCGATCTGGTCGAGCCCGAAATCGCGCAGCGTACGCAGGAAGCCGACGCCGAGCCCCAGCCCGAGCGCCATGCCGACGACCGCGCCGAACACCGCGATCAACATCGACTCCAGATAGATGGTCCGGCGCACCTGAGGGCGCTGCATGCCGACCGCGCGCAACATGCCGATCTCCCGCCTGCGCTCCACCACCGACAGCGCGAGGGTGTTGACGATGCCGAGGATCGCGATCACCACCGCCAAGGCGAGCAGGCCGTACAGGATGGCCAGCAGGGTGTTGATCTGTTTGCCCTGCGCGCCTTTGAACTCCTCGCGGTCCTGCACCTGGACCACGACGAACTGCTCGGTGGCCTTCTCCAGGTCGGCACGCATCGCGCTGACGTTCGCGCCCGGTTGCGCTTCGATCAACACCAGGAAGTTGGTCCGGAAGTTGAGCGGGACCACCTCGTCGTAGACCGTCTGCGACACCACCATCGGGCCGAGCAGCGGGTTCTTCTTGTACACACCGGTGACGGTGAGCGGGACCTTCTTGCCGTCGACACCGGCGGGGGTCACCTGGTCGCCGACCTTCCAGCCACGGTCGTTCGCTTCGTCCTCCGAGACGAGCACGTCCCTGGCCCCGAGAGTGTCGCTGCCACGGACGATCTCGTAGTTCAGCACACCCGCCAGCGGACCGTCCGGCGACGTGGCGAACACCTGCTCGTCGCCGAGCTTGAAGGGGGCGCCTCGCATCCCCACCACTTGCGACACACCCGGAACCTCGGTGCGCACGGCGTCGGCAGCGCCGAACGGCACCCCGAGCAACTGCGGGCCGGCCAGCACGTAGTCGGCGCGCACGCCCTTGTCGACCAGCACACCGACGCTCTCCTTCGCCGAAGCGCCCAGCATGCCGATGGCCGAGACGAGCATCAGTCCGAGGGTGAGCGCGAAGGCCGTCGCGGCGGTGCGGCGCGGATTGCGCGCCGCGTTGTTGCGCGCCATGCGGCCGATCGGCCCGAACGGGCGCACCAGCACTCCGAGACCGCCGACCACCGGCCGCGACAGCGCGGGCGCGGCGAGCAGCACCGCGAAGACCAACCCGAGCGCGCCGACGCCGACCGTGGCGGCCGCCGTACCGCCGGTGCGCTGCGCACCCAGCACGACGAACCCTGTACCGAGCACGGCGAGCGCCACACCGAAGACCGTGCGCAGGCGCAGCGACTCCCCGGTGGACGCGAACTCCTCGCGCATGGCCTGCACGGGCGGAATGCGCGAGGCGCGGCGCGCGGGCGCGTAGGCGCTGACCATCGTCACCGCGAGACCGACGAGCAGCCCGACCACGATCGTCCGCGGGCGCACCGCCATCGTTCCGGTCGGCAATCCGAGGTCGAACGCGTTGAGCACCGCCGACAATCCGAACGCCAGACCGACGCCGCCCGCGAGGCCGATCGCGCTGCCGATCAGTCCGATGACGAACGCCTCCGCCACCACCGACGTGCCGACCTGCCGCCTGCTCGCGCCGACCGCGCGCAGCAGCGCCAGCTCCCGCAGGCGTTGCGCGACGATCATCGAGAAGGTGTTGTAGATGATGAATGTGCCGACGATCAGCGCGATCGCGCCGAAGGCGAGCAGAAAGTAGTTGATGAAGTTCAGCGCGTCGGAGACTTCCTTCTTCAGGTCCGCGCGCACCTGATCGCCGTTGTGCACCTTGTAGCCCGGCAGTTCTCGGGCCAAGTTGTCGCGCAGTTCGTCGCCGGGGATGCCGTCGGCCGCCAGGTCCACATACGCGACGTGCAGGCCGTCGGTGAACAGCTTGCGCGCCTGCGTGTCGTCGAACAGCACCCCGATCAAACCGCCCGTGTCGGAGGGTATTTCGTAGATGCCGGTAAGGGTCACATCGATGGGATCGGGCTGAGACGGGATGAGGATCTTCGTCCGGTCCCCGACCTTCAGTCCGGCGCGCTCGACCCCGCCCGTGTTGAGCGCGATCTCACCCGGCCGAGCAGGCGGAACGCCCTGCAGGAATTTCTCCGGCTCCGCGACGGCCTTGTCCGGCGGCAGGTAGGACTTGCCGAACGTCGGCGCACCGCCGGTCTGGACGGCCTTCTTCCCCGCTGGATCGAGCAGGACCACCGGTCCGTTCACGCTCGGCGCGACCGTGCGGACGCCCGGATACTTCACCAGCTCGTCCACCACATTGTTCGGAACGCCCTGCGCCTGGCGCTCCTTCGGGCTCACCCGGACGTCGACGCCCTTCGCCTCATTGGCGAAGATCCCGTCGAACGTGCTCTGCAGCGTGTCGGTGAAGACGAACGAACCCGCGATGAACGCGGTGCCGAGCACCACCGACAAGAGGGTCAACGCGAGCCGCACCTTGTGGGCGGCGAGATTGCGCAGCGCGACTTTGCGCATCGGACTTCCGGCCATCACGCCCGCCCCCGATTCTCCCGCGAGCGCCCGGTCACGCCTGCTCCAACGCTTTCATCCGGTCGAGCACCGTGTCGGCGGTCGGATCACGCATCTCGTCGACGATGCGGCCGTCGGCGAGGAACACCACCCGGTCGGCGAACCCGGCCGCGTGCGGTTCGTGGGTCACGATGACGACCGTCTGCCCGAATTCGTCCACCGCGGCGCGCAGGATCGAGAGCACCTCCTCCGAGGCGCGGGAGTCCAGGTTGCCGGTCGGCTCGTCGCCGAAGATGATCTCCGGCTTGCCCGCCAGCGCCCGGGCACAGGCGACCCGCTGCTGCTGACCGCCGGACAGCTCGCTGGGACGGTGGGTGAGCCGATCGGTCAGCCCGAGCCGCTTCAGCACCGTGTCCAGCCACTCCTGGTCGGGTTTGCGTCCGGCGATGTCCAGCGGCAACGTGATGTTCTCCAGCGCCGTGAGCGTCGGCACCAGGTTGAACGCCTGGAAGACGAAGCCGATCCGGTCCCGGCGCAGGCGCGTCATCTGCTTGTCGGACAGCGTGGTGAGGTCGGTGTCGCCGATGCGGACGGCGCCCGAGCTGGCGCTGTCCAGTCCCGCCAGGCAGTGCATGAGGGTCGATTTGCCCGAACCGGACGGGCCCATGATCGCGGTGAACTCGCCCTTCGCGAACTCGGCCGACACCCCGTCCAATGCCCTGACCTGGGTGTCACCGGATCCGTAGACCTTGGTCAGTTCGATAGCGTGGGCCGCGACATCGGGCGATGCCGCCAGGTCGGCGGTGTCGGCGCCCAAGGCTTGCGAAGTCATGCCGTCCAGTCTTACCGGCATCGCCCCCGCACGCCATCAGGGAACACCCTGTGTTGGATTTGCGACTATGCCTGCGGCTGACCGACAACCCACGCGAAAGCCGATGCCTTGGATCTGGCTCCTTCGAGGGTGCGGGAGCGGTTGGGTTCGCCGAGTTCGGCCAGTAGTTCTTCGGAGAGGTCGACCAGCGCGGCCAGGGTGGCGGGGGTGAACCAGGCCGGCCTGGTGGCGAAGAGGATGTCCTCGGAAGCGGTGTTTCCGCTGGCACCCGGCGCGAAGGGGCAGCCGCCGAGGCCCCCGAGCGCGCCGTCGACCATGTCCGCGCCCGCCGCGACGGCGGCGAGGGTATTGGCCACGCCCATGCCCCAGGTGTCGTGACCGTGGAAGACGACGCGCCGGGCGGGCGTCCGGTCGCGCACCGCGGCGACCAGCGCGGCGACCTCGCCGGGATGGGCTTGGCCGAGAGTGTCGGCCAGGACTATGTCGTCCGCGCCCTCGGTGCGCGGGTCGCGGGCGATGGCCAAGACCCGGTCCGGGTCGACCGGGCCGTCGAACGGGCAGGTGAATGCCGTCGCCAAGCAGAGCTGGATGGACCCGTCCACCTCGCGGGCCAAGCGCACCGCATCCGGCATGGCGGCGACGCTGGCCTCGGTGTCACGTCCGATGTTCGCCCGATTGTGCGCGTCGGAGACCGAGAAGCAGTATTGGAAGTTGCGCACTCCCGCCGCGGCCGCCCTCTCCACATGGCGCGGCGTCGCCACCCAGACCCAGCAGCGGCTCAGTTCCTCCGGCGTCAACGCGGCGACCAGTTCCATGGTGTTCGCCATCGGCGCGACCAGGTCCGGGCGCGCCATCGAGCCGATCTCCAGCGCGGGCACGCCGAGCGCGAGCAGGCGGCGCACGATGTCCACCTTGCGCTGCACGGGCAGCAGCTTGCCGGTCAGCTGCAGTCCGTCGCGCAAGGTGACATCGCGCAGCACCGGCGCGGTCATCGCTGCTCCCGCGCCCGATGGTGCCCGCACATCACGCCGCCCCATGGCTTCTCGCCCGCTCCGGTCGGATTCGGCTGGACGGCGGGCCTGCTGGTGCCCGGCGAACGCAGTTCTCGGGGCCCGCGTCCCTTCGGACGCCTGCGGTCGTGCGGTCGCGTGCTCATCGCGCCTCCAACGCATCGATCTCGGCCTCGCTCATGCCGAGCAGATCGGACAGCACTTCCCTGGTGTGCTCGCCCAGGTCGGGGCCGACCGCGCGGATGGGAAGGGACTGTTCGCCGATCACCGGGACGATGCCGGGAAAACCGACCACCTTCGGCTCCGGCGCGCCGACGTCCACGGCGAACGGCTGGATCATGTTGCGTGCCCGGTACTGCTCGTCGGCCACGATGTCGGCCGCGGTGTAGATCGGGCCGCACGGAATCGCGGCGGCATCCAGCAGCTTCAACGCCTCGGCGCGGGTGTGCCGGACCGTCCACTCGCCGATCGCCGCGTCCAGCCGCTCCCGGTGGCGCCAGCGGCCCGCGTTGTCCTGGAGTTCCGGGTCCGCGGCCAGATCCGGCCGCTCGATGACCGCCATATAGCGCTGGAAGATGGCGTCGCCGTTGCCGCCGATGATGATGCTGGTCCCGTCCGCGCACGGGTAGGCGTTGCTCGGCGCGATGCCCTCCATCCGCCCACCGACGCGTTCGCGCTGGATGCCGTAGGCGAGATAATCCGGCACCAGCGATTCCATCACCGAGAGGATGGCCTCGTTGAGCGCCACGTCGATCACCCTCTCCCGCAGCGGGACGGGCGCGTCCCGCTCGGTGCGGCGCTCGCGCTGGAACAGCGCCATGACGGTGCCGAACGCGGCGTAGATGCCCGCGATGGAGTCGCCGATCGAGACGCCCGTGCGTACGGGGGGACGGTCCGGATCGCCCACCAGTTCGCGAAGGCCACCCACCGCCTCGGCCACCGCCGCGAACCCGGGACGCTCCGACATCGGCCCCGTCTGCCCGTAGGCGGAGATCCTGGTGATCACCAGATCCGGATTCGCCTCGTTCAGCACCTCCGGGCCCAGGCCCCACTTCTCCAGCATGCCGGGGCGGAAATTCTCCAAGAGGACGTCACAGCGCCGCACCAGATCGAGCACTATCCCGCGCCCCGCCTCGGTACGCAGGTCCAAGGTGATCGACTTCTTGTTGCGGTTGATCGTCCGGTAGAGCATCGAGGTGTCGCCGCCGTAGAGCCGCCAGTTGCGCAGTTCGTCGCCTGCCTTCGGGCGTTCCACTTTGATCACCTCGGCACCGAAATCCCCCAGGATGCGCCCGGCGGTCGGCGCGGCGATGTAATTGCCGAGTTCCAGGACGCGCACCCCGTCCAGCGGCCGAATACTCATGGCAACCAGTCTGGACCATGCCGTGCCGGTTTCCGCAGCGTGTCCGGCGGGGCGGTGTTCAAGACCCCGGCCGCTCTCGGGTCGGGCGCGCCCTCCGGCGGTGTTCCGCTTCGGTCGCCGCGCCGGGATCTGGGCGGCGAGGGCTGGTTCGCAGTGCGCCCGGCGGTGCCGGATTTCCGCCCTGTTTGCGATCAGCCCGACGAAAACCCTGGTCAGCGGCGTGCTTTCGATGATGTGCTCGAGCAAGCACCAACCGATCTCGACAGCAAAGGTGATCCCATGACGGTCGCACCCGCAACACCGACCACCGCCTCGGTGAGCAAGCTCGGCGCCCGTATCGGCGCGCGAATCGACAACGTCCGGCTCGGCGGCGATCTGGATTCGGCGACCGTCGAGGTGATCCATCGCGCGCTGCTCGAGCACAAGGTCGTCTTCTTCCGTGGGCAGGATCACCTCACCGAGGACGGGCAATACGAATTCGCCCAGCTGCTCGGCGCGCCGACCACCCCGCACCCGACGGTCACCTCGCACGGCGTGAAGAGCCTGGCGATCGATTCCGAGCACGGCCGCGCCAACAGCTGGCACACCGACGTCACCTTCGTCGACCGCATCCCGAAGGCGTCCATCCTGCGAGCGGTTCACCTGCCGTCCTACGGCGGCGCCACGACCTGGGCTTCCACCGTCGCGGCCTACGAGTCGCTGCCGGAGCCGCTCAAGCGGCTGGCCGAATCCCTGCGGGCCGTGCACACCAACGTCTACGACTACGCCCGCGTCGAGGAGACGCCGCGCCCCAATACGGCCGCTTACCGCGCCGAGTTCGAGTCCACCTACTACGAGACCGAGCACCCGGTGGTGCGCGTGCACCCGGAGACGGGCGAGCGGGCGTTGCTGCTCGGCCACTTCGTCAAGCACTTCGTCGGGCTGTCCAGCGCCGAGTCGCATGCGCTGTTCCGGCTTTTCCAGGACCGGGTGACCCGCCTGGAGAACACGGCCCGCTGGAATTGGGCACCCGGCGACGTCGCCATCTGGGACAACCGCGCCACCCAGCACTACGCCATCGACGACTACGACGACCAGCCCCGCAAGCTGACCCGCATCACGCTGGCCGGCGACGTCCCGGTCGGTGTCGACGGCGCGACGAGCACGACCATCGCGGGCAATGCCGAGCATTACTCGATCATCGAGGACACCCAGCTGCTCGCATCCTGAGCCGAGGACCCCGCATGGTTGCCGGCCCTCCGGCTGTTGAGGGGCCATGCGGTGTCTTCAGCCGGAGGTGAGGTCAGCTCCGCTGTCGCGCCGGAACCGACGAGCCGAATCGGCCCGTCGTGCACCTGAAGCGCCGCGCGGCGACGGGAAGCACCCGCGGTCACCGGCTGGCTTCCGACGCGCTGGTCCGACCGCCGAGAGCGTCCGTTTCGATCAAGACCAGTCCGTCGGACGTCGTCTCGACCAGATGGCGATCACCCGGACGACCGAGACTGCCCGCAACTCCTCGGGCGCGAGTCTTACGAGCGCCGTTCGCGGACCGTCTCGTCTTCGAGTGACCGAAGCGCATGCCCCGCAGGCGCGCGTCTCGGTCGCTCGAACGCGAGACTCCCAGGGGTCACGACCACGCAGCGCCGCAGGCGCTGCAATCGAACCCAGCGCCGCACATCAAGCACAGTGCTCGCGCAAGTACGCAAGATCCTCCGCGAGGCCGTCTCCCGGGGTTTCCAGGACCACCGGCGCGCCCGCCGTCCGGCACACTTCGGCGAGCAGTTGCGGGTCGATGGTGCCGTCGGCGAAGTTGGCGTGACGGTCGGCGCCGGAGTTGAACTCGTCGCGGGAGGAGTTCAGGTGCACCAGGTCGATGCGCCCGGTGATGCCCTTGATCCGGTCCACGACGCCGACGAGTTCTTCGCCGCCCGCCCAGGCGTGGCAGGTGTCCAGGCAGAAACCAGCGCCGTACTCGCCGACCGCGTCCCACAGCCGGGCGATGGCGTCGAAGTGCCTGGCCATGGCGTGATTGCCGCCCGCGGTGTTCTCGATCAGAATCGGCACCGCGAATCCGCCCTTGTCCTGCTGCCGCTCGAACAATTTGCGCCAGTTATCGATTCCGGTCTCCAGCTCGGCGTCGGATCGCACGTGCCCACCGTGCACCACCAGGCCGAACGCACCGAGGTCGGCGGCCGCCCGCGCTTGCTGGGCCACCGCGTTGCGCGAGGGCATGCGCAGCCGGTTGTTCAGGCTCGCGACGTTGATCTGATAAGAGGAGTGCACCACGACATCGATCGGGCTGGCGAGGATCTCCTCGGTCCGCGGGTGCGGGGTGGGTTTGTCCCAGCTCTGCGGATCGACCACGAACATCTGGATGACGTCGGCGCCGAGTTTCTCCCCGAAGCCGATCGGGTCACTGTCGAGCCGGACGTGTGCTCCAATGCGCATGCGGGCCACAGTACTGGCAGCTACCGACGACAATCGAGGTCGCGCCGCCACTGTTGCATCTCGATGCTTCGCCGAGATACATGGATAGTGTCCGCGCGCTCGACTCGACAAGGGGGTGTAAACGGTGTTGCAGACCGGCGATGTGTGCGCGGGCTACCTCATCGAACGCGTCCTCGGCCGAGGCGGGATGGATACCGTGTTCCCGGCCACGCGCCGCCCCGTGCACCCCGGCCTGACCGAGTTGCCGAACTTGCCCAGGCGTCCGGGATCCGGGCAGCGACCACACCAGCAACCTCCGGACCCCCGGCCACCGCCGGGCGGTCCGGGTCCCGTCGATCGCCCGCGCGCCACCGCGCTCGACGAGCGATAAGGCGAGGCGCGACTACTGCTATGGTTTCGATGTTTTCCGTGGTCGGACCCTGCTCCGGCCACGCATTCTTTTGCTGTACGCCTGTTCGCCGGTGGGTCCCGGCGGGCGGCGGGAAGTGGAGCAGTCATGCTGGCCAGCGGTGACGTTTTCGCCGGCTATGTCATCGAGCGGCAACTCGGCCGCGGTGGCATGGGCTCGGTCTATTTGGCGAAACATCCGCGGCTGCCGCGGATGACCGCGCTGAAGCTGCTGAATCGGGAAATGTTCTTCGACAAGGAGGTGCGGGCGCGGTTCGAACGGGAGGCGGATCTGGTCGCCCAGCTCGATCACCCGAACATCGTCACGGTCTACGACCGCGGGCTAGAGGACGAGCAGCTGTGGATCTCGATGCAGTACGTCGACGGCATCGACGCCGCCTCCGTGGAACCGAAGTCGCTGCCGCCCGAACGCGCGGTGCAGATCATCAAGGAGACCGCCGACGCGCTGGACTACGCGCACGGCAACGGGGTGCTGCACCGGGACGTGAAACCCGCCAACATCCTGCTGGCCCGCTCCACGGCCGGTCGCGGTGAGCGGGTGTACCTCACCGACTTCGGCATCGCGCGGCTGCGCGACGACACCGGTCATCTCACCCAGACCGGCACGTTCACGGCGACGCTGGCCTACGCTTCGCCCGAACAGCTCACCGGCGCCTCGCTCGACCACCGCTCCGACCAGTACTCGCTGGCCTGTTCACTGTTCTGGTTGTTCACCGGCACCGGACCGTTTTCCGCGACCAACCCCGCCGCGGTCATCCAGGGGCATCTGCAGGGCGCGCCGCCCGCGCTGAGCAGCGTCCGCCCCGGACTGCCTTTCGCGCTGGACAGCGTTCTGGCCAGGGCGATGGCCAAGCGGCCCGACGACCGATACGGCAGCTGCGCGGAATTCGCGGCGGCCGCCAAGCAGGCGCTGACCGGTTCGAGCGTGCCGTCGATGCCGGTGGTGGGCGGCCCCCGCCCGGTCACCGGTCCACCGCACCCGACCGCCGGGCCACGCCCGACGACCGGGCCACAGGTCCCGGCCACCGGCTCGCCGTATCCGGTGGCGCAGGGTCACTATGTCAGCGGACCCGGCCACCAGGCGCACACCCCGCAGACCAGCGGCCCGAACCCGCTCGCCGCCTCGGCGTCGCCCGCGACTCCGCCGCCCGCTCCGGTGGCGAACTCACGACCGCAGACCGGCCCCGCGCCGCAGCCGACGGCCGCCAATCCTTACCCGCAGCAGCAGTTCTCCGGCTTCGCCGCCCCGCCCGCGCCGCCGCACGGCGCGCACGCCCATCCTTCGGCCGCGCCGCCGCCCAAGAAGAACACCGGGCTGATCGTCGGCCTGGCGGTCGGTGTGGTCGTGCTGATCCTGGTGGTGCTCGGCATCATCGGCGCGGTCTCCGATTCGGGCTCGAACAACGGCGGCACCACAACCACGTCGGCGGTGAAGCCGAACCTCGTCGACGCGACGCCGGAGTCGATCAGCGCCGAGTTCCCGCGGATGGTGCCCGCCTCCAAGACCGAGGAGATCGGCTACAACGGCGCCGAGTGCTGGCTGGCCTCGCCCAGCTCGCCGCCCTCGCCGTCCAAGGGCGACCCGGACTTCGGCGACTGGGCCGCGCAGTGGCGCTGCTTCAAGGGCGGCAACAACGAGGACCCGTACTACCGCATCTACGTCTACAAGACCCCCGCCGACGTCCAGGCGGTGTTGAAGACCCTGCCCTCGTCGGCCACCAAGTCCACGGACACCAACGGCGGGAAGACCTACACCAATTACAAGTACGTCGACGAGGGCGCCAAGTTGGTGACCGCGTTCACCGGCGACCCGGACCGGACCCAGTATCTGATGTACACCGACGGCTTCGCCCACACCACCATCGACGAGGCGCTGCGCTGGTGGCGCTCGGCGCCGCTGAACTGACCGATGCTGCACACCGGCGAGGTCTTCGCGGGATACACCATCGAACGCCTGCTCGGCCGCGGCGGGATGGGATCGGTGTACCTGGCCCGGCATCCGCGGCTGCCCCGGTTGACAGCGATGAAGCTGTTGAACGCGGAGCTGTTCGACGAGAAGGAGATCCGCGCCCGCTTCGAGCGGGAGGCGGACCTCGTCGCGCGGCTGGACCACCCGAACATCGTCACGGTGTTCGACCGGGGCGTCGAGGGCGACCGGCTGTGGATCTGCATGCGCTATATCGACGGCACCGACGCCGCCGCGCTGGACGCGTGGACGTTGCCGCCGCAGCGCGCGGTGCAGATCATCGCCGAGACAGCCAAGGCGCTGGACTTCGCGCACAGCCGCGGCGTGCTGCACCGTGATGTGAAACCGGCGAACATCCTGCTGGAGCGCGTCGACGGCGAGCAGGAGCGCGTCTACCTCTCCGACTTCGGCATCGCCCGATTCCGGGACGACACCGGCGGTCTCACCCAGACCGGGACCTTCACCGCCACCTTGGCCTACGCCGCGCCGGAGCAGCTGTCCGGTGCGCCGCTTGATCACCGCGCCGACCAGTACGCGCTGGCCTGCACGCTGTTCCGCTTGCTGACCGGCACGGTGCCGTTCGACGCCACCAATCCGGTCGCGGTGATCCAGGGCCATCTCAGCGCTCCACCGCCCCTGGTCAGCAGGCTGCGGCCCGGGTTGCCGGTGGCATTGGACGGCGTGCTGGCCAAGGCGATGGCCAAGCACGCGGCCGATCGTTTCGACTCGTGCGGTGAGTTCGCCGCCGCCGCATGGCGGGCGCTCACCGCCCCGGCGTGGTCGCCACCACCAGCGCCGAATACGCCGCCCCCAACCGGCGCGGCGATCCCACAGCGTCCGGCGCGCGCCTACCTCGGCGCGAAGCGACGTTCCCGATGGCATGCCTCGGTGGGCGGCTGGATCGGCTTGCTGTCGGTCGTCGCCCTGCTCGGTCTCGTCGTCGCGGTGGCCCTCAGCGACAACGGTTCTCCCGGTTCCGCCGCCCCGACGACGTCCGCACGCCCGCAGAACGCCACCTCCGCCGGGCCCTCGGTCACCGGGCGGCCCACCACGACCGCCTCCGCCCCCACGGACGGTGCCACGATCGGCGCCCGCGCGGCGGAGCTGAGCGCCGCGTTCCCGGACATGCTGCCGGAGACCTCGGCGCAGCGCTTGGTGCACTCCGGAACCGGGTACAACAAGGCGGGCTGTTTCGCGCACGCACCGGACTCCGCGACGACGCGCGACCACGACGATCCGGATTTCGGCCCCTGGCTGGTGATGTGGAGCTGCTTCGGCGGCCCGAACAAGGCGTCCTTCGACTTCTACCTCTACGATTCGCCCGCCGACGCGCAGGCGGCGCTCGCCGCGCTACCGGCCAACGACCGCGCCACCGCCACCAACGACAGCGGGCGCAGTTACACCAACTACACGCTGCACGACAGTCGCAACCTGCGCCCGCGCATGGTCACCGCCTTCTCGTCGGATCCCGGCCGCGCGACCATGTTGATGTACAGCGCCGGATTCATCGCCACCGATGCCGAATTGATGGCTTGGTGGAAATCAGCGCCGTTGAATTGAGTCCGCGGTGATCAACGGGTGGCCCGCGCCGCCGAGTCCGGCGCCGGTGTTCGCCTGGTTCGCCGCCGCGTCGCGCACCGTCCCGGCGGGCTACTCGAAGACGTAGTGGGCGAACTCGTGCGTCGGGTGGAAGCCGATCGTCCGATAGATCCGGTTGGCCGTGGTGTTGACGATGTCGGCGAACAGGCAGACCTCGAGGCTCTGGTCGCGCAGCAGCTTCGCGACGTGCGCGGTCACCGCGGAGGCGTAACCGTGCCCGCGCGCCTCCGGCGGGGTGTAGACCGGTCCGATCCGCGACCAGCCCTGGATCGGGATCTGATGCGCGGCAAGGCTGACCGGTTCCCCGTCGCGTTCCCACAGCCACCAGCGGCCCGCCTGCACCCGGCGGCGGATCGCGGCTTCGTCCAGTCCGGACGCCATGCCGGACTCTTCGCGCATGGCCGCCAGCCAGTCCAGGCACAGCGCGACGTCGGAGTCCCGGGCCGGGCGCGGCGCTCCGGCCACCTCCGGGATCCGCAGCGCGCCCAGCCGGTGCAGCCGGGTGACGTACGACTGGTGAAAACTCTTCCCCAGCAGTGCGCACCAGTGTCCGGCGAAAGCGGTCGCGTCCTCGACGACGCCTTCGACGCCCGCGCTGGCGGGGACGACGTCGGCAAGCGCGCGAGCCACCGCGGGGATGCCGTCGGGCGGTAACGCGCCGAGATACACGTCGCGACCGGCCACCCGCATGGCGGCGCCGACCACCGCGGCGTCCGCACCGTGGACCGACAGGAACCGCGAGGCCTCGGCCGGGGCGTCCATGCCCGTGAGGTGGTTGGCGACGCTCGTGGTGAGCACGGTGTGCCGCAGCGGATCGCGGAGCAGGAACGACCCCGCGACCGAGCGGAACTCGGCGGCGTCGGTGGTGATCTCGATCCTCATGAAAATCACGGTAGGCGCCTGAAGTGTTGCGCGCCTTCGTTTCTCGCGGCCGATGCCGGTCCGGTCACCGGGCGACCGGCCGGTTTCGGGTCAGTCGGGTTCGCCGCCACCCGCGCGGAGTTTGAGCAGGACCAGCCCCGCGGTGCAGGCGAGAATGAGTCCGGCGACCGTGATCTCGACGTGCAGGCCGGCGATGCCGAGCACCGCCCCGACGAGTCCGCCGATGAAGAACAGCCAGGCGAGCGTCCGCGACACGATCGTGAACACGCCCTGCTGGTTCGACGCGGGATGCTGCGCCGTTGCCGACACCTCATCTTCCGCGGCGCGGGATGAACCACGCCGCGACGCTGTCGAGTAAGCTCCCATCATCTACTCCTCGATGACGCCGGTCAGAGAACCACTATCACGTTCTCACACAACGTGTCTCTCATCCTTAAACCGGCGTCTCACGCGTAACTTTGCTCACACACGCTACGACCCCGGGACGCCGGAAGATAGCGACACGTGCCCACGACACGCCGAAGAGACCAATTCGATATCTGAAGCAGAACTGTTTTATATGCGCCGCCCGGCGTATCCCCAGCGACCACTCGCCTCGCCGGACCGACCGGCCTCGAGTAAGGTGAGTCCACTCGATACACACGAGGAGCGTCACCGTTGGAAAGCAGCAGGGCCAAGATCGCCGGTCCGGCGATCGCCGCGGGAGCGGTTTCCATCGGACTCGTCCTGATCGGCGCCTGCGGCGTCGGCAAACAGGACACCTACGTGCCGCCGCCGCCGCTGAAGGCGGGCGAATACGCCGAACCCGTGGTCCACGAGAGCACTACCGGATCGACCACCCCCAGGGTCGTCATCCCACCGTCGCCCAGCTGGCGGATCGCACCGGCCGACCAGCGGCACCCGACCCCGTTCGCGGGCTTCATGAGCAGCACCACCGCCGAGCCGTCCCCGCGAAACCCGCACGAGAACACCTCGCAGGCCGCGCCACCCGAGGACCCCAGGCCGCCCACCGCGCGAACGCCCACCGGCGAATCGACGGACGAGGTGCCCACGCAACTGCGGACCTCCCCGGAGGGCGCGGACGAGTGAGACGCGGTGGTGCGCAAGCACGCACCACCGCGGCACTCCTTACAGCTCGGGCAGCTCGTAGTCGCCGACCCGGTCGCTGAGCACCCGCAGATGCTCGAGTCCGCTGCCGAGGGTGTGCTCGATCGCGGTCAGCCTGGCCACGTAGTGGCTCACCGGGTACTCCGCGGTGACGCCGATGCCGCCGTGCATCTGGATCGCCTCCTGTCCGATGTGCCGGGCCGCGCGACCGACCTGCAACCGGGCGCGCGAGGCTATCACCGGATCGTCGGCCCCGTCCGCCAGCGACGCCGTGGCGTACAGGCTCATGCTGCGCGCCAGCTCCAGCGAGACGTACATCTCGGCCGCCCGCTGCGTGAGCGTCTGGAACTTCGACAGCGTGACGCCGAACTGCTTGCGCTGCTTGAGGTAGTCGGCGGTCAGCCGCAACGCCTCTTCCATCGCGCCGACCGACTCCGCGCACAGGCTCGCCTGCGCGTGCGTGAGCACGGACGCGATCGCCTCGGCCGCGTCCGCCGCGCCGAGCCGCTCGGCGGGCGCGTCGGTCAGTTCCAGCTGCGCGCCGCGCTGACCGTCCACCGTGCGGTAGGACTTGCGGACCACGCCCGTCGCGTCGGACGCGACCAGGAACAGCCCCACACCGCCATCCGGCAGCGTGGCGCTCACCACGAGCTCGTCGGCGCTATCCCCGTGCGGAACGGGGTTCTTCACGCCGGTCAGCGTGTACGAATCACCCTGCGCCCCGGCGGTGGTCGCCAGGTCGTTCGACGGCCAGCGCACCCCCGGCTCGGCGTGGGCGAACGCGAGCAGCTTGGCGCCCGAGGCGACCTCGGGCAAGATCCGCTGCCGCTGTTCGGCACTGCCCGCCGCGGCGATCAGCCCGCCGGGCACCAGCACCGCGTCCAGGATCGGTTCCGGAGCGAGTCTGCGGCCCACCTCCTCGAGCACGACCATCGTCTCCACGGGACCGGCGCCGACGCCACCGTCCTCCTCGGTGAAACTCAGGCCGAGCACGCCCAGTTCGGCGAGCTGGCGCCACACGTCGCGGCTCCAGCCGAGTTCGGAGTCGACGACCTTGAGCCGCGATTCCGCGTCGTAGGTGCGGGCGAGTAGGTCACGGACCGTGTCGCGGAGCATGACCTGTTCATCGGTGAGATCGAAATCCATAATGTCGCCTCACAATCCGAGGATCGTGGAGGCGATGATGGTGCGCTGCACCTCGCTGGAGCCTCCGTAAATGGTTGTCTTGCGGTAGTTCAGGTAGGAAGGGCCGCTGCGCTGCGCCCAGCCGGGCGAGGCGATGTCGTCCGCACCCACCGGGATGGCGTCCGGTCCCGCGATGTCCAGCAGCAGCTCGGTGGCTGCCTGCTGGAGTTCCGAACCGCGCAGCTTCAGCACCGACGACGCCGGATTCGGCTTGCCGTCCGACGAGTTGGACACCACCCGCAGCTGGGTGAGTTCCAGCGCGAGCAGCTCGTTCTCCAGCTCGGCGACCCGCGCCGCGAACACCGGGTCCTCCAGCAGCGTGCCGTTGCCCGACTTGGTCTTCGCCGCGTACTGCTTGGCCACGCCGATCTTGACCTTGGTGCGACCGACGCCGGTGATGCCGGTGCGCTCGTTGCCGAGCAGGAACTTCGCGTAGGTCCAGCCCATGTTCTCCTCACCGACCAGCTGGTCGGCGGGCACCCGGACGTTCTCGAAGAAGACCTCGTTCACCTCGTGCCCGCCGTCGATCAGCTTGATCGGGCGAATGGTGACACCGGGCGAGCGCACGTCGAACAGCAGGAAGGAGATGCCCGCCTGCTTCTTCGGCGCGCTGGGGTCGGTGCGCACCAGGCAGAAGATCCAGTCCGCGTACTGGGCCAGCGTGGTCCAGATCTTCTGGCCGTTGACGATGTAGGAATCGCCGTCGCGGACCGCGGTGGTGCGCAGCGAGGCCAGGTCGGAGCCGGCGTCCGGCTCGGAGAAGCCCTGGCACCACCAGATGTCCAGCGCCGCGGTGGGCGGCAGGAACCGCTCCTTCAGCTCCTGCGAGCCGAAGTGGGCGATCACCGGGCCGACCATCTGGGCATTGAACGTCAGCGGCTCGGGCACCGAGGCCAGCTGCATCTCGTCCTGCCAGAGGTGGCGCTGCATCGGCGTCCAATCCTTGCCGCCCCACTCGACGGGCCAGTTGGGCACCGCGAGGCCGTGGTCGTTGAGGATTTTGTGCGTGGTGACGATGTCGTCGCGGGACAGCTCACGGCCGTCCCGCACGCGCTCGCGGATATCGGCCGGGATCTCGGTCCGATAGAACTTGCGCAGTTCGTCGCGGAAGGCGACGTCGTCGGGTGACAAGGATAGTTTCATACGCATCTCCCTGCGTGTCTCGTACGTCCGAGTCAAACCTACCTCCCGGTAATCCACCATTGTCGACTGGATCACAACGAAGGGACACCCGCGCCGCTCACGACCCCCGTCCCAGGCGCCGCTCCCCGGGACGGCAGCGGCCGCGAGCTGGTACGTTGCTGCAGGTGGGTCGGGGGCCCACAGGGTTCGGTATCGAGGAGAACGAGTGAACGGCAGGACCATCGCACGCGCCGCGGCCGCCGCGGCATCTCTCGCCATCGGCGCGGTTCTCACCTTCGCCGCGCCCGCCACCGCAGGGCCCCAGACGCCGGTGGACTCCGGCCTGGACCATCTCTCCGACATCGCCGGATCCGATCCGTCCGCACAGGAGGGCGTCGGCGCGCTCAGGCGCTACGCCGACTTGATCGGCGCCGCGCGCCTGCGCGAGGTGTCCAGCGTGTTCACCCCGTTCTCCTACGCCGCGCCCACGTTCGGCTGCGGCAGCAACGGGCCGATCACCACGGTCATCGCGGCCGCCACGACCGACGGGACCGGCGCAGGCCGAGACCTGAACGTCGGTCCCGGCGAGCTGCGTTTCAGCGCCACCCCGTCGCACTCCGGCGCTCCCCTGGCGTCCGGGCTGGTCGTCGCCTGGGTGAACGTGAACACCGGCGCCAGCGGCATCGATCCGCTCGACGACGTGACCGAGTACCGCCTGCCGACGCTGTCCAAGACCGTCAAGAGCGGACCGGGCACGGTGCTCGCCTCGATGTGGGGCATCATCGACTACCCCTTCGCCCACTGTGTGATGACACCCACAGTCGGGTTGTTCACCGTCCCTGATGCCCCGGCTCCGCCGCCGGCGCCCGCTCCCGCCCCGGCGTCTCCGGCACAGCCCGCGCCGAGCGGCTCCGGCGGCGAGCCCACCCCGTAGGAGCCGGTTCACCCCTGGACCGACGTTTCCCCAGCCCGGCGCGGAAACGGCGCACCCGCCCTGCCACCTGGATGCGGTCGCATCGAGCCGCGCTGATCGACCCGCATGGCCGCGCAGCCACCTGGCGACATGTCCCGGTTCGACGGAGCATCGTCCTCGGCGCCTCCTACCGCAGGGCGGCGAAGAAGGCGCGGATGTCGGCGACGTGCGCCTGCGGGCGTTCCATCGCGATGAAGTGGTTGCCGGTGTTGCCCTCCGGCCAGTGCACGATGGTGTTGTCGCGTTCGGCGAGCCTGCGCATCAACGCGGATCCGCCGCCGTAGGTGCCGGTCGGCACCAGTTTCTGCCCTTTCGGCCAGGCGAATCCGTTCTCGCCGAGGCCGTTGTACATCGGCCAGGACGAGGAGGCCGCGGTGCCGGTGAACCAGTACAGGCTGACGTTGGTCAGCAGTTGATCGCGGCTGATCACGTCCTCGACCCGGTCGGCGAGCGGGGCGAACTCGGTGAACTTCTGCATCAGCCAGGCGAGCAGGCCCACGGGTGAATCGGTCCAGGCGTGTGCGAAGGTCTGCGGGGCGGCGTGCAGCAGGACGTGGTGGTTCACCCCTCCGGTCATCCATTGCTGCATGCCGTCCCACTCGGCGCGTTCCTCGGGCGTCATGGTGGGCACGTCCGCCGCGGTCGGCATCCCGATCCCGCCGTCGAGGTGCACGCCGATCACTCGGTCCGGCGCAGCGATGGCCAGTTCGGGCGCGACATAGGCGCCGAGATCGCCGCCCTGCGCCCCGAAACGCCGGTAGCCGAGGCGATCCATCAGGGTCAGCCACATCCGGGCCACTTTCGCCGGTGTCATGCCGAGCTCGCGCGGCCCTTCGGAGAAGCCGAAACCCGGGACCGAGGGCACCACGACATGGAAGGCCTGGGCCGGATCGAGTCCGTGCGCGCGCGGATCCGCGAGCGGGCCGATGGTCTCGGCGAACTCGGCGAACGAGTTCGGCCAGCCGTGGGTGAGGATCAGCGGCGTCGCGTCCGGCTCCGGCGAGCGCACGTGCACACAGTGCACGTCGAGCCCGTCGATGCGGGTGAGGAACTGGGGGAACGCGTTGAGCGCCGCTTCCTGTGCGCGCCAGTCGAACCCGGTCCGCCAGTACTCGGCCAGCTCGCGCAGGTAGTCGACCGGCACGCCCCGATCCCAGCCCGCGCCGGGCAGCTGGGCGGCCCAGCGGGTGCGGGCGAGCCGGTCGTGCAAGTCGGCCACCTCGGCCTGGGGAATCTCGATGCGGAAGGGTCGGATGTCGGTCATGTGGTCGGCTCCTCACCGGTCGGTTCTGCGGTACGACGCCGACGCTAAGCGGCATCTAGGACTGAACAAGTCCTAGATTTCCGGCATCCTCGGGACATGAACGACACTCCCGCCCGACTCCTTCGTCTGCTGTCGCTGCTGCAGACGCCGCGCGAATGGCCGGGCAGCGAATTGGCCGAACGCCTCGGCGTCACCGACCGCACGGTGCGCCGCGATATCGATCGGTTGCGCGAGCTCGGCTATCCGGTCACCGCGACGCTCGGCGCGGCGGGCGGTTACCGGCTGGCGGCGGGCGCGGCGATGCCGCCGCTGCTGGTGGAGGACGACGAGGCCGTCGCCATCGCGGTCGGGTTGCGCGCCGCAGCCGGGTCCGCAGTGGCCGGAATCGAGGAGGCTTCGGTCCGGGCGCTGGCCAAAGTGGAGCAGGTGCTGCCCGCGAAATTGCGGCGCAGAGTGCGGATCTTCGCCGCCGCGCTGACTCCGCCCACCGGCGCCGGGCCCGCTGCCGACCCCGAGGTGCTCGCCACGCTCGCGGCCACCGTGGCCAACCGGGAACGGGTGCGATTCGCCTACCGCGACGAGGCAGGCGCCGAGACGAGGCGCAATGCCGAGCCGGTGGGACTCGTGCCCGCCCGGCGGCGCTGGTACCTGGTCGGCTACGACCTCGACCGGGCAGGCTGGCGGGTCTACCGCGTCGACCGGATCGACCGTCCGCAGCCCACCGCCGCTCGCTTCACGCCGCGCCCGCTACCCGCCGCCGATCCCGCCGCGTATGTCACGGGCCGCCGCACCGACTGGGGGACACCGGCGTTCCGGCTCCGCCTGACCATCCACGCTTCCGCCGACCGAGTCGCGGGACGGCTGGGTGACGGTCCGGGCGAGATCGTCCCGATCGACGCGCACACGTGCCGGATCGATACCGTTCGCGACGACGCACCGGAGTGGCTGGCCCACCGGCTGCTCGGGCTGGGAGCCGACTTCGAGGTTCATGAGCCGCCGGAACTCATCGTGCACCTGCGCGCCATCGCCGACCGCGCCGAGCGCGCGATCGTCCCGCAGCGCACATGACTCGAGCGATCCGAGTTGTCACTGTCGCCCGCTGGGAGAGCTACAACCGTGTGAGGCCGGAGCCGACCGGGCAGTCCTGGCATCCGCACACACCGCCAGACGAACTGCCGCGACGGACCCGGCCTTCCGCCGCGGCGAAGGCGTGCGCGCGGCGAGGGCGTGCGCGCGGCGAGGGCCTGCGCGCGGCGAGGGCCTGCGCGCGGCGAGGGCCTGCGCGCGGCGAGGGCCTGCGCGCGGCGAGGGCCTGCGCGCGGCGAGGGCCTGCGCGCGGC